>CANCJE010000052.1 GCA_947378235.1 Caulobacteraceae bacterium | reverse complement strand
CGATTTGAACCGGGTTTGATCGGGCGGCGTTTAGAAAGAAGAAGGTATGTCGGGCGCAACGCAGACTTCACAATGGCTAGGCGCCGAGGCGGTGGAACTTCCCACCTCCCATGGCCGATTTTCCATGCGGGTCATGAATGATCTGGGTGACGGGCGCGAGCATGTGGCCATTGGAACCTTGCGCGGCCCGAGCGTGGGTGAGGCGGTCTTGCTGCGGATCCATTCGGAATGTCTGACCGGCGACGTCTTTGGCTCGCACCTTTGCGATTGCGGCCCACAGCTCCATTCGGCGCTGGACCGGATCGCCCAAGCCCCGGTCGGGCTGGTGCTTTACTTACGCCAAGAGGGCCGGGGGATCGGGCTGGCCAATAAGCTCAAGGCCTATGCCCTTCAGGCCAAGGGTATGGATACGGTTGAGGCCAATGTGGCGCTTGGCTTTGCGCCCGATGAGCGCGATTTTGACATTGCCGCAAAGGCCCTCAAGACGCTTGGCGTGACCAAGGTTCGGCTCATTACCAACAATCCCGATAAGGTCGAGGCCCTGCGCCGGGCCGGGATCGAGACTGAACGGGTCACCGCTTGGACGGTCGAGCGGCCTGAAAATAGCGCCTATCTGGCGGCGAAACGTGCCAAGATGGGCCATATTCTCTAATCCATTTGCGGAGACTTGGTGATGGCTAAGGTTGATTTTCTCTTCGATTTCGGCAGCCCGAACGCCTATCTCGCCCACCGCGTGATCCCCGGCATTATCGAACGCACGGGCGCGGTCTTTGATTATCAGCCGGTCCTGCTCGGCGGTCTGTTCAAGCTGGCCAACAACAAGGCCCCAATGGTGGCTTTTGGCGATATTCCCAAAAAAATGGCCTATGGGCGTATCGAGATGGAACGTTTTGTGCGGGTCAATGGCCTGACCAAATATCGCTTCAATCCCCATTTCCCGATCAATACGCTGAACCTGATGCGCGGCGCGGTCGCGGCCCAGGCCTTGGGTCAGTTCGACGCCTATATCGAGGCCGTGTTCTGCGCCATGTGGGAAGATCAGCTTCAGGCCGGTGACCCAGAGGTGCTGGCCCAAGTTCTGACCAAGGCCGGACTGGACGCCAAGGCCGTGCTGGAACTGAGCCAGACCCCCGAAATCAAGGCCAAGCTGGGCGACAATACCCAAGCGGCCTATGATCGCGGAGCCTTCGGCATCCCGACCTTCTTCGTCGGCGACGAGATCTATTTCGGCAAGGATCAGCTTCTGGCGATCGAAGCTGAACTGCGCGCTTAGGTCTCGCCGCCGCTAGATCGTGACCTGCGTGCCCATCTCGACCACGCGTCCGGGTGGGATGTGGAAGAAGTCGGTCGGATTGGCGGCGTTCTTCATCAGGAAGATGAAGAGCTGATCTTGCCAGTCGGGCATGGCCGATTTTGCGGCAGGCACGATCGAGCGGCGACCCACGAAATAGGAGGTCGCCATCGGATCCAGTTTCAAGCTGGGATCCGATGGCTTGACCAGGGCCTTGGGCACGTTCGGGCTTTCCATGAACCCATAGTTCAGTGTGATTTGAACGAAGTCCGCGTTGATCCGAACGAGGCTGACCCGCTCTTCTGGGTCAACGCGTGGGGTCTCTGCCGTCTTGACGGTTAAGATGACGTTGGAGGCGTGAAGAACCTTGTTGTGCTTGAGGTTATGCATCAAGGCGACTGGGGCATAGTTGACCGTGCTGGTCAGATAGACGGCGGTGCCATCCACCCGGTGGGGGCCGCGGGCCGAGAGGATGGCGACGATATCCTCCATCTTTGGCGAGTCCCGTTCGACCTTGCGGGTCAGGATGGTCGAGCCGCGTGTCCAGGTGGCGATCAGGGCAAAGAGTGCCCCACCGATCGCCAGAGGCACCCAACCACCCGAAAGGACCTTCAGAGCATTGGCCCCTAGAAACACCATGTCCAGCGCCAGAAGCGGTGCAATCAGGGCCAGGCTCGCCCACAGGTTCCACTTCCAAAGCTTGCGTACGACGATGTAGGCCAGAGAGGTGGTCACGGCCATGGTTCCGGTCACGGCCAGCCCGTAAGCCTGCGATAGGTTACTGGAGGTCTTGAACATGGCCACCAGTAGGAAAACCCCGATCATGAGCAGCATATTGATGCGCGGCAGAAAGATCTGCCCTGCATGGGTTTGGGACGTGCGTTCCATCACCATGCGCGGAAGGAGACCAAGCTGCATGGCCTGATTGGTCAGAGAGAAGGCCCCGGTAATCACCGCTTGGCTGGCAATAATGGTCGCCATACCGGCCAAGACGACCAGCGGAATACGGAAGGCTTCGGGGGCCATCAGAAAGAACCAGTCGAGGTTCTGAACCGGCCTATGGGCTGCGGCTGCGGCGGCAACCTCCTGAAGGGCGAAGGCCCCTTGGCCCAGATAGTTCAGGATCAGGCAGGGTAGGACAAAGAACAGCCAAGAGGCTTGAATCGGCCAGCGGCCGAAATGGCCCATGTCTGCGTAGAGGGCCTCGGCCCCGGTCACAGTCAAAAATACCGATCCCAGCACGAGTAGTCCCACCACACCATGGTGGGCCAAGAAGCTGATGGCATAGGTCGGGCTGATGGCCATCAGGATGTGCGGTAACTGTGCAAGGTGCCATAGGCCCAGTCCGCCAATGATGATGAACCAGACCAGACAGATGGGGCCAAACAGGGCGGCGACCTTCTCGGTGCCACGCGACTGAACCATAAACAGGCAAAAGAGGATGGCGAGGCTAATCGCGACGACGACCGAGGGCGTCACGGTGTGCGTCAGGGCGGGCACTGTGTGCAAGCCTTCAACGGCCGACAGAACCGAAATGGCCGGGGTAATGACCGCGTCGCCATAGAAGAGCGCCGCGCCGCAAGCGCCAAGGATAAAAACGGTTCTGGTTCGTCCGAGGAGGGCCTGCTGCGCCAAGGCCATCAGCGACAGGACGCCGCCCTCGCCATGGTTATCGGCCCGCATCAGGAACAGGACATATTTGACCGTGACCACAAGCAGCAGGGCCCACAGGGCCAGCGAAACCACGCCCATGACCTCTAATCTTAGCAAGCCATCCTTAGCGGCTTGGAACAGGGCTTCGCGGAACGCATAGAGGGGGCTGGTCCCGATATCACCAAACACCACGCCCACAGAACCGAGCGCGAGGGTCCAGAATTGGCCATGACCATGGCGGCTTTCCGAGTTCGCGGCGGGGGTGTCGATGGTGTTTTTTTGATTTGCGGTCGACGAGGTCGACGCTGCGAGGGACCCGTCGTAAGACGGACCTGACATTTATCTAGCTCCGGCGGTCGCAGGGGGACGCTGCATCAATCGCCAAGCGAGGCCATTACGCCCGTCGATTTTGCGCCGCAACATTTTTCGCAGGGACAGATGATGGAATTTTGAGGCCTCACCACATTGTGAAACCTCTCCTGTTTTGGAGTGCGCGCGGATCAGCCGGGCCGATAGATACGGTCGAAAAGGGCTCCATCGGCGAAGTGGATCGCATGGGCCTTTTTCCAGCCGCCGAAGGTCTGGTCGATGGTCACCAAGGGCATTTTAGGGAACTTGTTGCCATATTTGGCCAGAGCTGCCGCATTGCGCGGACGGTAGTGGTTCTTGCCGATCAGATCTTGAGCCCGGGGGCTGTACAGAAAATTCAGATAGCCCTCAGCCACCGTGCGGGTCTTGCGACGATCAACGACCTTGTCCACGAGGGCGACGGGTGGTTCGGCGAGGATCGATAGGCTGGGGGCGACGATCTCGAACTTGCCAGCGCCAAACTCTTCAAGGGCCAAGAAGGCCTCGTTCTCCCAAGTGATCAAGACATCGCCCAATCCGCGCTGGACAAAGGTCGTGGTCGAGCCGCGCGCGCCGGTATCAAGTACAGGAACCTGCCCGTAGAGCTTTTCGACAAAGGCCTGCGCGGTTGCTGCATTGCCGCCGGGTTGCTTTAGCGCCCAGGCCCAAGCCGCCAGATAGTTCCAGCGCGCGCCGCCAGAGGTCTTGGGATTGGGGGTGATGACACTGACGCCAGGACGGATCAGATCGCTCCAATCACGGATCTTTAGGGGGTTACCCTTGCGCACCAAGAACACGATGGTTGAGGTGTAGGGGGAGGAATTGTTGGGCAGGCGCGATTGCCAATTTGTGGGCAGGAGCTTGGCGTTGGCCGCAATCTGATCGATGTCATAGGCGAGCGCTAAGGTCACCACGTCCGCTTCCAATCCGTCAATCACCGCCCGTGCCTGTTTGCCCGAACCGCCGTGGCTTTGGTTGATTGTCAAATCCTGTCCAACCCGCCCCTTCCAAAAATCAGCGAAGGCGGCGTTGATGTCCTTATAGAGCTCACGCGTCGGGTCGTAGCTGGCATTGAGAAGCGTGACGGGCTTGCGGCTTGCCGCCGCCGCAGGGCTCGAACCGATCAGGGGCAGGCTCAAAGCCATAGCTGTGAGCAGGGCTTGGCGGCGCGAAGGGTGATCGACGGGGTCTGGGATCGACATGTTGGGCCTCTGCATCTGCGGTCGCGTCGTCGTTGGGTCTTGGTTCGCTCGGTTTGGCAGATGAGCATCCCCAACCAATTGACCAAGACCGTCACCAAAGACCCTTAATTTTGCGCACAAAACCCATCGGATCAATGTGGATTAAAATTGCGGTGCCGTTAGGAAATCTATCGGTCGATGGACTATCGTCACGTGATTGAGATGAAGTTGTGATCTCTTTGTCGTGATTCGAAACCCGCGCCCCTTGGCCTCGCTCCTGACGGAAAGTCCACCGCCTATGTCTCTCACGCCGAACCCCATCCGCAGATCGCGCCTCCCATGGCGTGCGGTCGTGGCGGGATCGGCGGGCGCGGGGGCCTTGTTGCTGCTGGCCTTGACTGGTCAGGCCAATATGGGTTCGGCGGTCCTACTGGCCCTGTTGGTCGGCGGATTGACGCTCTTTTTGTCCCTACGCGGCTATCGCGAGCGGCGCTTTGATCAGGCCAGCGTCGATCTCTTGGTGCAATCGCGCCCTCAAGAGGCGCAAACGCCCTTTTCTGAAATTCTCGAAAGCCTGCCAGATCCCGTGATGGTGATCGCTGCTCAGGAGGCAGACGATGTGGCTGGACGGCGGTTCATCTTTGCCAATGCTGCCGCGCGGGAGTTCTTTCGAATCCAAAGTTCTGGTGCCTTGCTAGTTACGGCAATCCGCAATCCCAAGATCCTCGAAGTCGTCGATGAGGCCCTGTTCGGGGGTGTTCCGGGAGAGGCAGCCTATGATTCTGGCGGGGCTCAGGATCGCTATCTACGTGCCTTGACGCGGCCCTTGCCCGTGCGGCCCGATGGATCCCATGTGGCACTCTTGATGATGCGCGATGAGACCGATGCGCGGCGCAATGAGCGGATGCGCGCGGACTTTCTGGCCAATGCCAGTCACGAACTGCGCACCCCCTTGGCGTCCCTGACCGGGTTTATCGAGACCCTGCGGGGCCACGCCAAGGATGATCCGGTCGCGCGGGATCGGTTCTTGAACATTATGGCCACCCAAGCCGATCGAATGGCGCGGCTCATTGACGACCTCTTGTCCTTGAGCCGGATCGAGTTGAACGAACATATTGCCCCAGACGGCTGCATTGACCTTGCCCAAGCTGTTAGCGACGTGATCGACGCCCTGTCCCCTCTAAGCGTCGAGACCGGGGTTCAAATTCAAACGGCCATGCCTCAGCGCGGTGAGGCCTTGGTTGTTGGTGATCGCGATCAGATCGTGCAGGTCGTACAGAACCTGATCGACAATGCGGTCAAATATTCTCGCGGCCGGGACGGCTCTGTGTCGGGCAGTGTGATTGTGGAATGTGGGGTTGGGGTCAGCGGGGATGCCGCTCTGGCGCTGAGAAAACCGTCGGCGTCTCGTCTGTCTCTGCTCACGCCGGACCAGACCGGTGAAGAGATCTATGTCTATCTGCGGATCAATGATTCTGGGCCGGGCATTCGGCGCGAATATCTGCCGCGCCTCGCCGAGCGTTTCTATCGGGTCGAGGGCCAGAAGAGCGGCGAGCGCTCTGGCACTGGCTTGGGTCTGGCCATCGTCAAACATATTATGAACCGGCACCGAGGCGGTTTGGCGGTCGAAAGCCTAGAGGGTGAGGGGGCGGCCTTCATTGTCTATTTCCCCATCCATTCAAAAGCCTTGGCCGCGCGTCAAGCGCGTATGCTCTGAAATCTCGTGTCGAGCGGTCGATTCCTCCCCCGCCCTGTAAAAAAACTGTCACATCATTGTCGTAAAGCCGCTGCGTCTCTCGGGCATTGTCCGATAGGATGGACGCCAGCCAGTTCTGCGGGGGTTCTTGGTTCGATGCCAGATGGATGCTGTCGATAGATGCTGACCTGGATTGTGATTTTAATTTTGGCGGCCCTATCTGTGGTCACGTTCCTGATGGGTCGGCGCAAGGCGCTGGCCTCAGCGGGCGGGTCTCCGGCCAAGATGCATTCGCTGCCGGGCTATTACGGGACCTATGTTGCCCTTTGGGTCGGTGTCCCCGCAGCGCTTTTGCTGTTTGTCTCGATCCTGTTTGGCGGCCGACTCGAGCATAGCTTGCTGATCACCAATCAGCCGCCGATCTTGCACCAGCTTTCCGTCGAGCAAAAAGAGCTGTTCTTCCAAGATGCTCAAGCCCTTGCCGAGGGTCGCCAGACCAGCGAAGCGGTCTATGAACCGGACATGAAGGTTGCTTTGGACGCCAAGGCGAACGAGGCCAAGGGCTACGTCACCGCGATCAAGCAAGGCACCTTTGCCCTGATGGCGGTCTTGGTTTTCGCCGGTTTTCTCTGGACCTTTCCGCGTCTCAACAAAGATTTCCGTGCCCGTAACCGCGTTGAAGGTTGGGTCGATGGCCTGTTGATGGCCTGCTCGATCGTGGCCGTCATCACGACCCTCGGCATCATCCTGTCGCTCGTCTGGGAGAGCTTAAGGTTCTTCAATTCTGTGTCTCCTGCCGAGTTCTTACTGGGCACCCATTGGAGTCCTCAGATTGGCATGCGCGACGATCAGGTCGGATCGTCAGGTGGATTTGGGGCCCTGCCGCTGTTTGCGGGCACCTTCTTGGTGATGATGATCGCCATGTGCGTCGCAGGTCCCGTGGGTCTATTCTCTGCCATCTATCTGTCGGAATATGCCGGTCCGAAGGCGCGGGCTGTGTTCAAGCCTCTGCTTGAGATCCTCGCGGGGGTGCCAACCGTCGTCTATGGCTTCTTTGCCGCCTTGACCGTAGGGCCGATTTTCCGTCAGGGCTTCAATAGCCTTGGTGGGCTGTTCCTCGGTGGCCCGCTGAATGAACTGGGTCTCTATCTGGGGCAGGTTCAAAACCAGATGGCGCTGGTGGCGGGTGTGGTGATGGGCATTATGCTGATCCCCTTCGTCTCGTCCCTGTCTGACGACATCATCAATTCGGTACCGCAAGCCTTGCGGGATGGCAGCTATGCGATGGGGGCGACCAAGTCCGAGACCGTCAAGAGGGTCGTGCTTCCCGCCGCCCTTCCCGGGATCGCTGGGGCCTTCTTGCTGGCCATCAGCCGCGCGATTGGTGAGACCATGATCGTAACCATGGCCGCGGGCCTGCAGGCCAAAATGACACTCAATCCCTTGGAGACCGTCACGACGGTGACTGTGCAGATCGTCACCCTCCTGACCGGTGACCAAGAGTTTGACAGCCCCAAGACCCTTGCTGCCTTTGGCTTGGGTCTGACCCTTTTCGCCGTGACTTTGGTTCTCAACATCGTCGCCCTGCGCATTGTCCAGAAGTACCGGGAACAGTATGACTGACCTCCCCATCACCACGACCACAGCCTCTGATCGCGCACGCGATATCCGCGCTGCTGTCGAAAGCCGTTTGAAAATCCGGCATGCTTCAGAGCGGCGGTTTCGGCTCTATGGCCAGTTGGCCATTGCCATTGCCCTGAGTTTCTTGGTCGTTCTGCTCGGCCGGATTGTGACCCAAGGGGCGTCGACCTTTGTCGTTCACTCCATCTCGGTTCAGGTGCCACTCGATCCGGCAAGGATCGATCGAACCGCGCTGGAAGGCGTCAATTATGACCTCATGGTCGCCGATGCGATCCTCGCCAAGCTCGGCGAAAAGGATGATGATTTCGGGACCAAATCCGAGGCCGTCAAGGATTTGATGTCGCCGGACTTTGGCTTCCAACTGCTCAACATGATCAAGGCGGACCCCGACCTTATCGGAAAGACGGTCACGGTGTCTGGTCCCCTGCGGGCCAATGCCGACCTCTATTTCAAGGGCGAGATCAAACGTTCATCGCCCGAAGAAGAGCGGACCTTGAGCAATCAACAGTTGGATTGGCTCGATGCCCTGAAGTCCTCGGGAGCGGTCAAGACCGGTTTCAATTTCGGCTTCTTCACCAAGTCAGACTCTACCGAACCTGAACAGGCGGGTGTTCTGGGGGCTGTGGTCGGGTCCGCCATGATGCTGTTGGTCACCGCCTTTTTGGCTGTGCCGATCGGGGTGATGGCGGCGGTCTATCTCGAAGAGTTCGCACCCAAAAACAGCTGGACCGACGTGATTGAGGTCAACATCAATAATCTGGCGGCTGTGCCCTCGATTGTTTATGGCCTGCTCGGTCTGGGTCTGTTCATCAATGCCTTGGGTGTGCCGAGATCGTCGCCTTTGCTGGGCGGTCTGGTCTTGGCCCTGATGGCCTTGCCGACCGTGATCATCGCCACCCGCTCATCCTTGAAGTCGATACCGCCGTCGATCCGGGAAGCCGCACTGGGTGTTGGCGCCTCGCGGACCCAGGCGGTGTTTCACCATGTCCTGCCCTTGGCCATGCCCGGTGTCATGACCGGCTCTATCTTGGCCCTGGCCCATGCTTTGGGCGAAACCGCGCCGCTATTGATGATCGGAATGGTGTCGTTCGTTCCGGGTGTGCCGCATGGTTTTGACCAAGCCGCGACCGTGCTGCCGGTGCAGGTCTATATCTGGGAGAACGCTTCGGAGCGGGCCTTCCACGAGCGAACCGCTGCGGCCATCATGGTCCTGCTGGTCTTTATGATCCTTATGAATGCGGTGGCGATGGTAGTGCGCCGCCGGTTTGAGCGGCGGTGGTAGCCGTCATGCCCCCCATCAGTTCCTCCTATTCGAGATCCGCCATGCCCATGAACCGCGACGATTCAGCCAGCCATGCGGCCGCGTCAGCCTTGAGTGATCCGAAGGCTGCTGGTGCCGTGCAAGGGCCTCCGGTCAAGATCCGGGCCCGCGACATCAATGTCTATTATGGCGAGAAACAGGCCCTGTTTGACGTCGCCATCGATATTCCTGAAAAGGCCGTGACCTCGTTCATCGGCCCCTCGGGCTGTGGCAAGTCGACCTTCCTGCGCTGCATGAACCGGATGAACGACACGATCCCCATCTGCCGGGTCACTGGCGCGATTGAGATGGACGGCGAGGACGTCAACGACAAGTCCATCGACCCCGTAGTCCTACGCGCTCGGGTCGGGATGGTGTTCCAAAAGCCCAACCCTTTTCCCAAGTCGATCTATGAGAATGTGGCCTATGGCCCTCGCATCCATGGTCTGGCCACGGGCAAGGATGAGCTTGATGCCATTGTCGAAAGCTCTTTGCGCCGCGCCGGTCTCTGGGACGAGGTCTCCGACCGTCTGTTGCAGCCCGGAACCGGTCTGTCGGGTGGTCAGCAGCAGCGTCTGGTCATTGCTCGGGCCATTGCCGTGGGACCTGAAGTGATCTTGATGGATGAGCCCTGCTCGGCGCTCGACCCCATCGCAACCGCCAAGATCGAAGAGCTGATCGACGAATTGCGCGAGCAGTTCTGCATCGTCATCGTCACCCACTCCATGGCCCAAGCCGCGCGCGTCTCTCAGCGTACGGCCTTCTTCCATATGGGGCGTCTGGTCGAGAGCGGTGCCACCGACGAGATCTTCACCAATCCGCGTGACAGCCGCACGCAAGACTACATTACCGGCCGCTTCGGCTAGGAGGCCCTGTCATGACCCAACATACTGTCAAAGCCTATGGCGACGAACTGAACCATCTGACGGCGGAGGTCGCGCGGATGGGCGGGCTGGCTGAGGCTCAGGTGGTTGATTCCATCGTTTGCATCACGCGCCGGGATGTGAATCTTGCCCAGAACATCATCGCCCATGATGACAAGCTCGATCAGATGCAGATCGATATTGAGCGCAAGGCCATCAAGCTGATCGCCCTTCGCCAGCCGGTAGCGCAGGACCTGCGCCGGACTGTGGCAGCGATGAAGATCTCCTCCAATCTGGAGCGCTGCGGCGACTTGGCCAAGAACATTGCCAAGCGCGCTCTGGTGGTCTCTGAGGCCGAGCCCATGACGCCCTTGACCCGCTCAATTGAGCGTATGGGCCATCTGGTGACCGGGCGATTGAAGGATGTTCTGGACGCCTATACCTCGTCCAACGTCAACCGCGCCGTCGGCGTCTGGTGGCGCGATGAGGAGGTGGACGAGCACTATAACAGCCTGTTCCGCGAGCTTTTGACCTACATGATGGCTGATCCGCGCACCATTACCTCCTGCGCCCATCTGCTGTTTGTCGCCAAGAACTTGGAACGGATCGGCGATCACGCCACCAACATCGCCGAAATCATCCATTTCGAGCTGACCGGTGAAGATATGATCACCCATCGCCCGAAGCATAGCGACATCGAATCCTAACCGCTCGTAGATCAAAGGAATTACGGCCTTGACCCCCTATGTTCTGGTTGTCGAAGACGAAGACGCCTTAGCGACCCTGCTCCATTATAACCTCGAAAAAGAAGGCTATCGGGTCTCATTGGCCGCTGATGGCGAAGAGGCCCTGACCCAAATCGACGAGCAACTGCCAGACCTGATCGTGCTCGACTGGATGTTGCCGAAGGTCTCGGGGATAGAGGTTTGCCGCCGCCTTCGTGGCCGCGCTGAAACCCGCAATGTGCCGATCATCATGCTGACCGCGCGCGGCGAAGAGACCGACCGTATCCGCGGCCTGGATACCGGCGCTGACGACTATATTGTGAAGCCCTTCTCGATGGTCGAGTTGACCGCACGGATCAGGGCGGTGCTGCGCCGCATCCGGCCAGGTCTTGCCGAAGATCGCACGCGACAAGGCGACCTGACCATTGACCGTGTCTCGCACCGTGTGAAGCGCGAGGGCCGCGAAATCCACCTCGGCCCCACCGAGTTTCGATTGCTGGACTATTTCATGCAGCATCCTGGCCGGGTCTTCAGCCGAGAGCAGTTGCTCGATGCGGTCTGGGGCTCGGATGTCTATGTTGAGGCCAGAACCGTCGACGTCCATGTCGGACGCCTACGCAAAGCGCTCAATCTCGACACCGAAATCGACCCGATTCGCACCGTTCGCTCGGCGGGCTATGCGCTAGATGTGGATAGCTGAGGGGGGCATCTCCCCCACATCCGTGTTCCCCGCCCAGGCGGGGACCCAGACCCCTTTACTCAGGCGGCAAGCGGCCCTCTGGATTTCTGTTTTGCTGGTACGCGGCACAGAGGGCCGTGGATGAATACCCCTCACGCTCCACCACGTTCCCCGCGAAGGCGGGGATCCAGATGAGGGCCAACTATCGGTCCACTCTAGACGCGTCTGGTTCCCCGCCTTCGCAGGGAACGCAGGTGTTGGGGCTTTGGCGTCAGGTTCCTAATGCTTCAACAGGCACGGCATGAGAAAGACTAAGAGGGACAGGTTGCCCCACCCTCAAATCCGCTAACCCTAAATATAACGCCTTAAGGACCGGGCCAGTTCTGACGGGCCGTTGCGGACCTTCTTTTGCTGGGGCTGATAGGCGACGCGGGCATGTTCGCCGCAATAGGGGCCATCCGAGGAGCGGCGGCCGCAGAAGCTAAAGCTGTCCGTTGCCGGATCGCCAATGGGCCATTTGCACATATGCGCGCCAAGGGTCAGGACGGTGGCCGAGCCGGGCTCTTCATTATAGAGGGCTGGGGCGCTGTAGGTGGGAGCCTGAGCGGCGGCCACGGTTGGCTGCGAAACAGGTTCGGCGCGGCGAACCGGTGCGGCTGGTGCCGTCGCAACGGGACGGGCAGGGCGAGGAGCCTTGAACACCGTGCGCGCCGGTTGTGATGGGGCCGCGCGACCTGAGAGGCCAAGACGGTGAACCTTGCCGATGACGGCATTCCGGGTGACCCCGCCCAACTGCTTGGCAATCTGGCTTGCACTCAGACCGTCCAGCCAGAGTTTTTTCAGCAATTCGACTCGTTCGTCAGTCCAGCTCATATTGCCTCCGCCCACCTGGGTCCTATCAGCTTCGCCCACCCCCGCCGGGTTCGGAACGCTGAGTCTAAATCTTGTGTACGCCCTTGCCCCCGAGAGGGGCTGCACTACCAGATATCGTAAACGAAAGATTAAGAGACACAATAGGTGCCCGCCGGTCTGTCCACAGGATCAACATATAGATGGCGCAGAATCTGGTCGGTGAAATCCTGTTCGTTGGCAACTTGCGAAATTTGCGCATTCGGGGCACACCAAGGACATGACCGATCTTTCGCGCTCCACCATTATCCCGCCTGCCCCCCGTGATTATCACGGAGTCAATTGGCGTGGCATGTACACCCTCTATGCCCGCGAGGTGCGGCGCTTCTGGAAGGTGGGGATGCAGACCGTCGCCGCCCCGGTGGTTACGACCCTGCTCTATATGCTGATCTTTGTGGTCGCCATGCGCGGGGCCAGCCCGCCGATCCACGGCACACCCTATGCGCAGTTCGTGGCACCGGGCCTCATCATGATGGCGATCTTGAACAATTCCTTCGCCAATGCCTCCTCCAGCTTGATCCAAGCCAAGATCATGGGCCTGACCCCGGACTTCTTAACCCCGCCCTTGGCACCCATAGAGCTTTTGGCAGGATTTGGTCTGGGCGCGGCCACACGCGGTGTCTTTGTGGGTTTTGTCACGGCCGTGGCTGTGACCCCCTTCGCCCATTGGAACATCGCCCATCTGTGGGCCGTGGTCTATTTTGCGGTCGCCGCGGCGATGATCTTGGGCTTGGTCGGGATCATCGCCGGTCTGTGGTCAGAAAAGTTCGACCATCTGGCCGCCGTGACCAACTTCATCATCATGCCCATGACCTTCCTGTCGGGGACCTTCTATCTGGTCGATCGCTTGCCAGAGCCGTTCCGCTCGGCATCCCATTTCAACCCGTTCTTCTATCTGATCGACGGATTCCGATATGGCTTCATCGGTCAGGCCGATGGATCTGTGGGCACAGGCGTGGCGGTGACCTCGGCCATTGTGGTGGTCTTGACCCTCGTGTGCTGGCGTCTGTTCACGATCGGCTATCGCCTCAAGAGTTGATCTGCGGCGATTTTGTCGCTCTGGCGCGATAATTGAGCCCGAAAAGGGTCTTTGCGACGGTCCTGAGATTGACAGAAGGGCGTTGCATAGCGACAAGCCATAGGCTTCCAGTCCTCGGTTCATCGCCGGGGACGTTCGCATTTGGGAGGCCTCATCGTGTCTGGCCCAGCCGCTTCATCCTCGTCCCCTACAGCCCACCTGATGGGCGTTTACGGTCGCGCGCCCCTGGCGTTCGAACGAGGCGAAGGCGCGCGATTGATCAGCACCGAGGGCGAGGCCTATCTGGACTGCGTGGCCGGTATTGCCACCAATGCGCTGGGTCACGCCCATCCACGTCTGGTCGAGGCGGTCAAGACCCAGTCCGAGAAGCTGTGGCACGTCTCCAACATCTTCCGCATTCCTGAACAGGAAAAGCTGGCCGACCGTCTGACAGCCGAGAGCTTTGCCGATGTGGTGTTCTTCACCAATTCAGGCTCTGAAGCCATCGAGACCGCGCTGAAGCTGGCCCGCAAATATCACGCGGCCAAGGGTCAGCCTGAGCGGATCGATATCATCACCTTCGAAGGGGCCTTCCACGGCCGGACCTATGCGGCGGTCAATGCCGGCGGCAATGCGGCCTATCTGGACGGCTTTGGCCCGCGTCTGCCCGGCTTTATCCATTTGCCCTTTGGTGATCATGAGGCGCTAAAGGCCGCTATCGGTCCCACCACAGCTGCGATTCTGATTGAGCCGGTGCAGGGCGAGGGCGGGGCCCGGGCAGTGCCTGACCATTGCCTGCGCGGCCTGCGCGAGCTTTGCGACCAAGAAGGCATCTTGCTCATCTATGACGAGGTCCAGTGTGGCCTTGGTCGGACGGGCATGCTGTTTGCCTATGAATGGTCCGGCGCGGCACCGGACGTCATGTGCTTGGCTAAGGCTCTGGGATCGGGTTTCCCGGTCGGGGCGTGCCTTGCCACCAATGACGCAGCCAGCGGCATGATCGTCGGGGCCCATGGCTCGACCTTTGGCGGCAATCCCTTGGCCATGGCGGTGGGCTTCGCAGCCGTGGATGAGATCTGCAAGCCCGAAACGATGGACAATGTCCGCGAAGTTTCCGGCTATCTGAGCCAACAGCTTAACGGCCTGCGCGACCGCTATCCGGATGTGATTGTCGATGTGCGAGGGCGCGGGCTCCTGATTGGGATCAAGCTGGTGCCGAACAATCGCGAATTCATGGTCATGGCGCGCGATCAAAAGCTCTTGGTGGCTGGCGGCGGTGACAATTGCATTCGCCTCTTACCGCCGCTGACCTTGACCCTTGGCGAGGCCCAAGAGGCGATCAGCAAGATCGAACGGACCTGCGAACAGGTTCGCCAAAACGCGGCAAAGGCCTAAGGCTCCACCCCATTTCACAAATTCCATGAACCGTCCCGTGATCAAAACGGGGCGGTCAGAGGGAGTTTTCTTATGACCCTTTCTGTTCCTACCCCTCGGCACTTTATCGACCTCTGGCGCATGGATGCGGCCAGTCTGCGGACCATTCTTGACGATGCCCACGCGCGCAAGGCCGCCCGTCTAGGCTGGGGCAAGGCGGCGGTGGATGCCGATGCGCCGGCCAAGGATCGTACCTTGGCTATGATCTTCGAGAAGAACTCAACCCGCACCCGCTTTTCCTTTGACGCCGCCATTCGCCAGCTTGGCGGGGCTAGCATCATTGCCAATGCCTCAGACATGCAGCTTGGCCGAGGCGAACCGATTGAGGATACGGCTCGGGTCCTGTCGCGCATGGTCGATGCGGTGATGATCCGCGCCAACAATCATGATGATGTTGAGCGTTTCGCTCAGGTCGCCACCGTGCCGGTGATCAATGCCCTGACCAATCGCAGCCACCCCTGCCAGATCCTTGCGGACCTTCAGACCTTTGAAGAACATCGCGGACCCGTGGCGGGCAAGACCATCGCTTGGGTCGGTGACGGCAATAATGTCTGTTCGAGCTTCATCCATGCGGCCAGCCAGTTCGGTTTTCGCCTGACCATCGCCTGCCCACCCCAGTACCATCCTGACCTCAAGGATCTGGCCCGCGCCGCTGACCTAGGAGCCAAGGTCGAGATGACCGCCGATCCCCGTGCTGCGGTCGAAGGGGCTGATTGTGTGGTGACCGATACTTGGGTCTCGATGGGCGATACCGACCACGACCAGCGCCTTGCGGCCTTTGAGCCCTATCAGGTCGATGAGGCCCTGATGGCCCTAGCCGCGCGCGAGGCCCTATTCTTGCACTGCCTGCCTGCGCACCGGGGTGAAGAGGTGACTGACGCGGTCATTGATGGCCCCCAGTCCAAGATCTTCGACGAAGCCGAGAACCGCATCCATGCGCAGAAGGCTGTTTTGGCCTGGTGCTTTGGGGCCATTGGATAGGAAAGGCAGTGGGTGGCTCGCACTTTGAGCCACAGCGCCCTATATAGCCACCATGACCGACCTCACCACCGCTGAAACTGCCCGTCCCATCGACGATCTTGTGGCTGCCTTCCAGATCGAGCGTGAGCCCGTGCGCGGGCGCATTGCTCGGATGAGCGCGGTGGTCCACGACATCCTGACCCGCCATGACTATCCCGAACCGGTGGCCAATCTGCTGGGCGAGGCCTGCACCTTGGCGGCTCTGGTCGGCGCGAGCCTGAAGTTTGATGGACGCCTGATCATGCAGGCGCAGGGCGATGGTCCTGTGCGCTATGTGGTGGCGGACTATGACACGGTCGGGGGCCTACGTGGCTATTGCCGTTATGACGCTGACCGCGTGGCCGAGATCAGCACCGGCTTCGTGCGCCCGGGGGCCAAGAGCCTCTTGGGCGATGGCCTGTTCATCATGACCGTCGATCAAGGCCCGGATATGGAGCGCTATCAGGGCGTGACCGCCATCGAGGGCGAGACCCTGGCCCTCTGTGCCGAGCAATATTTCGCCCAGTCTGAACAGACCCCAACCCGGATCCGGTTGGCTGTGGGTCAGCTTCAAACCGATGAGGGCTTGGCTTGGCGTGCGGGTGGCATGGTCTTGCAAAATATCGCCGGGGATGATGCTCGAGGCTCGACCGACGAGGCTTGGGACCGGTCTCAGGCCCTCTTTGAGACGGTGGGCGAGGATGAACTGATCGATCCGGCAGTCCCGCCTGAACTGCTGCTCTATCGCCTGTTCCACGAGGATGGCGTACGGATGTTTGAGCCGAGGCCCCTCAGCGCCATGTGCCGCTGTTCGTCCGAACGTATATTGTCGGTCCTGAGGTCGTTCTCTGACGAGGAGCGCGAGGATATGGTCGAGGATGACGGC
>CANCJE010000051.1 GCA_947378235.1 Caulobacteraceae bacterium | reverse complement strand
GGCGGCTCAGCGGCGATCCTAGGCTGGGCGATCTCTATGACTATCCCGCCGTGGTTCAAGGCTTGATGATCGACTGCCCACCGGGATGGACGCACCTGACCGATTTCCTCGGTGACCTGCGCACAGCCCTCCATGACGTCCATCTGCTCAAGGCTCACCCGATCGAGCAGTCGATCCGGGGCGGGTCGCAAACCTCGCACAATCTGGTCAACAGCGACGACCCCGTCATTGCCGCCTTCTTCCAAGCCATTCAAGGCCCAATCCGGACCTACCGCGATCAGCTTGGCCAAGGCCCAGATCTGCTAAGGCGGCGCAATGTCGGAGACCATCGGATCGACGAGGCCTGGTCCGTTCGCCTCAGACCGCAAGGCTTTCATGTCGACCATATCCATCCCAATGGCTGGCTATCGTCCGCCTTCTACGCAGAGGTGCCGCCACAGGTGGCAACATCCGTTCAGCACGAAGGCTGGCTTCGGCTCGGTGCACCTGCGACCCCAACATCACCCGCTCTTGCGGCTGGCCATTTTGTGCAGCCCAAACCGGGGCTTTTGGCCCTGTTTCCATCCTATATGTGGCACGGAACCGTCCCCTTTGGCGGCGACGAGAGCCGGATGAGTCTTGCCTTTGATATATTGCCCCGGTCTGAGCCCGGCTAAGGCTGGATGGAGATATGGAGGTGAGCCCTTATTATGGTGGGCTTAGACAAAATATCCTCCAAAACGCCAACTTGGGGATAGTCATGCCCAAAAGCAGGGCAACACCCTCTCAGACCGTTGCGATAATGCGACAGACCTGCCGCAACAGTGACCGTTTTGTGACCTTCCAGTTGACCCCGCATGCTCGGTGCCAATAGTTGAAACATCGTACGATAGGCGAAAGCCGTTCGTAGTGGTGGCGCGTACCCACGAGGTCGCGCCGTCTCAGGACTATATCAATCACCTTGGAGGGGGATTTAGATAATGAAAATTGGCTCAACCCGCGGACGCGTTATGGCGTCAACGATGTTGTGCGGTGCGCTCGCGATCTTCGCTGCGCCTGCCTATGCTCAAGACGCTGCAAAGTCTGATACCGAAGTCACCGAAATCGTCGTCACCGGTTCGCGCTTGCAGCGCAAGGACTTCGTGGCCACCAGCCCCGTTGCCACCGTTGGCGGCGAGCAACTGAAGCTGACCGGCACCATCGCGGTTGAGCAACTGCTGAACGAACTGCCACAGATCGTTCCTGGCAACACCGTCACCTCCAACAATTCGGGCGGCGAAGATTTCGCAACCATCGACCTTCGCGGCCTCGGTGCAAACCGTACGCTCGTCGTGGTCAATGGCGAACGCGTCCCCGGCTCTTCGACCACCGGCGTGGTTGACCTGAACACCATCCCAGCCGGTCTGATCGACCGTATCGAAGTCCTCACCGGCGGTGCCTCGGCCGTTTACGGCTCGGACGCTATGTCCGGCGTTGTCAACTTCGTGCTGAAGGACAATTACGAAGGCGCTGAAATCTCCGCCCAAACCGGCGGCAGCGTTGACGGCCGCAAGGCGAAGGACTTCAACCTCGAAGGCCTGCTCGGCGGAAACTTTGCCAATGGCAAGGGTAATGTGACCATGTACGCGTCCTACTATAAGCGCGACCCGGTTATGCAGAGCGAGTTCGATTGGTCCAAGAACTCGGCCGGCGTCTATTATGACTCCAGCTACAACGGCTATGTCATCGACAGCGCCGCCAAGTTCAACGCTCAAAATGCCAAGGCACCGATTTTCCCATACCTGTCCGCAGGTTCGGGCACCCCGCCTTGGTCGTGGATCACCAATAACGCCGCCAACCCCTTCCGTCTGCTGGCCAGCAATCCAGCGACTTCGGGCCAGTTCGCAGCAGCCAACACCGACTGTAACGATGCGACCCCTGGCGTTGCCGTCAACACCGGCAACCTTTCGTTCAACAGCGACGGTAAGTTGACCCCACGCTTTACCTCGAAGGCTTGCTCGACCGCTGACCGTTCGGCTGGCTCGTCGCGTTATAGCTTCAACGGCGACAACATGATCATCTTGCCTGCTGAACGCTATGCGATCAGCAGCTTTGGCAACTATCAGATCAATGGGAATCTGAAGCTGAAGACGCAAATGTCGTTCGTTGACAGCCGTTCGGGCGTGCAACTGGCTCCAACGCCAGCGACCGGCCTGACCGTTGTTCTGACCTCGGCCATGCAGTCCTACATCAACTCGGCTCACCCCGATCTGGCCGCCGCTCTGGCTTCGCGTCCAAACCCAACCGCAAACTTCACCGCTGACTGGCGTTCGCTCCAGCTTGGCCCGCGGATTGGTGAATATGACAACCAAGCCCTGTCCTTGCTCGCCACCTTGGAAGGCAAGATCAATGACAACTGGAACTGGAGCACCACGGCCTCCTTCGGTCGCACGAGCTTCGAAGAGACGCTTCGCAACAACCTGAACAAGACCGCTATCGGTCAAGGCCTCGCCGGTTGCCAAGCCCCAATTGCCGGCTCCACCACGTCGCTTGGCGTTCCTGGACCAGCCAACACCGCAGCCGCCCTTCCTGGCTGCGTTATCACCGACATCTTCGGTGCCGGTAAGCTGTCTGCTGCGGCCGTGTCGTTCCTTCGGACCAACACGCACCAGATCAGCACCTATGAAGAGCGTCGTTTGACCGCCTTCGTTCGCGGCGATGCCTTCCAGCTTCCAGCGGGCCCGGTCTCGACCGTCGTTGGTTATGAATATCGCGAATCCCGCGCGGGTCTGGATGTTGACGCGGCTCAAGCCTCGGGCAACATCTACGGCTTCAACGCCATTCAGAACCAAAAGGGTTCGGTGGTCGTGCAGGAACTGTACGGCGAAGTCGGCGTGCCTTTGGTTAAGGACCTTCCCTTTGCCAAATATATCGGCCTCGAAGGCGGCTATCGCTATTCGGATTACGACACGGTCGGCAAGACCGAGACCTACAAGGTTGGTGGTGAATGGGCCGTCGTTGATTGGCTGAAGTTCCGCACCGTCTATAACAAGGCCGTTCGCGCCCCAAGCGTGTTCGAACTGTTCCAAAACGGTGACCAGGGCTTCCCCTCCTACGTTGAGCCTTGCCGTTCTTCGGCAACCCGCACGGCAGCAGCCTTGGCCATCTGTAAGGCCCAAGCGCCTGGCGTGGACTTCACCACCTTTGCGGCGAACAACACGCAGGTTCAGGCCCTGTCCTTTGGTAACCCCAACCTGCAGCCAGAAACCGGCAAGACCTTCACCGCCGGTGTCGTGTTCGAACCGCACTTCGTGTCGGTTGGTGACCTGAAGATGTCGGTCGACTATTACGACATCAAGATCGAGAACGCGGTGGCTTCAATTGGTGCCAGCACCATCCTTGGCCGTTGCTATACGAGCCTGATCGCTTCCGAATGCGCCAAGATCACGCGTAACTCCGTGACCGGCCAGATCGACAGCATCAACACCTCGATCGCCAACATCAACGAACTGTCCACCAAGGGCGTCGACATCCAGACCGATTATCGTTTCGATCTGGCTGAAATCTTCAAGCCTGTCCCAGGTCGCATCGCCATCAACTCGTTGGTGTCGCTCCTGAGCAGCTTCAAGAACGGCGGCTCTGAGCAAAAGGGCATCAACGAAGGCAGCATTGGTTCATCTCACCCAGAATATAAGTCGGTCCTGACCGGCTCCTATCAACTAGGTGACTGGATGGTGCAGGCCCGTTGGACCTACACGCCAGAAATGCTGGACTCGGCATCGGTTGCAGCAGGTTCTGACCTGATCCTGCCAAAGCTGCCTGCCGCCAGCTATATCGACCTGTCAGGTCGCTGGAACGTCAATGACAGCCTCCAACTGACGGCCAACCTCGGCAATCTGTTGGACAAGAACCCACCACAGATCGTGGCCGGTGTCTTGGGTGGTCAGGCCAATACCGACCCACAGGTCTATCGGGTCCTCGGCCGTACGTTCAACATCGCGGCTCGTCTGCGCTTCTAATCTGAAGCCAGTCGACTAAAGAATTGGGGCGGCAGAGACATCCTCTGCCGCCCCTTTTTTTGTGCGCGACGAAGAGGGGCCATCAGGCCATAGTCTGGTCAATCAAGGACGACAAATGACCGTGACCGACGATCAGGGCCAGACAAGGCCAGACCTCGCGGCCCTGCTCGACAAGGGCGGCCAAGCCCTGCTGCGGAAGGATTGGGAAGCGGCGGGTCGCGCGGCAGAGGCGGTCACCCGTCAGGCTCCAAAGTCTAAACAGGCCTGGTCCCTGCTCTGCGCCGCCCTGACCGGTATTGGCAGCGGCGATGCGGAAAAGGCCATGGCCATGGCCATGAGACAGTTTCCCCCGTCCGATCCCTTTTACGCCGATCTGGCTGCTGATCGCGCCTTGGCCCTAGCCAATCTAGGCAAGATGGATGAGGCCGTGGTTCAGGCCCGCCAAGCCGCCGCGCTCGATCCCCTTTCGCCCCCTGCCAAGCGCGTGGTCGCCACCGCCTTGACCATTGCGGGGCTCTTTAACGAGGCTGAAGGTCTGGCCGAGCAGGCGGTCGTCGCCTTGCCAAATGATGCTCAAACCCTGCTGCTGTTGGGCAATATTGATCGGTTCATGGGCCGACTGGACCTTGCCCGAGCGCGCTATGAAGCGGCCTTAGCCGCACCCTGTGAAGGGCTAGAGGACCACCTCTTTGCCGCCCTCGCCTCCCTGCGGCGCTGGACCAAGGACGATCACCCCGCCGAGGCACTGGAGAAGCGACTGAGCGCGGTGCCGGCGACCAGTGAGGCGGCCGCTCGGATGGGATATGCCCTCTTCAAGGTTTTGGATGACCTCGGCGAACCTGCGCGGGCCTGGCCCCTGCTGGAAAAGGCCTCGATCACAGCGGGACAGCTATCGCCCTTTTCGCTTGCTGAGCGCCAAAGCGTCACCCAAACCCTGATCACCGCCTTTCCGCAGGCCACCGCGCCGCGCCGAACGCCGAACCAAGCCGCCTCCCAGCCGATCTTGATCTTTGGCCTGCCGCGCTCGGGCACCACCTTGGTCGAGACCATCCTGTCGTCGCACAGTCAGGTCCAAGCCTTGGGGGAAACCACCGGCTTGCAGCGAGCCGTGGCCTTAGCCTCACAGACCCCGCGCGCCGATCCCCTTTCACCCTCCATCATGGCCGCCGCCGCCAAGGCCGATCCCGAGGCGATGGCGCAGGCCTATCTGCACTACACCGCCTATCTGCGGGATGGATCGCCGATCTTTACCGAGAAGCTGCCGCACAACTATCTCTATGTCGGCCACTTCAACCGCGCCTTCCCCTCCGCGCCCATGGTCCATGTCCGTCGCTCGCCGATGGACAGCCTGTTTGGTACCTATCGGCTGCTGTTTGGCGGCGGGGCCTATCCTTGGTCCTATAGCCTGAAGAATCTGGCCGACAATTACCGGCTCTATCGCCAACTGACCGACCATTGGCGCAAGGCGATGGGTGCCAATCTGATCGAGATCACACTCGAGGCCTTGATCGATGATCCAGAGCCCCAGATCCGCGCCCTACTCAGCGGCTGCGGCCTCGCTTTCGAACCGGCCTGCCTGAGCCCAGAACGGTCCGAGCGCGGCGTCTCCACCGCCAGTTCCGCCCAAGTCCGCAGCCCGATCAACCGCCAAGGCATGGGCGCGTGGAAACGCTACCGCGATCATCTCGAACCCCTCCGCGCCGCCCTCGAAGCCGACGGCTTTGTCGACCGCGAGGGTGAGGCGATCTGGTAGGGTTATTTCCCCTTTGCGGCCGCATCCTTAAAGCAAAGGTACCGAGACCGGTGCCAGTCGGTGATGTTGTCGGTCCAGCCGGTGACGCGGGGGCTGACCAGGTTCTTATTGACGTAGAAATAGATCGGCACGATGGGCGCGTCGTCGAGCATGATCTGTTCGGCGGCGCTGAGATAGGCTGAGCGCTTGACCGCGTCGGGCTCATTGTCCGCCTTGGCCAGCAGACCGTCATAGGCGGGGTTGGCATAGTCGCTATAGTTCTGGGTGCCGGTGGCCGACTGCTGCAGATAGAGGAAAGTCATGGGGTCGTTATAGTCGGCGATCCAGGCTGCGTCGGCGACCTCGAAATCGCGTAGACGATAGGACTGATAGGCGATCTGGCCCTCATTCTGCTCGAGCTTGGCATTGACCCCGATCTCTTTCCAGTCGGCCTGAATGGCGGGCATGAACAACATCGGGTCGGGAGAGTTGCGGTGCTTAATGGTGATGGTCAGGGGCGTCGCGGGACCATAGCCCGCCGCCGCCAGCAGCTTGCGCGCCTCAGCCTGACGCTTGGCCAGCGGCCAGCCTGCCCAAAAGGCCTTGGCCGGATTGGGATAGTTGGCAACGCCCGGCGGCACAAAGCTATTGGCTGGGCTCTGGCCCCCACGCAACAGCTTTTGGGTGATGAACTCACGGTCTATCGCCATCGATAGGGCCTGACGCACGCGCCGGTCCTTGAGGGCGGGAACCTTGCTGTTGAAGGCCAGATAGGTGGTGCCCAGATAGGTATTGACCCGCACATAGTCCGGCATCTGACCGGGCTGGCGCAGTAAGGCGATCTTGTTGGACTGGATATCGGTATTGACGTCCAGTTCGCCGCTCTTGACCCGCTTTTGGGCCGAGCTGGCATCGGTGGTGGGATAGTAGTTGATCTGATCGAGGCAGACCTTGTCTGCCTCATAGAATTTGGGGTTCTTGACCACCGTCACCCGGTCGCCCAGCTTCCAAGAGACCAGATTGAACGGCCCATTGCCGACAAAATGCTCCGGGCGGCTCCAATCATCGCCCCACTTCTCGACCACATGCTTGGGCACGGGATACATCGAATTGTGCTTGGCAATTTCAGGCAAGAAGGGTGCGGCGTGGGTGAGGCGAATTTCGAGGGTCAGGGGATCGATGGCCTTCACGCCCAAGGCGGCCGGGGGCATCTTGTTCTCGTTCACCTCTTGGCCGTTCTGGATGATGTAGAGCAGCGACGAATAGGACGAGCCGGTCTTCGGATCCATGATCCGGCGCAGGGCATAAACGAAATCATCGGCCGTTACCGGCACCCCATCGGACCAGAGCGCATGGCGCAGATGGAAGGTCCAAACCTTGCCGTCGGCCGAGGTTTCCCAATGGGTGGCCATGCCGGGAATGGCGTTCGCGGCCTCATCCTCTTGGGTCAGGCCGACAATCAGGTCACCAATGATGCGGTTTTCCCAGGTGCCTTGCGTCTTATGCGGATCGAGAGACACCGGATCATTGCCATTCCCCGCCTCGAGGCACAGCTTGCCCGCCGGGCACGGCGCGCGCACGGCCTTGGGCTGACCACAGCCGCTCAGCATTAAAGCCGCCACAAAGACAAGGAACAGATTGCGCAACACGCTTAAGGCCTCTTCAATGGTGCCGGACCGAGTCTCGGACAGGGGTAAACAGATGACATTCTATCACAGCCGCATGAAAACAGTGGCCCTTCGCGTCTTGGCTCTGGGCGTTGGTAGTTTGACCATGGCGCTGACCCTGAGTTCGCCCACCCTGGCGGCCGATGTGAAGGCCAAGCGGGCGGCAGCGTTCCAAGCGGTGCTGGACTGCCGCGCAACGACGGATGCGGCGGCTCGGCTGGCCTGCTTTGACGCGGCGGCCTCTAGCCTGGATCAGGCCGAAACCAAGGGCGACATTGTGGTGATCGATCGCGAGCAGGCCACCACAGCCCGCAAGCAGGCCTTCGGCTTTGAACTGCCGTCCTTGGATATTTTTGACAAGGTCATGCCCAAGGAGGAACTGGACAAGGTCACCGTGACCTTGAAAGAGGCCTATAGGGGCAGTGACGGCAAGTGGATCATGGTGCTCGAAGACGGCGGGGTCTGGCGTCAGATCGATGCTGAGAGCCCCTTCAATGCGCCCCATGCGGGATCGACCGTCAAGATTCGCCGCGCCGCCTTGGGCAGCTTCTTCCTCAACATAGACGGCCAGACCGCCATTCGCGCCCAACGCAGCCGCTAGGGCCAAGGGCGCAGGCTCAGCGGTCCTTCGGGTCAATGGCATCACGCAGCCCGTCGCCGATGAAGTTGAAGCACATCAAGGTCGCGACCATGGTCACGGACGGGAAGATCAAGAGCCACGGGGCCGCCTCCATATCCTGCGCCCCTTGCGAGATCAGGGTGCCAAGCGAGGTCAGGGGCTCTTGCACCCCCATGCCCAAGAAGCTCAAGAAGCTTTCGGCAAGGATGACGGCGGGGATGGTCAAGGTCACATAGACCACCACGGGTCCCAGAAGATTGGGCACAATATGGCGGGTGATAATGGCCTGATCGGATAGGCCTGCTGCCCGCGCCGCCTCGACAAATTCCTTTTGCTTGAGCGACAGGGTCTGGCCGCGCACGATCCGCGACATGGTCAGCCACTCGACCGCCCCGATGGCGAGGAAGATCAGGATGATGTTGCGGCCAAAGGTGACCATCAACAGGATGACGAAAAAGATAAAGGGCAGGCTGTAGAGAATATCGACAAAGCGCATCATCAGCTCGTCAATCCGCCCGCCCAGATAGCCCGCCGTTGCCCCCCAAATCACGCCGATCACCAGCGAGACCGCTGTGGCCACGACACCGATGGCCAAGGATACCCGAAGGCCCACCAGCAACCGCGCCAGAAGGTCTCGGCCCAGAGAGTCAGCGCCCATCAGATGGCCAGCGGTCAGGGGCGGTGCCCAGACATCGTTCTTATTGATCTGGTCATAGGTAAAGGGGGTCAGGAACGGTCCGACAATGGCCAACAGGACCAAAGCCAGCAAAAGGCCCATACTGACCGTCGCGGCCCGATTGGCCAGAAGGCGGCGGCGCGCATCGTCCCAAAGGCTGCGGCCCTTGACGGCGGCGCGTTCCATGGTCTGGGGGCCCTGATGGGCGGCGGGGGTCAAGCTGAATCCCTGGCTCATGACAACCTCACGCGCGGATCAAGCATGGCATAGGCAATATCGGCCAGCAGATTGAGCAGCAGGATCAGTCCGGCATAGACAATCACCACCCCCATCACCACCATATAGTCCCGCTGCAGCGCGCCAATCACGAAGCTCTTGCCCAGACCCGGCAGGCTGAAAATCTTTTCGATCACGAGCGATCCGGTCAAGAGACCCGCGCAGGCCGGGCCGAGATAGCTGACCAGTGGCAGGATCGCGGCCCTCAGCCCATGGCGCAGAACGATGCGGGCCTCGGACAGGCCCTTGGCCCGGGCCGTGCGGATATAGTTGGAACGCAAGACCTCGATCATCCCGGCGCGGGTCAGGCGCGAAATGATGGCAATCTGCGGCAGGGCCAGCACCGTGACCGGCAAGATCAGGCTGCGGATACCGTTCAAGCCCGCCGTTGGCAGCCAGCCCAGCTTGGCCGCAAAGACGAGCACCAAGAGCGGCGCGGTAACAAAGGTCGGGATACAGACCCCCAGGACGGCGATGGCCATGGTCACATTGTCGATCATCTGATTTTGCCGCAAGGCTGCGATGATCCCAAGGCCAATGCCGACCAGACAGGCCAGGGTCAGGGCCGAAAGTCCAATGGTGGCACTGGTGGGCAAGCCCTCGCTGATCAGTTCAGCGACCGACTTATCCTTATATTTCAAGGACGGACCCAGATCGCCATGCAGGACGTTGCTGACATAGGCGACATATTGCTCGCCCAGAGGCCGATCCATACCGTACTTGGCCATGATGCTGCGCTCGACCTCGGGCGGCAGCTTGCGATCGGAGTCAAAGGGATTGCCGGGCGCTGCGCGCATCATGAAAAAGGCGGCTGTGACCACAAGAAAAAGGGTCGGAACAGCCACCATCAGACGACGAAGCAAAAAGCGAAACATTCAACAATCCAATTTACCGGTATAGTGACCGGGAACCTGCGGCGAAGGTTTCATCCGCACCCTAGAATGTCAACGAAGCTGCCCGCCGAAACGCACTGGAGAGAAAAGAAAATGTCGTCCATCCGCCCTGTTACAGAAGACTTTTCCGTTTCGCCGCAAATTGCCCTGTCCGATCTGAATGTCGCCGCCAGCCAAGGGGTCAAGCGCGTCATCTGCAACCGTCCGGACGACGAAGATGCAGGCCAGATCAACAGCACAGAGGTCCGGGCAGCAACCGAAGCCTTGGGCATGAGCTATGTCCACATCCCCGTGCGCGGCGGCCCCACCCCCGATCAGGTCGAGGAGATGCGTGTGGCCATTGCCGAGACCGACGGTCCGGTTCTGGCCTATTGTCGCTCTGGCACCCGCTCGATTGTGACCTGGGCTATCGGTCAGATGGTCAGCGGCGAGCGCGAGGCGTCTGAACTGATCGCGCTTGGCACGGCGGCAGGCTATGACCTGTCCAGCGTCCTGCGCCGATAGACCCGTCCCTAAGGAGCCCTGCAGATGATCCCCTTTGTCCGCGAGATCAAGTTTGACTATGGCCAGTGCGATCAGGTCTCGCCCCTGATCCGGCGGGTCATTGCCAACAATCCCGGCCCCTTCACCTTCACCGGCACGGGCACCTATATCATCGGCAAGGGCGAGGTCGCGGTGATCGATCCTGGCCCAGACATGGCCGATCACCTGGAGGCGATCTTGGCGGCGGTGGCGGGCGAGAGCGTCACCCACATCCTGATTACGCACAACCATCTGGACCATTCCCCCCTCGCCCATCCCCTCGCGGCGCGGACCGGGGCCAAGATCTATGCCATGCCCATCGAGGCGACGACCAGCGATGGTGAGGTGACGATGGAGGCCGGGGACGATTTGGGGTTCAAGGCCGATGTGATCCTATCGGGCGGTGAGATCATTTCGGGTCCCGGCTGGACCTTCGAGGCGATCCCCACCCCCGGCCATACCTCGAACCATATCTGTTATGGGCTGGCCGAGGAGAACGCCCTGTTCTCGGGCGACCACATTATGGGCTGGTCAACTACGGTGATCACCCCGCCCGACGGCGATATGGGGGCCTATTTCGCCAGTCTGGACCGAATCCAAGCCAAGGGCTTTGCCACCCTCTGGCCGACCCATGGCCCGCCGATCACCGAGCCTGCGCCCTTCATCCAAGCCTATGCTGACCATCGCCGCGCGCGTGAGGCCCAGATCATCGAGCAGTTGGCCAAAGACCCAGCCTCGATCCTGACCATCGTGCCGGTGATCTATGCGGCGGTCGATGCGCGCCTACACCCCGCCGCCGCGCGCTCCATCCAGGCCCACGTCATTCAGATGGTCAAGGATGGCCGCGTGCTGGCCGACGCAGCGCCCGGTCTGGACACCTTACTGCGCCTGCCAGATTAGAGAGGCTATTTCAGCAGAGCCGCTCTGATGGCGGTGATGCGCTTGCAGTTGGCCCCGAGGTCGGAAATGCCCACTCGGCTGACCGAGCGGAAGTCGACCTGCGTGCCGGCATCCTTGGCCCGGATGCGCGCCACGACATCGTCCTTAAAGCCATAGAGACGGCTGGTGGCCACGGCCTCGATCCGGCCGGTCGCAGGCTCGTCCGTGACGAGGGTCAGACCGACCGACAGGAGCGCCGCCTTAACCTTGCCATAGGCTGCGGCAGGGGCCTCAGCCAGAACGGCCGGCTTCGCCGCTGGGCAGGCCTTGGCATTCAGTTCCGCAACCCGGCTCTTATCGGGAGCCAAGGGATCGGCAACCACAGGATTGGATTCGGCCCCGCGCGAGGCCATGACCCCTTCGGAGAAGGTCAGGGGTTCTGACCAGTCGGTGGCCACATCATGGATCGGCGGAACCGAGGTCGCAACCGACTTCAATCCCATAAACCCGCCCATAACCACCAAAGTCACGACTAAGGGGGCCGCAGCCCGAAGCCACAGGTCCTTGATCCCGGCCATCAGGGCCACGACCAGACCAATGACGCCTGTCGCCACGCTGAGCAGGGCGATCATCGGCGGACCCTTAAAGGTCAGGAGCCCAAAGCCGAGCTTCCAGTTCAACAGGCCAGTCTTGGTGGCCACTGCCCCCACGACAATCGAGATCACCGGAAGCACCGCGATCAGGAGTGCGATCCGCAAATAGGTCTTGGCCGCTGTAATGCTGATTTTCATCGAAGTGCCCCGTGGGTTGTTTGAACCGAGCCTAAACCGTCTAGCGGGATCGGCAAGGGCCTATGACCCCTGCCCTCACACTCCCGACCTTCGGTCTAAGCCGTCGGTAGCCTGTAGCTTTCAAACTGCTGGCGCAGGATTTTCTTGTCGATCTTGCCGGTCGCGCCGAGCGGGATGTCGTCAACAAAGACCACATCGTCGGGCGTCCACCACTTCGCAATCTTGCCCTCGAGATAGGCAAGATATTCTTCCTTGGTGCTGGTCTGTCCCTCACGCAGCTTGACCAGCAGCAGAGGCCGTTCGTCCCATTTGGGATGGGCAATGCCGATGACGGCGGCAAGAGCCGACTTGGGATGGCCCGCAGCGATATTTTCAATCTCGATGGACGAGATCCATTCGCCGCCGGACTTGATCACATCCTTGGCCCGATCAGTAATCTGCATGAAGCCATACTGATCGATGGTCGAGACGTCGCCTGTATCGAAGAAGCCCTCCTCGTCGAGGATATTGCCGCCTTCCTGCTTGAAATAGGCCGAGGCAATGGTCGCGCCGCGAATCTTGAGTCGGCCAAAGGTCGTGCCGTCATGGGGCAGTTCGCGGCCCTCGTCATTGGTCAGCTTTAGCTCAATCCCGACCGGTGCGCGGCCCTGTTTGAGTTTGAAGGGAATGACCTCATCAGGCCCCAAGGCCTCAACATCGGCTGTTGGCCGCGAGATCGTGCCCAGCGGCGAGGTTTCCGTCATACCCCAAGCATGGGTCACATCGACCCCATAGTCGTCGCCAAAGGCGCGGATAATGGCTTCGGGACAGGCCGAACCGCCAATGACCACGCGCTTGAGGGTGGTCAGCTTGCTATTTGTCGATTGCAGGTGCTGCAGCAGCATCTGCCAGACCGTTGGCACCGCCGCCGAGAAGGTCACGCCTTCGGTTTCCAGCAGCTCAAAGATCGACTGACCGTCCATCTTGGACCCAGGCATAACCAGCTTGGACCCAACCGCCGGAGCGGCAAAGGCGATGCCCCAAGCATTGGCATGGAACATCGGCACGACCGGCAAGATCACATCCCGCGCTGAAAGGCCCAGCACGTCCGTCTGAAGGCCGACTAAGGTGTGCAGATAGTTGGAGCGGTGTGAATAGAGCACCCCCTTGGGATTGCCCGTCGTGCCCGACGTATAGCAAAGGCCTGCCGCCGTATTCTCATCAAAGCCGCCCCAGACAACCTCGGCATGGTGCTGATCGATCAGGCTTTCCATGGCCAAGCAGGGCTTGCCCTTGCAGCGCAGCGTGACGTTTTTCAGTTCGCTCTCGTCGGTCAGGACGACAATATGCTCGACCGTTGGGCACTGGTCGATAATGCCCTCGAGAACCGGCAAAAAGGTCAGGTCCGTGAAGATGATCCGGTCTTCGGCATGGTTGATAATATAGACCAGTTGCTCGGGGAACAGACGCGGATTGAGCGTGTGGCACACAGCCCCGATCCCCATAATGCCGTACCAGGCCTCAATATGGCGGCCGGTATTCCAAGCCAAGGTCGCGACCCGATCACCGGTCTTGATCCCCATGCCCAGCAAGGCATTGGACAGACGCTTGGCGCGGTTATGGATATCGGCATAGTTGGTGCGAACAATGGGGCCCTCAACCGAGCGGCTGACAACCTCGCGGCCTGAATACCAACGGTTCGCATGGTCCAGAATCTTATCGACCGTCAAAGGCCAGTTCTGCATCAATCCAAGCATGGCGCATTTCCCCTAAAAATATTTGGCCGCACCCTATGGCGAGGGCAAAAAGGTTGCAATCACCCGCCGGACACAGTCGCCATAAAAGTCTGGTCAGACCGCGCGCGAGCCCAAGACAATGGTCCCGGATCGCGGCTGAGTTGGCTGGTCAAAACCGCCTCGTCAGCATCGGAGGCATCGCCAACGCGCGCTTGGATCCGCCCGCGCAGGACCGTTTCTGGTGCCTCCATCCAATAGCCCTGAAAGCCAATTCCCAACGCCGCTGCGAGGGCCTCGGCCGCCTGCCGCTCTTCGAGGCGCAGGAACACGGCATCGAGGACGACCGACTGACCCGCCCGCAGGATCAAGGCCGCTTCGGCCAACATGGTGCCATAGACCCGCTCGCTCTGACCGGGGCCATAGGCCTCCTTGGGCAAGGTTTGCAGCGGTCCAATCCCCCACAGGCGCTTTCGCACCTCGTCGGAGCGCAAGATTACGGCCTGCAGAGCCGGCGCGATGAGCCGTGAGGCATAGGACTTGCCCGATCCCGACAGGCCGCCCACCGCGACCAACTGCGCAGGCCTCGGCGAAAGGAACGCGATCCCGGACTGAACATAGGCCCGCGCCAGATCGGCCTGTCCCATCTGGGCGCTGACATGGGCCCGCACCGCCGCCCGCACGGACAGCATCAGCGGCAGGGCCGCCAGCCCCTCGAACACGACAGGCCCGAAACTGCGCGCCGCCTCGTCCAGATAGCCGCTCAGCACCCGCACGGCCCCGGCCCGATTGTTCCGAAACAACAGGTCCATCAGCAAGAAGGCGATGTCATATTGAATGTCGATGTCGCTGAGCTGATCATTGAACTCGATACAGTCAAAGGCCACCGGCTCGTCGTTCTCGATGAAGATATTGCCCAGATGCAGATCGCCGTGGCAGCGCCTCCCGAGCCCCAGGGCTTGGCGGGCATTCAGGAGGGGCGACTGGTCAGCAAAGGCGCGGTCCGTGGCCGCCACCAGAACCTCCACCGCCTGCGCGCCCAAGGTCGGGGCCAGATGGCGCAGATGTTCGGCATTGGAGGTGATGGTGTAGCCCAGTGCGGTCGTCCCGCCGCCCTGCGGTTTGACCTCAGCGCACTGATGTAAACCCGCCACGACCCGGCCCAAACGCTCGGCCAGATCGCCCTGTACCCGGTCTGGCTGCAGGGACAGGACCGATCCATCATCGAAACGCCGCATCTCTAGCGCCCATTCCAGCACCTCGCCCGGCCCATCCATCTCAAACCCACCGCCCGCCTTGCGGGTGATGGTACGTAAGGTGCGATAGACGGTCGGAGCCGTCGCCCGATTAAAGTCCAGCTCCCGCGCCAAGGCCCAGCGCCTTTGCTCGCGCGTTGAGAAATCCAGATAACCCAGATCGACAGGCCGCTTGAGCTTTAGGGCCATATCCCCCTTGAGCACCACCCACGCGCAATGGGTCTCGATCAAACGATCCGCATCTGCCGCCAACCAAGCGCAGACTTCATCACAGACAGGGTCATCGATCAGGTGGGCCAATATAGTCTCCGTCCGAGTATCCCCCTCACCCAACCCTCCCCCCCAAGGGGGCGAGGGCTTTTCATCGCTTAGCCCTCTCCCTGTGGGAGAGGGTTGGGTGAGGGCCTTTTCTAATGTTTTTTCACGTCACCCAAGAACGCCGTTATCGCCTCCAAGGCCTCCACCAACCCCACCCGCTGGATGGACACTCCTTCGGGTAGGCTGGAAAAGAGCCTTGTCGGGGCGGCGGGATCGAGCATGACAAAGACGCCCTTGTCATCGGCACGCCTGATCAGGCGGCCAAAGGCCTGAGCAATCCGGGCGCGCGCGACGCTATCATCATAGCCACGCCCGCCAAACCGCTCGCGCCGCGCCTTGTGCAGCATGTCCGGACGTGGCCAAGGCACCCGATCAAAGGCCAAGAGCCGCAAGGACCGTCCTGGCACATCCATGCCGTCGCGCACGGCATCGGTGCCCAGCAAACATGAATTTTCCTCGGCCCGGAAAATATCGACCAAGGCCCCGACCTCTAGCCCATCAACATGCTGGGCATAGAGGGCCAGACCCTTATCGGCCAAGGGGGCGGCAATCTGATCATGGACGGTGCGCAGGCGCCGAATGGCGGTGAAAAGACCCACCCCGCCACCGCCAGCCGCCAAGAACAGCTCGCGCATGGCCGCTGAGATCTGGCGCGGATCATCTCTGGCCACATCGGTGATCACAAAGATGCGGGCATTGTTCTCATAGTCGAAGGGCGAGGCCAGTTTCAGGGTCTTGGGGCGCTCGGGCAGGCGGGCCGCGCCGGTGCGCATCTCCGCCAGCGCAAAAGGATCGCTCAGGGCCGGATCAGCTAGGGTGGCGCTGGTCACTAGGACACCATGCGCCGGAGCCAGAACTGCCGCCCGCAGGGGCTCGGTCGGATCGACCCAGTGGCGACGATAGGCCCCATCGACCACCCGGCCATAGAGGTAGGTCGCTTCGAACCAGTCGACGAAATCTGGATCGTCCTCGGCCTGTTCTTCCAGCGCCTTGAGCATGGTGCGCCAGGCCGGAAGGGCCATGCGGGCGCGCCGATCAATGCCGCGCAAGGCCCCCTCGATCCGGGCACGGTCGCCTGTGGGCAGCTCGTCCGCCTCGGAATCGAGCAGGTCCTCTAAGTGCCGCGCAAAGGCCACCAGCGGGGCCTCGATCGCGGCCAGCGCGCGGGCGGCGTCGCGGGCGGCGATCCGCACCGGCTCGACGGTCGGACGGGCAGCACATTCCTGTCCGACCTCTGATGGGGTAGCGCGGGCACGAAGCTGTTCCAGCACCCGAGCGATGAAGGTCTCGATAGGGCCATTGGGCTGGGC
>CANCJE010000050.1 GCA_947378235.1 Caulobacteraceae bacterium | reverse complement strand
ACGGCTGGTCCAGCCAGGGATGTTGTCTTGGTCGGCTATGGCCAAAATGGGCTGGAGGATGATCTGGCCGCAGCCGCTGCCAAGCAGGGCCGCACCATCACCCCCGATGCCAAGCCCGAGCGCGCGCTCTTTTACCGGGCCGACCATTTCTCAGTGGCCAAGCGCGGCGTGCCGGTCCTGCTCTTGATGGGGTTGGGCGGCGGGGCTGATCTGGTCGAGGGCGGAAGGGCTGCGGGAGACCGCTGGGTCGCGGACTATACAGCCAACTGCTACCATCAGACCTGCGACGTCTGGAAACCCGACTGGGACCTGCGCGGCGCGGCCCAAGATGTCGCCCTGTTCTATGAGATTGGCCTAGGTCTCGCCAACTCGACCCGTTGGCCCGCTTGGCGCTCTGGCTCGGAGTTCAAACCGATCCGTGACCGCTCGGCGGCAAAGCGCTGATCGCGCCCTTCCTTAGCCGTGCAAGGCCCGGCCAAAGCCCTCAGCCGCCGCCGCTGCACCCTTGGCACCCAAGGCCGCCGTTGCGGTCAAACGCGGCTCTAGGAGGCTAGAGCCGAGGCGTTGGACGTCACTGGCCTCGACCTGATCGATGGAGGCGCCGATCTCTTTGGTGCTGAACAGACGGTCGAACAAAAGGACCTGACCGGCCGCCTGCTCGGCACGGGCAAGGGCCGACTCCCGCGCCATAAAGAGCGAAGATTTGAGCTGCGCCTTGGCTCTGGCCAATTCGCTCGGCTCGGTACGCTCGGCAAGGCCCATGATCTCACCGGCTGTAACCTTGGCCAATTCCAGCCCGTCCTTGGCCGCGCACCCGGCATAGACGCCCAGCACACCGGCATCGGCATAGGTGTCGGCATATGCATCAATGGCATAGGCCAGACCGCGCCGCTCGCGGGCCTCTTGGAACAGACGAGAGGACATGCCCCCGCCGAGGATCTCCGAAAAGACCCGAAGGGCAAAATAGTCGTCGTCGCGGGCGCTGGGGGCCGGAAGCATCAGGACCAGATGGGCCTGTTCCAAGCGCCGCACCTTGGGCTGAGCCCCGCCAACAAATTGAACCGGCTCGGGCGCTGTGGCGGAGAGGTCAAGACCCGAAGCAGGCGCATCACCAAACCAGCGCTCTGACAGAGCGAGCAGTTCAGCCTCATCCACCGCCCCTGCCGCGCAAACGACAATGGCCGAAGGGTCATAGAGATGGGCGCGGAAGGCCTCTAACGACTGGGGCGTCGCGGTCTCGACGCTGGCTGAAGTTCCTAGGATCGGGCGACCTAGAGGATGAGCCCCAAAGGCGGCTGTCTGGGCCAGATCGAACACATAGTCGTCTGGGGCATCAGCCGCTTCGGCGATCTCTTGCGCGATAACCTGCTTTTCCCGGACCATATCGGCGGGCGCTAAGGTCGGGCGGCGGATAAGGTCTGAGACGATCTCCATCGCCAGAGGCAGGCCACCCTTGAGGGCGCGCACCTGAAAGCTGGTCCGCTCATAGCCCGTGGCGGCATTGATATTGCCGCCTTCCGCCTCGATATGTTCGACAATATCGCGCGAGGAGCGAGAGCCTGCGCCCTTGAAAACCATATGTTCGAGCAGGTGGCACCAGCCGGACTGGTCTTGCGTCTCGTAGCGCGCACCGCGTCCGATCACGACCGATAGGGCAAAGGTCTCTAGCCCCGGCATGGGATCGCAAACCACACGAACCCCATTGGCTAGGCGGTGCAGGCTTGCACTCAAGAGGTCATGCCCTTGGCCGCAAAGGCGCGGATATAGGCTTTAATCGTGTCGGAATCAGCAGGAAGGCGATCATAGACCTCGTCGCGTTCGGCAACGCCCTTAGCCTTGAGCGGCAAGACCGGTGCAACGCCTGCCGCCTCGGTAACGGCTTCAGGAAACTTGGCGGCATGGGCGGTGGCCAGAACAACGACCGGCGTCGTGGGATGGGTCGTGCCGATCCGCCGCGCAGCACAGACGCCAACTGCCGTATGGGGATCGATCAGTTGGCCAGTCTCGGTGAAGGTCGAGATGATCGTCGCCGTCGTCTCAGCCTCATTGACACCCAAGCCGATAAAGGTCTGGCGCATTGTGGCTAAGGCTTCGGGGGGAATGGTGATGCCGCCGGTCTCGTTGAAGGCCTTGAAGGCACGCGCCGTCTCTGCTCCATCGCGGCGGACACATTCGAAATAGAGCCGCTCGAAGTTCGAGGCGATCTGGATGTCCATGGCCGGGCTTTGGGTCGCAAGGACCGAACCCTTGGCATAGCGGCCCTCTTGCAGCATCCGAGCCAGAATATCGTTGCCATTGGTGGCGACGATGATCCGCTCGATCGGCAGGCCCATCTGCTTGGCGACATAGCCAGCAAAGGCATCGCCGAAATTACCGGTGGGTACAGCAAAGGAAACAGGACGGGCCGGCGCACCAAGCGCTGCCGCCGCTGTGAAATAATAGACGCTCTGGGCTGCGATCCGCGCCCAGTTGATCGAGTTGACGCCCGACAGGTCGACCTGTTGGCGGAAATCATCGTCTTGGAACATGGCTTTGACGATGGTCTGACAGTCGTCAAAGGTCCCCTGCACGGCCACAGCCCGGACATTGGCATCGCCCGTTGTGGTCATGAAGCGGCGCTGGACTTCGCTAATCCGGCCATCGGGGAACAGGACCGCCATTCGGGCATGGCGCGCGCCGCGGAAGGCCTCGACGGCGGCACCGCCCGTATCGCCAGAGGTTGCCGCGATGATGGTCATGGTCCGGCCCTGAGCCGCCAAGGCATAGTCATAGAGGCGGGCCAGCAACTGCATGGCCACATCCTTGAAGGCCAAGGTCGGGCCGTGGAACAGCTCCATCTGCCAGATACTGGGATAGAGCTGGGTCAAGGGGGTTACGGCAGGGTGGGCAAAGGAGGCATAGGCCTCAGCCGTCATCTTGGCCAAGACATCGCTGGGGATCTCGTCTCCGGCAAAGCGGCCCAGAACCTTGGCCGCAACCTCGGCATAGGCCATGCCGGAGAAACTGGCGATCTCATCAGGCGTAAAGGAGGGCCAGACTTCGGGCACATAGAGGCCGCCATCGGGGGCAAGGCCAGCCAGTACGGCATCCAGAAAACCGATCGCGGGGGACGCCCCGCGCGTTGAAATATAGTTCATCTTAAACCCGCCGACCGCGAACCAGAACCGCCACATAGACGCCCAAAAGGGCGGCTGCAAGACCGAACCATGTCAGGGCATATTCCATATGCCGGTTCGAAATTTCAGCCGGGACTGCGATGGGCAACAGCCCCTTGAGATCCGGATTGGTCGAGGTCTCGGCAAAGAGCATCACCGGCGCAGGTCGCTCGGCCTTCAGGGCATTGGCCATGGCGGCAACATCACGCGAATAGTACTGGTCGTTCTGTGGCACCGGGGTAACGAAATTGGCCTTGTCGGGCTGGCGCAGGACGCCTGTGACCAGCGTCGGAACGGTGCTGACCGATTGGGACGGGCGTTCGGTGACGGTCTCGGCGAGGAATCCCCGATCGACCAGGACCGAGCCATAGGGACCGGTCGTCAAGGGACAGGCCGAGATCAACCGCACACCGATCCGACCATCAACCAGGCTATAGAGTTTGACATAGGGCGCAGTCGCCAAGCCCGGACAGACGGCGGTCACCCGCGCGAAGTCCAGACCCGCATCGGTCGTCAGGACCTGATCGATAGGCCGCGCAGGCGCAGACTGAAGAGCCGCAACATGGGCCAGCAACTCACGTTTCCATGCCAAGCGTTGCAATTGCCACGTGCCTAGGGCCACCAAGATGGCCAGAGAAATGGCTGTCACAACGGTCAAGCCGATGGGGAGGCGCGAGGGCGTGCCCGAAGTCTTAGTCATCATTGCGCGCTTGAGAGGCGTGGTTATGGAACTGAAGGGCGATCATAATGCCCTTGAACGGCCGCATGAGCCCAAGGCACAGGAAGGCTGTCAACGGCATCCAGACCACCAGATGCACCCAAACGGGTGGATGCAGGGTGAACTCGGTAAAGAGCATCGCAAAGGCGACGAGGAAGCCGACGATCAAGATAACGAACACGGCAGGTCCGTCGCCACTGTCCGATTTGCGAAGGTCGAGACCGCAGGCCTCGCACCGCTCACTGACCTTTAAAAAGCCCTCAAAAAGGGCACCCTCACCGCACTGGGGGCATCGGCAAGCGAGGCCCGCCAGCACGGGATTGGGTTTTGTCATCCTAGGCAGCGCCAAAGACGACATAGACGAAGGCAAAGAGGAACAGCCAGACCACGTCCACGAAGTGCCAGTACCAGGCGGCAGCCTCAAAGCCGAAATGCTGCTTGGGGGTAAAGTCACCCTTCATCAGACGGATCAGGCAGACCGTCAGGAAGATCGTTCCGATCAGAACGTGGAAGCCGTGGAAGCCCGTGGCCATGAAGAATGACGACCCATAGAGACCCGCATTGGCCGCTTCGGTTGAGAAGAACAGGTTCTCGTGGATGATATGGTTATATTCGTAGGCTTGGATCATCGAGAACAGGCTGCCCAAGGCAATGGTCAAGATCAGAGCCAAACGGGCACCCTTACGATCATTGGTCTGGATGGCGTGGTGCGCCCAGGTCACGGTCGTACCGGACAGCAGCAGGGTCAGGGTATTGACCAGCGGCAGTTGCCAAGCCGACACAGTCTCAACGCCCTTGGGCGGCCACGTCGCCCAAGCGCTGGCAACCTCTTCGATGCCGGAGTGGGTACGAACACCCTTGAACAGCACCATTTCAAAGAAGATCCAGAACCAGGCCACAAAGAACATCACTTCGGAGGCGATGAACAGGATCATGCCATAGCGAAGACCGATGGAAACAACCGGGGTGTGATCTCCTTGGTTGGCTTCACGAACCACTTCGGTCCACCAACCGAGCATGGTGTAAAGCACGCCGAACAGGCCCAGCAGGAAAGGCCACAGAGTATGCTTCTCAAGGCCAAACAGGCCCTTCATCCAGATGATGCCACCGATGGCCATAAACATGGCCGCCGCCGAACCCACGAGGGGCCACGGACTTGGATTGACTAGGTGATAATCGTGTTCAACAGCATCTTGAGCCATGATGGCACCAACCCCTTGGTAGAATGTGACGCCCCAGTCAGGCCGTCACCACGTGATATCTATAGGCTATAGCCCCGCGCTAGGCTTGACGCCAAGTGCCTTGCTGCCATTGCCCGGTGCGACTTGCAGTCCCGCCTGCTTTCCTACGGACTTTACATCCTGGAAGAACGTATAGGACAGGGTAATTTCTTGGGTTCCTTGCGTTTCCTCATCGGTCGCAAATTTGGGATCGACGAAATAAACCACAGGAAAATCCATAGTTTGGCCTGGCTTCAAGGTTTGGGCCTTGAAACAGAAACATTCCAACTTCTGGAAATAGGGGCCAGCAGCCTCTGGCACCACATTATAGCTCGCCCGCCCCGTTAGGGTCTGGTTGCTGGTATTGGTCACCTTAAAAAAGGCGAGGCCGGTAGACCCGATTTTCAAGGTCTGGCTGATCTGCTCTGCTTTAAAGCTCCAAGGCAGGTCGCGGACATTGGTATCGAAGCGAATCGTTATTGGCCGCTCCAACACCTTGGTCGGCGCAGCCTCAGCCTGACGCACGGTACCGCCAAAGCCGGTCAGCTGGCAAAAGCGCTTATAGAGGGGCACGGACGCATAGGCTGCGCCGATCATCCCACCAAAAACCAACAGGCAAATGAGAGCGACGCGCGCATTGCGCCGCGACTGGCGCGCGCCGGTATTTTCGGACTCAGAAGGGACGGTTGGCAATATTGCCTCCCAGCTTCACGAGGGTCACGACGAAGATCAGGATCACGAAACCGACGAGGGACAGGCCCAGCACGATATTGCGCATGTTCCGCGCCTTGGCCTGCTCAGTGCCTTCAGGACCCATGCGAGGCTGGATTGGAGCCAATGGGGGTTTGGTGTCTGGTGTTTTGGTCATCTGTTAAATCCTTGCAGGAAGGAGAGGGCCGCGAACGGCTTGATCCCAAACATGTGCTCGGCCAGCAGAGCGGCGAACATCAAGAACAGATATAGGATCGAAAAGGCAAAAAGGTTGCGCGCATCTTTGGCTGCGGCCCGAACATCATAGAGTCCGGCATCCATGCGCGGATCCGCCGCATCCCCTGCGCGGCTCAGGAACAGGCGTACGGCCAGCAGCAAGAACACTGCACCGCCCAAGCCTGAAACTGCCAGATAGGCTACGCCGCCAAGACCCGTGACAACCGGCATCAGGCAAACGGGAACCAACAGCAGACTATAGACGAGAATCTGCAGCCGCGTGGACTTGGCCCCCTTGGCCACTGGCATCATCGGAACGCCAGCCTTGGCATAGTCCTCGGACGTATAGAGCGACAGGGCCCAGAAGTGTGGCGGGGTCCACATGAAGATGATGGCGCACAGTAGCCACGCATTGATCGGCGTCGTTCCGCTAACGGCCGCCCAGCCAATCACAGGGGGCAAGGCTCCCGCTAGGCCACCAATGACGATGTTCTGCGGTGTCGAGCGCTTGAGCCAGACCGTATAGATCACAGCATAGAAGAGGATCGTAAAGGCCAGCAAACCCGCTGCCAGCCAGTTGGTCGCCATGCCCATCAGCATGACCGAAAAGAGCGACATGACCATGCCCAAGGTCAAGGCATCGGCGGGCTGAACCCGGCCGGCGGGTACAGGCCGTCCGCGCGTGCGACGCATCTGGGCGTCAATATCGGCGTCATACCACATGTTCAACGCGCCCGAGGCCCCGGCCCCAACGGCGATGCAGAAGACGGCGACCGCCGCGATGATCGGATTGATCTTGCCCCCCGCACAGACCAGACCGGTCAAGGCGGTGAACACGACCAGGGACATGACCCGTGGCTTCATCAGGGCCAGAAAGTCTTGCCAACGCGCCATCTGTTCCCGCCCCGCCGTTTCAGGGGATTCTGCGGGAATTTCCGAAGCAGACAGGGGAGCCGAGAGGTCGGTCATGGGGGAAAAACGCTTCCTGTGAAACGATCCGAGGGACGCAGCTTGCGGCAAGGCTCGCCGAAACCACGTCCCTCGGTATTAGCCGTCGTCTAGAGCTCAGTGACCGTCGTCTTTGATCACAGGCAGGGTGTTGAACTGGTGGAACGGGGGCGGCGAAGACAGGGTCCATTCCAACGTCGTGGCACCTTCGCCCCACGGATTGGCTTCGGCCTTGCGACGACGGATCGCCGATTCCAGCAGAACGATCAGGAACACGCCCACGCCCACCACGGTCACAGCATAACCGACGCTAGAGACGTGGTTCCATTTCGAGAAGGCTTCAGGATAGTCCACATAGCGCCGTGGCATGCCCTGCAGGCCCAGGAAATGTTGCGGGAAGAAGATCAGGTTCACGCCAACAAAGGTGATCCAGAAGTGCACGCAGCCGAGGAACTCGTTGTACTTCACGCCCCACATCTTCTCGAACCAGTAGTAGAAGCCCGCGAAGATCGCGAAGACTGCACCGAGCGAGAGCACGTAGTGGAAGTGCGCCACGACGTAATATGTGTCGTGCAGCGAGTAGTCGATACCGGCATTGGCGAGCACCACGCCGGTCACGCCGCCGATGGTGAACAGGAAGATGAAGCCCATCGCCCACAGCATCGGGGTCTTAAAGTCCACCGAACCACCCCACATGGTCGCGATCCAAGAGAAGATCTTGATGCCGGTGGGAACCGCAATGACCATGGTCGCTGCGACGAAATAGGCGCGAAGGTCGATGCTCATGCCGACTGTGTACATGTGGTGAGCCCACACAACGAAGCCGACGAAGCCAATGGCCACCATGGCATAGGCCATGGCCAGATAACCAAAGATGGGCTTCTTGGAGAAGGTCGAGACAATGTGGCTGATGATGCCGAAACCGGGAAGGATCAGGATGTACACTTCGGGGTGACCGAAGAACCAGAACAGGTGCTGGAACATCACCGGATCGCCGCCGCCGGCGGGATCGAAGAAGTGCGTGCCGAAGTTACGGTCGGTCAGCAGCATCGTGATGGCACCGGCCAGAACGGGCAGGGACAGCAACAGCAAGAAGGCGGTAATCAAAACCGACCAGGCAAAGAGCGGCATACGGTGCATGGTCATGCCCGGCGCGCGCATATTGAAGATGGTGGTGATGAAGTTAATCGCGCCCAAGATCGAGCTGGCACCGGCAAGGTGCAGCGAGAAGATCGCGAAATCCATGGCTGGGCCCGTGTGACCCGTCGTGGACAGGGGCGGATAGATTGTCCAACCGCCGCCAAAACCGCGACCAGGTCCACCGTCCACAAAGAGCGACATGCACAGCAGCACCCACGCGGCGACCAACAGCCAGAACGAGATATTGTTCATACGCGGGAAGGCCATGTCTGGCGCGCCGATCATGATCGGAACGAACCAGTTGCCGAAACCGCCGATCATGGCGGGCATGACCATGAAGAAGATCATGATCAGGGCATGGGCGGTCACGACACTATTATAGCCGTGCTTGGACTGTTCAATCAGGCCAAGGAAGCTGACCCCAGAGGTCGCGCTAAAATATTGGATGCCAGGTTGGTCCAGTTCCAAACGGATCAGGCCAGACAGGGCCCCGCCAATCAGGCCCGCCATGATGGCGAACAGGATGTAGAGGGTGCCAATATCCTTGTGGTTGGTCGAGAAGAACCACCGGGTAAAGAAACCCGGCTTGTGGTCATGATCATCATGACCGTGATCGTGTGCGGCGGAGTTTGCCATCGTCTAACTCTTCCTCGAACTATCAGTTCATCGCGACGGGCTTTGCAGCCACGTCGAGTTGAGCGGTCTTTTGCGGGGCGGGGGCAGCCGCAACGGGTGCGGCGGGAGCCGCTGGAGTTGCAGGCGTGGCCACGGGGGTCACGGCAGGGGCGGCAGCAGCCGGTGGAGCCTTGGTCAGGACCCAAGCGTCGAACTCTTCTTGGGTCACGACCTTGATCTGGATGGGCATGAAGGCGTGGTCGACGCCGCACAGCTCAGAGCACTGGCCATAGAACATGCCGGTCTTTTCAGCCTTAAACCAGGTTTCGTTGACCCGGCCTGGGATGGCGTCGGTCTTCAAACCAAAGGCAGGCATGGCGAAATTGTGGATCACGTCCGAACCGGTGACCAATACCTTGACCACCTTTCCAACCGGAACAACCAACGAATTGTCAGCGGCGAGGCGATAGGGACGCCCTTCCTTCTTGGCGTCGGCTTCCGACAGCATGACCGAGGTGATCTCGTCGATCTTCTGGTCAGGATAGGTATAGCCCCAGTACCACTGATAGCCGGTTGCCTTAACCGTCAGGTCAGGCTTGGGCATGTCGTGATAGGCAAAGAGAAGCTTGAAGGAGAAGATCGAGATGAACAGCAAGATCCCTACGGGGATCAGGGTCCATGCCACTTCCAACGCCGTGTTGTGGCTGAATTTCGCAGGAACCGGGTTCGCCTTCTTGTTGAAGCGCACCACGATAATGCCGAGCAAGATCGCCACGAAAACCGAGATCGCCGTGATGATCGGCATCAAGATCGCATTGTGGAAAAAGATCGCTGAATGTTTCAGCGGCGAGGCAGCCTGTTGCAGGCCGATATAGTCCGGCGTGGGCTGACCCAAAAGTTCAGCCGCCAAGGCCTGGGCACTGAACCCGACCCCGACAATCATCCCGGCGACGCCCGCCGCTAGCTTGCGCATATTCATTCCCGAAGCCCTCATATTCTCTACGGCCCAGCCCTAACCGGTAAAAACCCACCTGTAGCAGGTTATTCACCGTGTGACATACCCCGGCTATCTTCGGCGGCGAGCCCTAGGCTAGGGCCTAATTGTCGCACCTCGGAACCGAGCCAGCCCCATTTCCCAAATTACTGGCGCGTGCATACGCGCAGAAGCCTGTCTTGCCAAGGGATGAGCGATTACACCAGAGGCGGTTTCAACTTTGCCCTTGAATCCCTATGTTAAAGGTAGCGCATTTTCGATCGGACCCAAGTTCATGACCTCGCCCACAACCGCCACGCCCCTTTTAGAAGCCAATGACGTTAATCCCGAGCGCGCGCGGGCTATTTTGGCTGAGGCCTTGGCCGGAGCGGACGATGGCGAACTCTATATGGAGCGCTCGGAAAGCGAATCATTTGTCTTTGATGATGGGCGCTTGAAATCCGCCGCCTACGATTCGGGCGAAGGATTCGGGCTGCGGGTCGTGGCCGGGGAGACGGCGGGCTATGCCCATGCCAGCGAAATTACCGAAGCCGCCATCGGACGGGCCGGACAGTCCGCTGCCCTCGCCCGGCGTGGCTATAGTGGCACCGCCGATCTGGCCCCGCGCCGGACCAATGCCAAGCTCTATTCGGACGCCGATCCTCTGGCCCAGCCGAGCTTCAGCGCCAAGACGGACCTGCTGCAAGAGATCGACGCCTTTGCCCGCGCCCGTGATCCGCGCGTGGTTCAGGTCATGGCCTCAATTGCCGGAGAGCGGCGTACGGTCGAGATCCTGCGCGCCGACGGCATGATGCTGCGCGATGTCCGGCCATTGGTGCGGGTCAATGTTCAGGTCACGGTCGAGCGTGATGGTCGCCGCGAAACTGGGTCCTCCGGGGCCGGTGGCCGCGCCAGCTATGAGGCCTGGATCAGCCCCGACAAATGGCAGGCTCAGGTGGACGAGGCGCTGCGCCAAGCCTTGGTCAATCTCGATGCCATTGCAGCGCCAGCGGGCGAAATGGACGTGGTGCTCGGCCCCGGCTGGAACGGGGTGCTGCTGCATGAGGCTGTCGGTCACGGGCTTGAGGGTGACTTTAACCGCAAGGGCATCTCTGCCTTCTCTGGTCGGATTGGTGAGCGTGTAGCGGCCAAGGGCGTGACCGTCTTTGACGATGGCTCCCTCGCCGGTCGTCGCGGATCGCTAACCATTGACGATGAGGGCACACCGACCGAACGCACGGTCCTGATCGAAGACGGCATATTGGTTGGCTATATGCACGACCGCATGAGCGCGCGCCTGATGGGCCTGAGTGCCACGGGTAATGGCCGACGTCAGTCCTATGCCCACATGCCCCTGCCCCGCATGACCAATACCGGCATGATGAACGGCACAAGCTCGCAAGCCGAGATGATCGCCTCGATGAAGCGCGGCCTGTTCTGCGCCAACTTCGGCGGCGGACAGGTGGACATCACCAACGGCAAGTTCGTGTTCCAATGCACCGAAGCCTATCTGGTCGAGAACGGCAAGATCACGGCTCCGGTCAAGGGTGCGACCCTCATTGGTGACGGCCCCAGCGCCCTGACCCGCGTTGAACTGATCGGCGATGATTTTGACTTCGATAAAGGCGTCGGTGTCTGCGGCAAGGGCGGTCAAAGCGTGCCCGTCGGTGTTGGCCAGCCTTCCTTGAAAATTAGGGGCCTGACTGTGGGCGGAACCAGCCTTTAAACTCTCCCTAAAAGCGTATTTACTAAATTACCTTATTATAGCAGTAATCTGCCCATGTCAGGCATGGGCGAAAGACTGACGTTCGCTTTGGAAGAACGCGGCGTTCGTAAACTCTACGCGCTCGCCGTAGAGATCGGCGTCGATGAAAGTGCTCTTAGCCGATGGAAAAAGGACGGGGCCATATCCCTGCCCAGCGCCGCGCGACTCAGCCAAGCGCTGGATGTCTCCCTTGATTGGCTCATTTTAGGCCGGGGCCACATGGATGCCCATAGGTCCGGCCCAACGCACCCCTTTGAGAGTTTGACCTCCGACGAGGCCGACCGCCTAAAGGTCATTCTTGAAGAACTCACCCGCTTAGCCAAGCGACAGGCCAGCGCCTGACCGCAGATGCGTGTGGCACAAGATATTTAATACAATCTGTGATAAGCACAATGGGATAAACAGTCCAAGATCGATCACGCCTCTATTGTCTTCAGAGGGACGTGCATCCTGCACGCCTTAAAGCAAAGAGGTTATAAAATGGCTAGTAATTACAAGGTGATCGTGAACATGTCGGGGGATACGGTCGCGAAGGCCAAGGCCCTAGGGTTTAAGCTCTATGGGTTCAAATCCATCAAGTCGTCATCCGCTGCCGCACAACCCGTCGTCTGGTTTAAGGACGAGGACTATCTGCAAACCAACACTATTGAGTGGTCTGAACAGTATCAGGCCTTTACGTCGCTGACCGATCCCATTGGCGGTGGCTCGATCTCGTCCTTGACCTCGGCCAATGCAGACCTCGGCCAAGAGGCGGATGTCGACCAGTTTGGCAATATCAACGTCAAGAACGGCTCCCCCGGCCTCGTGACGGACAATTCGGCTCAAGCCATTACGCTCGTCAACACCTCAGCCGTACCCTTCACGGCAGGGCTTGCGAGCGTTCAAGATGGGGTTTCAAAGGCCATGTGCGCCATGCCGCTCTATGGCAATACCTCAAACTTTATCGCACCCGTCGAAAAGATCACCCTCATGTTTGCGGGCGAAAATTTGAACACGGGCGCGGTTGTTTCACGCACCTACGCCCAATCGCTTCAGATCGACCTCACCGCGTCCAATACCCGTACGGTCGCGTTTGATATCAATCTCTCTTGGTCTTGGGGCAATGAAGCCTGGGGCACGCTCATCCCCCGGAGCGAGGACCTTCAGCCCTTTATCATTTCCCCGTTCTGATCGGATCTATCCGCAGAGCAAGCAAAGGGGCTCCGAATCCGTTCGGAGCCCCAATTTTCTGGCGGCCAATGGGGCCTACTTCACCCCGTTGGCTAGCTTCTTCAGCCAAGGACTGGCGATCGCCATGAGGACGCCAAGGCCGACGGCCCACAGACCGATGGTCTGGAACACGCTGGCATAGGTTTCCAGCGCCCCCTTCGGATCGAGCACCTGTCCGGCCACGGTCTCGGTGGCGGTCAGGTTTGCGACCATACCGCCCAGATATTGCGCCCAAGAACTGGCCAAGAACCAGACCGCCATGATGGTCGAGACCACCGCAGGCGCCGAGAGCTTGGTCATCTGAGACAGGCCAACCGGGCTAAGGAAAAGCTCACCGGTTGTGTGCAGCATGTAGGCCAGCGCCAGGAAGATCAGCGGCACCTTATAGGCCCCGTCGGCAAACTTGACCCCGGCCACGAGGATCAAAAAGCCGATCCCGACCTGCATCAGGGCCAGCGAGAACTTCATCGGTGCCGACGGATCCAGATTGCGCCGCCCCAAGAAGGACCACAGGGCCGCAAAGACCGGCGCGAACAGCAGGATGAAGCCCGAATTGAACGACTGGGCCTGCGCCGCCGTCATGGAACTACCGCCCGGCAGGGTCAGTTGGGTGTTGCGGTCTGCAAACTGGTTCAGGGACGATCCAGCCTGCTCAAACAGGACAAAGAAGATCACCGAGGCGGCAATCAGCACCAGGGCCAGGATCATCCGGCTACGTTCAACAGCCGTACATTTGGTCGCCATGAACCAGGCCAGATAGCTCAGCACACAGACCGAGCCGACACCAAGCATGGCCCCGACATAGGCGTTCTGTTGCACCAAGACCCAGATGATACCCACGCCCGCCACGCCCAAAATATAGATCAGCCATTCGCGGTTCAGCGGGCCTAAGACCGGCTTGGCCAAGGCTTCAGGATTGGGCGGCTCGCCCTTGCCCTCCAGCAGGGGCTTGCCCAGCATAAAGGCGACCCAACCGGCCGCCATACCGATACCGGCCAGACCAAAGCCCGCCCACCAGCCGACCTCTTGACCCAGACGCCCGCAGACAATGGCTGCGACGAAGGCGCCAAGATTGATGCCGTAATAGTAGAGGGTGAAGCCCGCATCCCGACGCGGATCATTCTCGGGATAGAGCTGTCCAACGATCGACGAAATGTTGGGCTTCAGGAAGCCAACGCCCATAATGATCAGCGAAAGGGCAAGGAACATGATGTCCTGATAGAGCTTGGGTCCCTTGACGACCGACAACTCATAGCTGCCCTTGGCCAGCACAGCCGGGATCGGCGCATTGGCGGGCAGACCCTTGAATTCTAGGCCGCCAGCCTCATTGGCGCCGAAGGCATATTCTCCTGCGCCCACCTTAAGCTTGACCTCGCGGCTGTCGGCGCGGCCATGGACGACAAACTCATATTTTGCGCCCTGATAGGTCAGGACCTGGGTGGCGGGTGCTCCCTCAATGGCCATGGCACCATGACCGGCAACCAGAAGCAAAGCCCCGAAGGCTATGGCCTTTCGCATGCCCAAGAACCGGTCGGCGAGCAGGCCGCCGACCAGAGGCAGCAGATAGACCAGCGACGTATATGCCGCATATTGGCCCTGAGCCTGCTTGTCATCGAACAGGAAATGCTGGGTCAGATAGAAGATCAGCAGACCGCGCATACCGTAATAGGAGAACCGCTCCCACATCTCGGCAAAGAACAGCACAAAAAGACCGCGCGGATGGGCCCTCAGTTGCAGGAACACCGGCACGAAGGTCACCAAAACAATGATGAGCCCGACGATCTCAACCAGATTCATGAAAAACAGCCCCTATCCGTGATTTGCGGGCAGATGATCATGGGTTGCGCGGTTAGACAAGGGCGAGGGTAGAAACCCCCGACCCCTAAAGCTTCCTCATGCTGAGCCTGTCGAAGCCATCCTCGTCCTTCGACAAGCTCAGGATGAGGATGAATGAGGGTGGGGGCCTTGTTTTCCCTCTTCCGTTTTCCCCGCGAAGGCGGGGACCCAGACCCTTTCACTCGGGCAGGACGCGGCCCACTGGATTCCTGACTTTGCGGGGCGCGCAGTGGAGAGGGTTGGGTGAGGGCCTTGGTTGTTTTCTTATCCGTGCCTAATAGGCGAAGTCGTCAAACACCCGGTTCACATTGCCCTGCCAAGGGCCGTGATAGAGCTCTAACAGACGATCGGCGGGGGTTAGGCCGCTGTCGGCGATCTGTTCCAGTTCCGACAGGTAACCGGTCTCATCGACCATTCCGGCATGGAAGCGGGCGCGGCGCTTGAGACCTTCGCGGGCGATGGCGACGAAATCGCGTGCGACGTCCTTGATCGGACGACCGGCAATAGTGCCCTTTAGACCCGTGCGGGCGGCATCAAGGCGCAGAGCCGCGCGATCTTGGCTGGTCCAGTGCTTGCAGAGGTCCCAAGCGCTGGCCAGAGCAGCACTGTCATAGAACACACCGGTCCACAGGGCCTGCAGCGCACAGATGCGGCTCCAAGGCCCAGAATCGGCCCCGCGCATTTCCAGATATTGCTTCAGCCGCACCTCAGGGAACAGGGTCGTCAGATGGTCTTCCCAGTCCTTCATGGTCGCGCGCCGCCCGGGCACCTCGGCCAGATCCCCAGCCATAAAGGCACGGAACGACTTACCCGCCAGATCGATATAGCGATGACCGTCCTTGGTGAAATACATCGGCACGTCAGCGGCATAGTTGGCATAGGCCTCAAAGCCAAAGCCGTCCTCGAAGACAAAATCGAGCATGCCGGTGCGGGCAGCATCAACGTCGGTCCAGACATTGGCGCGGGCCGAAACGAAGCCGTTCGGCTTGCCTTCAGTGAAGGGCGAATTGGCGAACAGGGCCGTCGCTATGGGTTGCAGCGCCAAGCTCATGCGGAACTTGGCAACCATGTCGGCCTCGGACGAGAAGTCCAGATTGGCCTGCACCGTGCAGGTGCGGAACATCATGTCCAGGCCCATCGAGCCGACCTTGGGCATATAGTCTCGCATGATCTTATAGCGGCCCTTGGGCATCACCGGCACATCGGCGCGGGTCCAGTTGGGCGTAAAGCCTAGGCCTAGGAAGCCGACACCGATCTCATCGGCCACTTCCTTGACCTCTTCGAGATGCTGACCGGTCTCAGCGCAGATCTCGTGCATGTCAGATAGGGGGGCCCCGGACAGTTCGAACTGACCACCGGGCTCGAGGCTGACGCTTGCGCCATTGCGCGACAGACCAATCAGGGTCTCGCCCTCATAGACGCCAGCCCAACCAAAGCGCATCAGCCCAGTCATCAGAGCCAGAATACCGCCGCGCCCCTCAGCATCGGGCAGATAGTCGATGGCCGTGTTGGTCCCCAGACGGAAGGCGAACTTCTCATGCTCGGCCCCGACGCGCCATTGCTCCGCAGGCTTGCAACCCTTGGCCAGATGAGCGGCCATGGTTTCGATGGTCAAAGGACGATCGTCCAGTTTGGTCTGCGCCATACTGCGCTCCCTAAAATCGGTGTCTTGGCGGAAAACGGCCAGACCTTCGCGACGATCTTTACGCTGCTTAGGTAGTGGGCGACAAGTCGATCACACTCAACAGGCTGTGACTGTCATAGAAAATTCTCATGGCGGTCAGAAATTGGCTTTGCGGAATTGCCGGTTCAAGCCTGCAAAAGGCCGATGCGAGACCTTGGCGAACGACCACAACAGCCCTACCCTCTAGGGTGTATCGAGGGAGAAAAATCCGTGACCCCATTGCGTAGGATGTTGATCATCGCCGTTGCCGCTCTGGCCGCCGCCTGTTCACCGGCCAAGGCGCCAGAAACATCCTCCGGCAAGACAACCATCCGCTTTGCCACAGACTGGCGCGCTCAGGCCGAACAAGGCGGCTTCTATCAGGCCCTCGCCACCGGTGAATATGCCAAGCGCGGCCTCGATGTGACCATCGTTCAGGGCGGGCCGGGCGTGAATGTGCCTCAGCTTCTCGCCTCGGGTGCGGTCGAGCTGGGCATGGGCTCCAACAGTTTCATCGCCGTCAATCTCGCCGCAGAAAAGGCCCCGGTAAAGGCTGTCGCCGCCTTCATGCAAAAGGACCCGCAGGTCCTGATTGCCCATCCCGATCAGGGCATCAAATCTCTAGCGGACATGAAGGGCCGCCCGGTTCTGCTGGCGGACGCGTCGATCAGCGCCTTTTGGGTTTGGCTTAAGTCGAAATATGGCTTCACCGATGATCAGGTGCGCAAATATAACTATAGCGCCGCGCCCTTCCTCGCCGACCCCAAGGCCATCCAGCAGGGCTATCTGACCAGCGAGCCCTACACGATCGAGAAGGAAGGCGGCTTTAAGCCGGCCGTGTTCCTGCTCGCCGATGAGGGCTATCCCGGCTACGCGGCCATGGT
>CANCJE010000049.1 GCA_947378235.1 Caulobacteraceae bacterium | reverse complement strand
TGGGACCAGACCCGTCCCGCCGTGATCTTTGTCACCCACAATGTCGAAGAGGCCGCCTATATGGCCCAGCGCGTCGTGGTGATGAGCGCCAATCCCGGCAAGATCGCGGGCCAAACCACCATCGAAGCCCCGCTGCCAAGGCCACCCGGCTTTCGCACCAGCGAGATTTTCCGCAACGCCGCCGAGGCCGTGTCGCACCATTTGGCCAAGGCCATGGGGCAAATCCAATGAGCCGGACCCTCGAGACCTTAGCCCCCATCCTTCTGGTCGCCGTCCTGCTCGGCCTTTGGGAAGCGGCTTGCCGTCTGACCGGCGTTCCCGCCTATTTCCTGCCAGCCCCTTCAGCGGTCGCAGCGGCCATGGCGCAGGACTGGGCCTTGCTGCTGACATCGGCTTGGAAAACCCTATCGACCGCCCTCTTGGCTCTGGCCTTTGCCAGCCTGACGGCCTGCTCCTTGGCGCTGATCATCTCGACCAACCGACTGCTGGAAAAGGCGGTTCAGCCCCTCGCTGTAGCCTTACAGGTCACCCCCGTGGTCGCCATCGCGCCTCAGGTGGTGATCTGGGCAGGGCTGGCCCATCCCGACCGCGCGATCATCAGCTTGGCGGTCATCGTCGCCTTCTTTCCGATCTTTTCCGGGGCCTTGACGGGCCTGAAATCGACCGATCCGGACCTTGAGCGCCTGTTCGACCTCTATGGTGCAACGCGCTGGCAAAGGTTGCTGCGGCTGCGCATCCCCTCGGCGACGCCCTTCGTCCTCGAAGGCCATAAGGTTGCAGGGGGCTTGGCCGTGATCGGGGCTGTTGTCGCAGAATTCGTGGCCGGGTCGGGCGGGTCACAGGGGCTGGCCTGGCGGATTTTGGAATCCAGCAACCGGCTCCAGACCGCCAAGACCTTTGCCGCCGTGATTGTTCTGTCGCTGATGGGGGCCCTGCTCCATGCCGGGCTTCAGGCCAGCGAACAGGCCATCCTGCGCCGCTTTAGGGGGCGGTAGGCGATGGGCCTGCGCCTCACCTTAACCTCAATCGCATTTGTCTTAGGGCTCAGCACCAGCGCTCTAGCCGCAGAGGACCGTCTGCCGCTGGCCAAGCCCGCAAGCGGCGGGGCCACACCCGCGCTCAAACCCTATGACGGCAAGCTCCACATTCAGCGCGGCGTCACCGCCCCCCGCCTCAAGATGGCCCCCAGCACGCCGGTTGCCCCAATGAAGCCGGCACGGGTCAAGCCCACCCAAAAATAGGCCCTAGCCGCGCTCACGGGTCTTGTGGAACGAGACCTTCGGGAACTTCTCGGCCACATAGCCGATTTCCCAAGAGGACTTGGCCAAAAATACCGGCTGGTCATCAATATCGACCGCCATGGCCGTGCGGTGCTTGTTCGAGAAGTCCTCGACATCGGCGCGGGCTCCGCCAATCCAGCGGGCTTCGGCAAAGGGCGCGTTTTCGAAGATCACATCAAGGGCATATTCGCCGCCAAGCCGATCCTGCATCACTTCGAACTGAAGCTGACCCACGGCCCCGACGATGAAGTCGGCCCCGAAGGTAGGACGGAACAGTTGCGTCACCCCCTCTTCGGCCAGACCCTCTAGGGCCTTTTTCAGATGCTTGGCCTTGAGCGGATCCTTGACCCGTACCTTGCGCAAGATTTCAGGCGCGAAGTTGGGCAGACCGGCAAAACGAACTGCGCCGCTTTCCGACAGGCTGTCACCGACGCGCAGGACGCCATGGTTGGGAATACCGATGACATCGCCCGCAAAGGCCTCCTCGGCCAACTCGCGGTCCGAGGCGAAGAACATGATCGGGGCATTGACGCTGATCTGACGCCCGGTGTTCTGGACCTTCAGCTTCATGCCGCGTTGGAATCGGCCCGAAGACAGACGCAGGAACGCGATGCGGTCGCGATGGTTGGGGTCCATATTGGCCTGGACCTTAAAGACAAAGCCGGAGACCTCAGGATCGCCAGGGGCAACATGGGTATCAGCCCCCGCGCGCAGGGCCTTTAAGGGCTTGGGCGGCGGCGCATAGGCCCCCAGACCGGCCAACAGCTGATCCACCCCGAAATGACGTAGGGCCGAGCCGAAGAAGACCGGCGTCATATGGCCCTCAAGGAAGGCTTGCGGGTCAAAGGGCTTGGCGGCCTCCTGGACCAGAGAGGACATCTCCTCCAACTCGGCCTGCTCATCAGGATCCAGGTAGGGACTGATGGCGTTGCCGTTCAGGGCCACAGCGCTGGGATGCTCTTGCAGTTCCGATGAGGGCCGCTTGGTAAAGGGCTGGAACATGCGGGTGCGCAGGTCGAGCATGCCCCGGAAACGGTTACCTGAGCCAGCGGGCCAATAGAGCGGCGCAGGATCAAGGGCCAACTTGGAGGCGATCTCGTCGAGCAACTCGATCGGGTCCTGGGCCTCACGGTCCATCTTGTTGATGAAGGTGACGATGGGGATGTCGCGCAGGCGGCAGACCTCGAACAGTTTCAGGGTCTGGGGCTCGATGCCCTTGGCCGCATCCAGAACCATGACGGCGGCATCAGCGGCGGTCAGGGTGCGGTACGTATCTTCCGAAAAGTCTTCGTGGCCGGGCGTATCGAGCAGATTGAACATCAGCCCTTCATGGTCGAAGGTCATGACGCTGGCCGAGACCGAAATACCGCGTTCGCGTTCGATCTTCATCCAGTCAGACCGGGTCCGCCTTTGCTCGCCGCGCGCACGCACGGCACCGGCGGCGCGAATGGCCCCGCCAGCCAGCAGCAGGTTCTCGGTCAAGGTGGTCTTGCCGGCGTCAGGGTGCGAGATGATGGCGAAGGTCCGCCGACGGGCGGCCTCGACGGAGGGCGTATGGGTGCTCATGATCGGGCGATAGCCGACCCACGCGCCAATGTCACCAAAACTCAGCCCGCGAGCCGTCCCCAGACCTGAGAATTTGCATAGGCCGGGGTTAGGGTGCCCGCGGCTTGACGATTGACCAGGTCGGTGATGATCAGAAAACTCAGTTCTGCAAAACGGACAGTGACCTCCTGCGGAGGACACCCCTTTTTGGGCACAAGAAACAGGGCTGCGTTGACTGTGCTGACCTTGCTCAGGATCAAGCCAATCAATCGCAACGACCGTGCATGATCATCATGAGGCAGGGTTGGATGGGCCGAAAACAGCTCTGATCCCAAATGGATCACATCGCTCATTTTCAAACGCGTGGCGTAGCTATCGGATGGCGGCAAAGAAAAGTTACTGTCCGAAAGGTTGAACACCACATCATTGAGTAGAAACTGCATGCCCATAGTCCTCAACGCCAGATCGCGAAGCAACGTATGAAATTAGCTGTAATGACTTCAGGCAGGTCAAGCCTTTAGATACTATCCACGGGCTCGGTCAGAAAATGGCGACCGTATCGATCTTCAATTTCCACCACCCAAAGGTCTGGATCAATCCGAAGACTACGGGCGACATAGGCATCGGCAGAGGGCTCGTCCGTCGCGGTTGTGGGCTGCATCCAAACCCTTGAGCCATCGCCCTTGGTCGCCTCAGCAAACAGCCGCACGGTCCCATCGGCTTGGTTGAAGGCCTTGAGCAACACAGAGCCCGCACGCGCATCGCCCTTGTGCGCGACCGTGGCAAAGGCACCGCCCAGCTCAGCACGTCGGATCAGGGCGGCGACCCAGATGTCGGTCGTTAGGATCACACAAGGCCTCTTGAATAACCTTGACGAAAGGTTTGAGCAGTATCATCCAGCCTGCATCTCGCACCTAGCAAGAAATCAGAATGTGATGATGAGCCCGCGCAAAAAGCCGCAACGCTCTATAGGTCCAAGCTGGATCGGTTGGCTTGTCACCGCGGCGGCCGTCACGATTGCTCCGGCCGCTCAAGCAACAGCCCTTGACCTGTTCTATGAACGCACTGTGATGAGCGTGGCGGACCACCGTTGCAATCTCTTTGCGCCGCAGGTCACCGTCGCCCTTGACGCGGCCCGTCTCCAAGCACGCGGTGCCGCCTTGCGCGCGGGCGTCGATCAGGACGTGATCAAGGATACAGCGCGACAAGCGACCGTGAGGTCCAATTCTGTGTCCTGTCAGTCGTCCGACCTAACGGTGGCTGCAAGCCGGGTAAAATCGGCCTTTGCTGCCTATAGCCGCCTGACACGGATGGACTTTCCCGGAGATACAGCCGGGTGGGCGGCCAGTCGGGGTCAAGCGGTTCACTCTGCAAATTGGCAGCTTTACCAAACGGCGCGGTTTGGGTGGGACAGTCTAACCTTTGGCATCGCATCCCGATCCGGGACCAGCGGACTGGTGGCTGCTGCGAGCTTTGCTGACGGGGCCATTCCCTACAGCGCGCGGATCATGATGCGCGACCTGACCAAGGCCCCCAGACCCTATCTCAATGCACGGGTCGCCGATGATAGCGGCAAGATTCCGCTCCATGCCCGAGCGGCCCCCCTGTCGGTGTCTCGGGCTATCTTGGCCGAGGATCGCCGCGAGGCCGACCCCTATTTGCTTCCGGCCAAGGCCAAGTCAGGTATCGCCTTTCGCTGGCCCCCGGCAGCGGCCGCCGCTATGGCAGAGTTGGATCCTCGCGAAGCGGTCCGGGTCGATTTCCTGTTTGCAGGTCGGGATGGAGACAGTGTCCGAACCGCCTATATTGAGGTTGGCGACTTTGCCGCTGGCCGCGCCTTCCTAGCCTCTGGACAGAAATAGGCTGAGACACCGATCGGTTGGGGCCCCTCAGTTTTTAGGATTGGCGACCACCGGGGAAGGCAACGACATTGGCCCGCGCCTCCGATGCCGTTTCAGGCTGCGGCGGGCTGAGCGGTGCGACATCCAGCACAGGAAGCCGAACGGTCACGGCTGTGCCTTCGCCCAGTCGGCTTTCAATGATCATCTCGCCGCCGTGCAGCTCCGCAAAGGCGCGGACCAGCGATAGGCCAAGACCCGTCCCGCCAATCTGCCGGGTGGTATCCCCCACCTGCTCGAAGGGACGACCGAGCCGGCTAAGGTCCTCGGCCGATATGCCAATTCCATTGTCGATGACGCTCAGATCCAAGACATCGCCATAGGTCTGCACCGTCACCGTGATCTGTCCCCCCGCTGGGGTGAACTTGATCGCGTTGGATACCAGATTGATCACGATCTGCTTGAGGGCGCGGCGGTCGGCATTGGCCTCAATCAGACCGGCTGGCAGGCTCCCGCGAAGCTTGACCCCGGCCTCATCGGCCTGAACGCGCAAGAGCCGAAGGGCCGCGCTCACAGGCTCGCGGATATCGAATATTTCCCGCGTCAGCTCATAGCGCTGGGCTTGGATTTTCGACATATCCAGAACATCGTTGATCAGGTCGAGCAGATGGCGGCCAGACTCGTGGATAAGCTCAACATATTCAGCATATTTGCCGGTCAGCGGTCCAAACATCTGCGTTCGCATAATGTCGGAAAAGCCCATAATGGCATTGAGCGGCGTGCGAAGCTCATGGCTCATATTGGCCAAGAAACGAGACTTGCCCGCGTTCATCTCATCGGCCTCGATCCGAGCGGTCTCGAGCCGGACCTCATTGGAATGTTCGAGTGAGGCATTGCGCAAGATCGCTGCCAGGCGACCATCCTCAAGACGCCTTAGATCCACGACCGCATAGGCGTGAAGCGCGTGGCGTGGTGAAAAGCCTGCGCGGCCCTGCCCATCCCATGAGGCCGCGTCAATCGCCATCTGAAGGGCCGCTTGATCGGCCTGCCCAGCAGCGCCGACCAATCCGATGTCGAACAGGCCGTCGAGGCTAATCCCCTCTGGAACCGTGCCATAGGCGCTCAAGGCGCGGCCGTCGGGGCCCAGGGTCAGGATCAGGTGGGGTTGAGCCGCCAACGCCTGTTCGAGCGCCTGCAGCCCGCCGTCATCTGCCTCTGAACCGCCGTAAGTCCCTCGAAGCAAGGTGAGCACGGCCAAACAGAAGAGGATCGCGCTGGCCAGTTCGAGCGCCATAAACCAAAGGTGAAGCTGAGGCAGGATCGACGGGCTTAGCCGTCCCGCCCCTTGCGCCAAGGCGGCAACACCAAGAATGACAAGACCCAAACCCGCTAACCCGATCGCCAAGACCAACAGCCCATACCACGGCATTCCACCGCCAGGGGATGTCCCGGACGAGGATGGGGTCGAGGGGTGAGGCTTGCGGATCAGGCTCAGGGGATGTTCCTTTCAGGGCCTCTTCTAGACCCGCGCTTTCATCAACGCGACTGCGCACAATCCACAAGCGAACTAAGGGGCCAGATTCCTGTGCATGAGCCTGTGAGTCCTTTGTCGCACATCGCGAACCGTTGCCTTGAGGCCGCTGCCGCCCTAAGTGGACCCTCGTTGATGAGCGTCAAGATGGCGCTGCACCCCTGTCTCTGGCTGAGCCCATGTCTGCGACTATGAATGACGAACTCGACGATCTGGAAGCTGAGTTTGAAATGCTCGGCGACTGGGAAGAACGTTATCGGCACGTGATCGACCTGGGCCGAGACCTCGCCCCCTTGAGTGATACCGAACGCAACGATCAGAATAAGGTCCGGGGCTGTGCCAGCCAAGTCTGGCTGGTCACAGAAACGACAGACGGAACGCAGCTTAGCTTTCGCGGGGATTCCGATGCCCACATTGTGCGGGGATTGGTGGCCCTGGTTCTGCGGCTCTATTCTGGCAGAACTTCTGAAGACATCCTCGCCTTTGATGCGCAAAAGGCCTTCGACCGTTTGGGTTTGAGTGGCGCGCTGTCGAGCCAGCGGTCCAACGGTCTTAGGGCCATGGTCGAGCGTATCCGACGCGACGCCTCAGCCGCGCACGCCCATCAGGCCACGTGAACCTGAGGAACATATTTTAGACAGGCCTCCATCACGCTGAGATGGGCGTCAAAGTCCGCATCATCGCGCAGGTCTTCAACCCGATGGCAGGCATAGCCCGCCGTCGTGCGGTCACGGCCAAAGGCAGCACCCACGCGGGTCAAGGGCCACTCGAAGCTGATGTGACTGAGATACATGGCAATTTGGCGGGCGCGCGCCGCCTCCGCGCGATTGCGGGTTCGCGAGCTGATGTCGACGGGACTGACGCCCGTGGCCATCGCCACCAGGCTGGTGACAAAGGCCGCCCTTAAACGATCACGGCGATAGTCGGGTCGGCGATCAGGGCTGACGGGGTCAAGGTTCTTCAGGGCAGGGCGCAAATGGCTCATGGGCTATCCTCGCAATCCAATGACGAGAAACAGCTTAGTCAAACCCTCAAAGGGCGAGGATAACTTTCCTAAAATTCTAGGTTGTTAGGACGATTGTCCTAATTAGGCAGCGCGGATGCCGCTGAAGCCCTGCTCGCTCACAGCGCCAACAAGGGCGTCATAGCCGAGGATCATATCCACTTCTTCGCCATTACTGGCCAAAGGCAAGCGGATCCACAGCATGGAAAGGTGCGGCGTACCCCTCCAAGACAAGTTATGCAGACCCACGACCGGAAGGCGGTCATCCACGACCTTGTCCAGTTCTGTGCGCCAATAGTCGGCCACGGGTGGGGAAAAGGCCTCGCCGACGGTCCGGCCGGTGATTTCGCGGCCATAGATATTGAACAGGCCCGTGCCCGCCAAACGAAGTCGATAGTCGCCGGAATTGGGATGGACATCGATCAGGCTGATGGTCGGTAAAAAGCGCTTGAGATCTTCAGGACGGATCGCCGCACGGGAAGGCAACCGCCGACCGTCCTTCATGGACGCCCAGTAGGCATAGAGATCCTGTTGTGCCCGCGCCGCCGCAGCGGTAGCTCCCGTTTGCATCGTCATCTCCGGATTCCCCAACAACCTATTGGAATCACGACGATTCAGTATCCCTTAACCACCGAATCGGTGGCAAGCGAAAAAGCGCGAGCCTAAAGGAATTATTTTTCAGAGAGTCAATAGAAAGCAAAAGGCCCGCTACTCTTGTTGAGTAACGGGCCTCGCAGAATCATCGGACTCAACAGTCTGAGTCAAAAGACCAAGACGAGAGTCTAGCGGCCTTTACGGGGCGCCTGACGACCACCCTGTCCCAGACCCATTTGCTTAGCGAGTTCCGAACGGGCCTTGGCATAGTTGGGCGCAACCATCGGATAGTCTTTAGCAAGACCCCATTTGGCGCGGTATTCTTCAGGGCTGATGTTGTACTTGGTCCGCAAATGGCGCTTCAGTGACTTAAATTTGCGACCATCTTCCAAGCAAATCAAATAGTCGGGTGTAATTGAACGCTTCAAGGAGACCGCAGGTTCCTTGACGCTAACCTCGACCGGCTCCGCCACATTGGTAACGCCGGACAAGGCGCGGTGAACATTTTGAATGAGCGAAGGCAGGTCCGTAGCCGCGACTGAATTATTACCCACGTAAGCCGAAACGATATCGGCTGTCATCTCGATGATTTCGGATTTGTCGTCCATGCTTATGCTCACCTGACAAAGAGTTAGGTCCAGATAAAGGCCGGACCAAGGAAAATTTATCGACGGTGAATAACGATTATTGCAACTGAAAACAATGGCAGAAATTACCTAGTGGTCTCAAAATTTTTTCCATCTACTCAAATTGAGCAAACTCTTGAACCTATACATCGCTATGTGATTTGTCATTTTCTGTACGAAAGACCATCGGTCATATTGACATTTTTATCAGAAACAGAACGCCCACGATCAAATTTCAATTGTTTTAATCGGCGCTAAACTTCAAAAATACGCTCGATTGTTTCGCCTATTTTGTCAGGCCAATCACAGGCAAGAGGTCGGCAAGCCGACGGCGTGCGTCGGGACCATCGGGCCTAGTCTTCACAAGTGTAAAGGCTAGGCCCTGAGGATCAGTCTAGGCCATTAGGCAAAATGCCGCTCTGCCCACCAGGGGAAGAAGCCGGGCATGTCGGTCGAGACCTTGTTCGGATAGGCCGGTTGACGTTTTTCAAGGAATGAACTGACCCCTTCTTTGGAGTCCGCCGCCTTGCCGCGCTCTTGGATGGCCCGGCTGTCGATCTTGTGGGCCTCCATCGGATGGTCCGCACCGAGCATACGCCACATCATCTGACGAGTCAGGGACACCGAAACCGGTGCCGTATTGTCGATGATCTCGCGAGCAATGGCGCGCGCGGCAGGCAGAAGGTCTTCGGCAGCGTGCACAGAACGGACCAGACCGCGATCGCACGCCTCCTGACCCGAGAAGATCCGGCCCGAATAGCACCATTCCAGTGCTGTCGAGATGCCGACCAGGCGCGGCAGGAACCAGGACGAGCAGGCTTCTGGCACAATGCCCCGGCGCGCAAAGACGAACCCATATTTTGCATCCGGCGTGGCCAGACGGATATCCATAGGCAACTGCATGGTCGCGCCAATACCCACCGCGGCCCCATTGATCGCGCCGATGACGGGCTTCAAGCTTTCGAAAATGCGCAGGGTCAAGCGACCGCCGCCATCGCGATAGACGCCGTTGATCAGGCCCTCTTCACGGCCCGAACCGGGGGCCTTGGCATAGTCGAAGGTCGCAGCGCCCGCCGAGAGATCCGCACCGGCACAGAAGGCGCGGCCCGATCCGGTAATGATCACCGCCTTGACGTCGTCATTAGCATCGGTGTGATCCAAGGCCGCAATCATGTCCATCATCATACCGTTGGTGAAGGAATTCATCTTATCCGGACGGTTCAGCGTGATGGTGGCAATACCATCGGCAATATCCAAAAGGATCGTTTCAAAGGTCGGTAGGGTGGCCACAGTCAAATCTCCCATTGTGTGATTTTACCGCCATCGGAATGGCTTGACGCTAGGACAGTCAAGGCCAGCGGTCCAATCGGCAAATCATCGGCACAGTTGCCGCAACGGCAGGGCTTCCCGTAGACGTCAAGGCAGCGCAATATCGGCGCAGACAACGATAAAATCAGGACAGGGCCGGGAATGTCAGGAACCAACATGTTTGACTACATCATTGTGGGCGCGGGTTCGGCGGGCTGCGTTCTGGCCAACCGTCTATCGGCTGATGGCAGGTCCAAGGTTCTGTTGCTCGAGGCCGGCGGCGACGATCGCCCGACCCGCAACCCCTCCCAGTTCATGTCCAACCTGATGATCCATATTCCGGTTGGCTATTCTCAGACCCTGAAGGACCCCAAGGTCAATTGGCTCTACACCACCGAGCCCGACCCCGGCACGGGCGGGCGCCAGCATGTCTGGCCGCGCGGCAAGGTTCTGGGTGGATCATCTTCGATCAATGGCCTTCTCTATATTCGCGGTCAGCACGCCGACTATGATGGCTGGCGCCAACTGGGCTGTGAGGGCTGGGGCTGGGATGACGTGGTCCCCTACTTCCGCCGCGCCGAAAACCAAGAGCGCGGCTCGGATGAGTTCCACGCCACAGGCGGCCCGCTCAATGTCTCTGACGTCACTGAACGGCACAATGTCTCAGACGCTGTGGTCGAGGCCTGCGTCGAAAGCGGCATGCCGCGTCTGCGCGATGTGAACGGCGAGAGCCAAGAGGGCGTCAGCTACTATCAGCTGACCGTCAAGAACGGCCAGCGTCACTCCGCCGCCGTCGCCTATCTTCACCCCGTGATGAACCGGCCGAACCTGACGGTCGCGACCAATGCCCTGGCCTCAAAGGTCCTGATCGAGGATGGCCGCGCGGTCGGCGTTGATTATGTCCAGAACGGTGTCAAGCGCACTGCCAAGGCCAGCGTCGAAGTGATCCTCAGCGGCGGCGCGGTCAATTCCCCGCAACTGCTGCAGCTATCCGGCGTCGGTCCTGCCGACCTGCTGAAGAAGCATGGCATTGAGGTCAAGAAGGACCTACCCGGCGTCGGCGAGAACCTGCAAGATCACTATGTCATGTCGATCCGCTATCGCCTCAAGGCCGGAACCGTGTCAGTCAACGAGCTGTCCAAGGGTCTACGTTTGGTCGGTGAGGCCTTTAAGTTCGTGTTCCAGCGCAAGGGCCTCTTGACCCTGTCGGCGGCGCATATCGCCGCCTTCTGCAAGTCACGCCCCGACCTATCCGGCCCCGATATCCAGTTCCACATCCTTCCCGCCACCATGGATCAGGACAAGCTGGTCAATGAGCAGAAGATGGAGCTGGAAAACCTGCCCGGCCTGACCATCGCCCCTTGCCAGTTGCGCCCTGAAAGCCGAGGCCATGTGCGCATCACCAGCGCCGACCCATCGGTCTATCCAGCCATCTTTGCCAACTATCTGTCCGATCCATTGGACCAAGAGGTGGCTGTGGCCGGTTTGAAATGGGCCCGCACCATCGCCAGCCAACCTTCGCTCGCCCCCTTCATTGAGGATGAGATGGAGGGCAGCAAGGTCTGCGTCACCGACGAGCAACTGCTCGAATTTGCGAGGGCCTCAGGCTCGACCATCTATCACCCCGTCGGCACCTGCCAGATGGGCCATGGTCCTCAGGCCGTGGTCGATCCGCAACTGCGCGTCCATGGGATTGCAGGCCTGCGCGTCGTCGATGCCTCGGTCATGCCCCGGCTTGTCTCTGGCAATACCAATGCCCCGACCATCATGATCGCCGAAAAGGCTGCGGACATGATCTTGGGCAAGGTGCCCGCTTCCGCCGCCGCTGAGTGACCCGCTCTCGCTGAACCCCATCCAACCCATCGTCTTCGCCATAAGAGTCCCGCCCATGCACCCCTATATTCACGCTCAAAAGAACCCCGACAAACCCGCCTACATTATGGCCGGCAGCGGTGAGGTCGTGACCTACGGCCAACTCGACGACCGTTCCAATCAAGGCGCGCAACTGTTCCGCTCCATCGGCCTCAATGCGGGCGACGTGGTGGCCATCATGCTGGAAAACCATCCGCGCTATTTCGAAATCACCTGGGCGGCGCAGCGTTCGGGCCTTTACTATGCCTGTATCTCATCCAAGCTTTCGGCCAGCGAAGTCGAATATATCCTCAAGGATTGCGGCGCGAAGGCCTTCATCACCTCGGCCAGCGTCGGCTCGCTCGTCGATGAGATCCCCGCCCTCGTGCCCGGTATCGGCCTCTATATGGTCGGTGAGCCCAAGGCCCCCTATGCCAGTTTCGAAGCCGCGCGCGATGCTATGCCTGCAACCCGCATTGCCGACGAACAGCAGGGCTCGGACATGCTCTATTCGTCTGGCACCACCGGTCGGCCCAAGGGGGTCAAGCCCAAGATCGAGCCCGGCGCGCCCATCGACACGGCCCTTGGCCTGGTGGCCATTGCCACGGGCCTGTTCGGCATTGTCGAGGATAGTGTCTATCTGTCCCCCGCCCCCCTCTATCATGCAGCCCCTCTGCGTTGGTGCATGAGCGTCCATCGCCTCGGCGGCACGGTCGTGGTGATGGAGAAGTTCGACGCTGAAAATGCTCTGGCCCTGATCGAAAAATACAAGATCACCTGCTCGCAATGGGTCCCGACCCACTTTGTGCGCATGCTCAAGCTGCCGCCCGAGGTGCGCAGCCGCTATGATGTCTCGTCACTGAAATGCGCCATCCACGCTGCTGCCCCCTGCCCAATCCCGGTCAAGGAACAGATGATTGCCTGGTGGGGTCCGGTGCTGATGGAGTACTATGCGGGCACCGAAGGCAACGGCTTTACCTTCATCACCTCGCAAGAGTGGCTCAACAAAAAGGGCTCGGTTGGCCGTGCGGTCACCGGCATTCTCAAGATCTGCGACGAGGAAGGCGACGCTGTCCCGGCCCGCACCGAAGGCACGGTCTTTTTCGAAGGCGGCGGCGAGTTCGAATATCACAACAGCCCTGAAAAGACTGCAGACTCCAAGAACAAGCACGGCTGGACCACGCTCGGCGACGTCGGCTATGTCGACGAGGAGGGCTATCTGTTCCTGACCGACCGCAAGGCCTTCATGATCATTTCCGGCGGGGTCAATATCTATCCGCAAGAGCTGGAAAACCTGCTGGTCACCCACCCCAAGGTCGCCGATGTGGCTGTCGTTGGCGCGCCGCACGAAGAGATGGGCGAACAGGTCGTCGCGGTCATTCAGCCGATGGACTGGGCCGATGCCAATGATGATTTCGCTGCCGAGATCATGGCCTATGCCAAGGCCAATCTGAGCCACGTCAAGGCCCCGCGCCGGGTCGACTTCATGGCCGAATTGCCCCGTCACCAAACCGGCAAGCTCTATAAGCGTCTGATCCGTGACGCCTATTGGGGCAAGACCGACTCCAAGATCGTCTAATACTCAACCCTAAGATCGGGAGGCCTTGATCAGGCCCTCCCGATCTGTGAAACATCTTGTTAGAAATTTGAACCTCAAGGAGACACGCCATGCGTGAAGTTGCTTATGCTGACCTGCCCGGCCTCATCGGTGAAGAGATGGGCGTTTCGGATTGGGTCGTGGTGGATCAAAACCGCGTCAACCTGTTCGCGGATGCGACCGGTGACCATCAGTGGATCCACATTGATGTGGAACGCGCCAACCGTGAAATGGGCGGCCCCATTGCCCATGGCTATCTGACCCTGTCGCTGATCCCTTTCCTCGGTGCTGGCATCATGCGCGTTACCGGCGTGACCCGTGGCATCAACTATGGCTCGGACAAGGTGCGCTTCACCAATATGGTCCGCGTCGGCAAGCGCGTGCGCATGCGTCAAAAGCTTCTGAATGTTCAGCCCAAGGCTGGCGGTCTGCAAATGACCAGCGAATGCACCATCGAGATCGAAGGCGAAGACCGTCCAGCCTGCGTGGCGGAAACCATCTCGGTCCTGTACGGCGCCTAAGACCCCCTTACCCCTCTTTCCTCCTGCTGAGCCTGTCGAAGCATGGGCGGCCGCAGAAACTGTGGAAGCCATCCTCGTCCTTCGACGAACTCAGGATGAGGATGAATGAAACACCCTCTCCCCCAAGGGGGCGAGGGCTTATAGGCTCTAGCCCTCTCCCTGTGGGAGAGGGTTGGGTGAGGGCCTTTCTTTCTTCCTTCCTTTTCTCCCCCCTCTCACGCAAAGGCACCCGCCATGAACCGGCGCGATCTCATGGTCAAAGCGAGTGCCTTGGCCCTTACACTGACCTCCATGATCCCAGCGGTTTCGGCCGCCAAGTCCAAGGCTTCCACCATGACGGCGACCCGACCAACCCCTCCCATCGCGCGCAAGATCCCTCATCGGACGGAGCAGATTGGCCGGGTCCGGATCGATGACTATGCCTGGATGAAGGACGACAACTGGCAAAAGGTGCTGCGCGATCCCAGCCTGATCAAGGCCGACGTCAAGGCGCACCTGACCGAAGAGAACGCCTACACCAAAGCCATGCTCGCCCCGACCGAGGCCCTTCAAGCCCAGATGTTCGAGGAGATGAAGGGCCGCGTCAAAGAAGATGACAGCTCTGTCCCCGCCTCTGACGGCCCATGGGACTATTATTCGCGTTACGAAAAGGGTGCCGAACAGCCGATCTTTGCGCGCCGCCCGCGCGGCTCTGACAAGGGCGAGCAGGTCATGCTTGATGCGGATGCGGCGGGCAAGGGCAAGGCCTATTACAAGGTCGGTGATTGCGACCACAGCCCCGACCATAGCCTCTGCGCCTATTCGGTCGATGATCAAGGTTCCGAGGTCTACCGCATCTATGTCAAGGACCTGGCCACCGGATCGGTGCTGGCCGAGCCCGTGCAGAGCGCCAATGGTGACTTTACCTTTTCGCCCGACTCCCAGCACCTGTTCTGGACCTTCCGAGACGAGAACGGCCGCCCCTCCAAGATTTTCCGCCGTCCTGCACGCGGCGGCGCCAAGGACGATGTGCTGGTCTATGAAGAGCCGGACGAGGGCTTTTTCGCCAGTTGCGGCGTCTCTTCTTCGCGCAAATATATCCAGATCAATACGGGCAATCACGAGACCTCTGAGGTCCTGCTGATACCCGCCGCCACCCCTCTGGCCAAACCCGTCTCCTTACAGCCGCGCATCGCTGGGGTGCAGTACGATGCCGAGCACTGGAACGACCGGTTCCTAATCCGCACCAATGCCGACGGCGCCGTCGATTTCAAGATCGTCGAGGCCCCAGAAAGCGCGCCTGGTAAGGCCAATTGGAAAGACTGGCGCGGCCACATGCCCGGCCAGTTCGTGGTCGGTATCGGCGCTTACCGGGGCTGGTTCGTGCGGCTGGTGCGGGAAAATGCCAATAACCGCCTGATCATCACCGAGGCGGGCACTAACGCCGAGCATACCATCGCCTTTGACGAGGAGGCCTTCGCGCTCAGCCTCTCGGGCGGCTATGAGTACGACACCGACGCTGTGCGTTTTGTCTATGAGTCCCCGACCACGCCCAAGCAGTGGTTTGACTATGACATGGCCAAACGCAGCCGCACCCTGCGCAAGACTCAAGAGATCCCGTCGGGCCACAATCCCGCCGACTATGTCACCCGCCGCCTCTATGCCACAGCCCCCGACGGGGTCCAGGTGCCGGTGACGGTGCTGATGCGCAGGTCCACGCCGCTCGACGGGTCTGCGCCCCTGCTGCTCTATGGCTACGGGTCCTATGGCATTCCGATGGAGCCGAACTTCTCAATCCGCAACCTGTCGCTGGTTGATCGCGGCTGGATCTGGGCCACGGCCCATATTCGCGGCGGCTCGGAAAAGGGCTGGGGCTGGTTCCTTGATGGGCGCGCGGCCAAGAAGAAGAACACCTTCACCGACTTCATCGCCTGCGCCGAACATCTGACCGGTCAGGGCTATGGCAAAAAGGGCCGTATCGTTGCCTATGGCGGCTCGGCGGGCGGGATGTTGATGGGGGCCATTGCCAATATGCGCCCCGAGCTCTGGGCCGGGATCATCGCCGCCGTGCCGTTCGTGGATGTGCTCAATACAATGAGCGACACCTCCTTGCCCCTGACCCCGCCCGAATGGCCTGAATGGGGCAATCCGCTCGAAGATCAGGCGGCCTATGACTACATCGCCAGCTACAGCCCCTATGACAATGTGTCGGCCAAGCCCTATCCGGCGATCTTGGCCACCGGCGGGCTGTCCGATCCGCGCGTGACCTATTGGGAGCCGGAAAAATGGGTCGCCAAGCTGCGGCCTGCGACCACCAGCGGCAATCCAGTGCTCCTGCGCATCAATATGGAGGCCGGTCACGGCGGTGCCTCGGGCCGCTTCGATTTCCTCAAGGAGATCGCGCTGGACTATGCCTTTGCGGTTTGGGCGATCGATAGGGGCTGGACGAAGGACTGAGTGGGCAACCCCCTCACCCAACCCTCTCCCCCAAGGGGGCGAGGGCTAGAACGGATAAGCCCTCTCCCTGTGGGAAAGGGTGGGGTGAGGGCCTTTCTTGTTTTCTTAAACAAGAACCCCCTACCCCGGCTTCCCCGCGCAGGCGGGGACCCAGAACCATGATCACAACTTGGAAGCGGCCCACTGGATCCCCGCCTTCGCGGGGAACACGGTAGAGAACGCGGGGACCATCCTCGTCCTTCGACAAGCTCAGGATGAGGATGAAGGGGACTCCAGTGACCTATCCATCTTCCTCATCCTGAGCTTGTCGAAGGACGAGGACGTGGCACCCTAACTCAACAGCCCCAAAGCCAGCCGCGTCACCCCATCCAAACCCTCACCACCAGCCTCCAGATGAACCAAGATTTCGCGTCTCATGCGCGGGTCCCAGAACAGTTTGAGATGGTCGGCGGTGGCCACCACGGCCTTGGCCTCGCCTTCAACGGCAAAGGCTCTAGCGATCTGATTGGCCATATGGACCAGCTTGTCAGCTTGCATCTGTGTCGGCTCCCGCCGTTATATGATCAAATCCGGTAAAGACTTCGAGGCCATCGGCGCGGACCACGCCGACAAGGCACATCCCCGCCGCCTCGGCCGTGCGCAGGGCGAGCGCAGTCGGTGCGGAGACCGCCGCCAGCACGCCAGCCCCCATGGCCGCGGCCTTCTGTACCAACTCCACCGATAGGCGGCTGGTCATCAAGATCGCGCCGTCCTTGGCCGTCAGCCCTTGGCGCGCCATTGCCCCGGCCAGCTTGTCCAAGGCATTGTGACGGCCGACATCTTCGCGCACCAGAACCACGCCTTGGCCTGGCCGATAGAACCCCGCCGCATGGACCGCGCGGGTCTGTCTGTTCAGGCTTTGCAAGTCAGCCATCTGGGCCATCGCCGCAATGACTTCAGAGGCGGAAACCACCACCGCACTGTCAATCTTGGCCAGCTTGGGCAGGGCGTCCTCTAGGCTCTCTACCCCGCAAAGGCCGCAGCCGGTGGGGCCAGCCCGGTGACGCCGGCGCGCACTCAGCCGTGCCGAAAGGCCAGCCGACAGCCACAGCCTCATCTCGATGCCGAGGTCCCTATCACACTGTTCCATCCGCTCGATCTGGGCCAGATCGGTGATGATCCCCTCATTGAGCGAAAAGCCGATGGCAAAGTCTTCCAGATCGGCGGGGCTGGCCATCATCACGGCCTCGGACCCGCCGTCATAGACAAAGGCCACCGCCGTCTCTTCGGGTACAGCGCGCATCCCCTCGCCGGGCTGACCACCACCGATGGCCAGACGCCGGACGTCTAGGGCAGAGGCGCGCCCTGTCACTCGGCCGCCGGAGCGATACGGCGGCTTTGCAGGGCCTGAGCCTCATAGGCCTCCTGCCAGTCGGTTGGGCCGTTCGAGCTGGAGATCTGCACCGCCGTCACCTTATATTCCGGGCAGTTGGTGGCCCAGTCGGAGAAGTCGGTGGTGATGACATTGGCCTGGGTCGAGGGGTGATGGAAGGTCGTATA
>CANCJE010000048.1 GCA_947378235.1 Caulobacteraceae bacterium | reverse complement strand
CTTGAGGATCGACATGGCCTCTACGGTCCGGGCATAGCGCGGTGCTGAGGCCAGCTTCTCGCCCGGCATGTCGGACGAAATAATATTAACTGTGAGCCGACCGCCCAGAATCCGGTCGATGGTGGCGATCTGGCGCGCCAACTGAGGCGGCCACATCTCGCCGATCCGAACCGCCATCAACAGACGTATGCGCCGCACTTGGGTCGCGATAGCTGCCGCAAAGGCTGTCGTGTCTATACCCAGCTCATATCCAGAGGGCAGCAAGATATTATCAAACCCGCCCGCCTCGGCCTGCAGGACAATATCGCGGCAGTGCTCCCAGCTCGACTGGAGTTGCTCGTCGGGCACCCCCAAAAATTCATAGTCGTCATCGCAAAGGGCCGAGAACCAACTCATCTCGCAGGGGGGCAAGCTCATGGCAGGGGCGCTCCAAGCGCGGCGACGAGAACGCCATACCAAGACTGTCGGGTCCAACGCGGTTTAAAGGCGTCTGGAATTTCCGCGATTCGCTCGGGGGTCTGGGTGCCAACGATGGGGATCGGACGGGCTGGATGGGCCATGATCCAACTATAGGCCGCTGCCGCCAGCGACACCCCATAGGTTTGTGCAACCTCGCCTAGGGCGGCGGCCACGGCGCGCTCTTTTTCGGAGCCGGGCTGGGCCAATCGCCCGCCGCCCAAAGGCGACCAGGCCAAGACGGTCATGTTGCGCGCGATCGCCTGATCCATTGTCCCGTCGGACAGCGGCCCGATGGTCAGGGGGGAAAATTCTGGCTGGGTTGAGACCACGGGCAGATGCAGATGGGCCCCAAAGGCCTCGACCTGAGCGGCCGTATAGTTGGACACACCGACCGCGCCGATTTTCCCCGCCTCATGCGCCGCCTCCAGCGCCCGGGCGATTTCAACAGGGTGAGTCAAAATGTCAGGGCGGTGAATTTGCCAAAGGGCGACGTGCTCGACCCCCATACGGCTCAAGGAGGCATCAATGGCCGAGGTCAAATAGTCTTGGCTTGAATTGTAGGGCACACCCATCTCAATTCCGCCCTTGGTAGCGATCACCATCTGCTTGGCCAAGGCCGGAGCCTGCTTCAGCACCGCGCCCAGAAGGGCCTCCGCCGCGCCGAAGGGCTCACCATTGTCGGGCCCATAGATATCGGCCGTGTCGAACAGGGTTACGCCCGCATCGAGCGCAGCCTGAACTTTGGCCTGGGCGGCGTTCACATCCGAGCCGCGGAAACGCCACATCCCCCACGCGATGGAGGAAACAGATGGACCACCGGCATAGAGGTCACGATTTTTGCTAGGAGAATTAAGGTATGTCATAGATTTTATACTATGCCCCAAAAGGGTCATGTCAACGCGAGCAACGGGCCTGTGCCGTGGGCGGCCTTAAAACTGGAGCCTACCAAGGAACATTGTGCACCGCGCGATAACGCCGATCATCTCGGGTCGACGCGGGCAGTCATTCTGAGTATGGGTAATTCTTAGGCAAGCCCAAGCCTTGAGCGGACAGCCTCCGCGCAGGTTAAGGCGAAGACCATCGTAATTTGATCCAAAACTCTCTGAGGCCAGACATGCAATTTGATGACGTCGTCCTAGGTCGCCGCAGCATCCGCGGTTACAAGCCCGATCCCGTGCCGCAGGCCTTGATTGAGGAGATCCTCACCCTCGCCATGCGCGCCCCTTCGTCGATGAACACCCAGCCATGGAACTTCTATGTCCTGACCGGTGAGCCGCTGGATCGGATCCGGGCTGGCAATACGGAACGCAACCTCGCGGGCATCCCCCATTCGCGCGAATTCCGTACGGGCCAAGCCTTTGAGGGTCAGCATCGGGACCGGCAGGTCGGCGTCGCCAAGCAACTATTCTCGGCCATGGGCATTGCCCGCGACGACAAGGACGCGCGCCAAGATTGGGTTCTGCGCGGCTTTCGCCAGTTCGATGCGCCCGTCTGCGTGATCGTGACCTATGATCGGGTGCTCGCAGGCAGTGACGACACGCCCTTTGACTGCGGCGCGGTCACCACAGCTCTGGTCAATGCCGCTTGGTCGCGTGGACTAGGCGCAGTCATCAACAGCCAAGGCATCATGCAATCGCCCGTCGTGCGCGAACATGCTGGCATTGCTGATGATCAGATCATCATGAAAAGCATCGCCATCGGCTGGCCTGACGAAAGCTTCCCGGCCAATGCGGTCGTCTCGGAGCGCAAGTCGGTGCAAGAGGCGGCCACATTCCGCGGCTTTGACCAGTAGGCCAAACCCACGCCCCCTTAAAAATTGAGCCGACAGGTGGTCGGCTCAGACGACCACTCGAACATCACCCTATCGCGAAGCGATAGGGCAGGTGTTGGTCGCGTCAGAGCCCGTCAAACGCACATTGCGCAAGGTCATCGCAAAGCCCTTTGGGGCTTTAACCCTGAGGGGCGTTCCGACGGATTTAAGGTTAGCGCCCGCAGATTGGAAACAGCGCAGGGAAATTCGGCTCTCGACAAGCTTACCCACGCCATTGGCGCGGACCATGGGGCCAAGGTCCAGAGACGCCCCACCGAGTGCCACATCGACCGGCCCGTCGGTCAGCACATCCATCCGCCACTCTAACATCAAGGCCTGGCCGTCATTGGCACGCCGGGTGAGGTCGACTGCCGGACCATCAATGGCTATGGCCCCCTGATCGGTCCATCTGTACCGGGTCGCGTCACCTTGCACCGTCACATCAACCGCCGTGGCCTGAACCGCACTATCGAGGCCAAGGCGCCAGGGCGATGGCACAACGCCGCGCGTCAGATAGATGTCTTCGCTCGCTGACGCGACCAGATCGACATGGGGAGCTTCATTGACCGGCCCAACGACCGCCGGATGGGCATAGTCCAACCCATAGCCCACCGGGAACAGGGGGTGGGTCACGGGCGACGCCGCGTCAGATGGCCAGGCGAATGACAGACGCCCCATGAAATCGCGCGCGCTCTTGCCGTTCGGACCCGCGACCAGCACATCGGCTAGCCCTCGGCCTTGAGTGCCCGGGAGCCAAGCGGCGACGAAGGCGTCAGAACCGTTGATCAAGGGGCCAGTAAAGAGAGGGCGACCCGACAGAAACACCGAAACGACCGGAATATTTTGCGCCTTCAATTTGGCGAGCAATTCGGCCTCTCCGGCATGGGCGGCAAAGGCCAAGTTCGGCCGGTCGCCTTGAAACTCAGCATAGGGCTGCTCGCCATAGACCAGTACAGCGACATCGGGCCGGATGGACCAGTTTGCGTCCGGTGAAACCGCCGCTTGACCGCCCGCCTGATGGACCGCTTCGGCGATGGCCTGACCGATGGTTTGGCCATTGGGGAAATCAGAAGCCTTGGTGTTAGACCCTTGCCAAGTGATGGTCCATCCCCCGACCTGCATGGCCATATTGTCTGCGCCCGGTCCAGCAATCAGGACCCGTGACCCGGGCCGCAATGGCAGGACCGACCCATTGTTCTTGAGTAGAACCAAAGACTTCGCCGCAGCTTCCCGCGCGAGGGCCAGATGGCTGGGCGTGCCCAACTGAGACGGATCCCCCCGCTTCACAGGGACGGGGTCTAGCAATCCAAGCTTAGCCTTGACCCGCAAGATGCGCCGCACAGCATCATCAATCCGCGCCATAGGAAGGGTTCCGTCCTTCGCCTCACGAACGGTCGACTGATAGAGCCCTTTCCAACTGTCCGGGGCCATGGCTAGGTCTAGGCCGGCCAGAAATGAGGTGGCGCAATCGGTGCTGGTACAGCCGGGTACCTGGCCATGACCGTTCCAGTCCCCCACCGCCAGTCCCGCAAAGCCCATCTTGCCCTTCAAAACATCGGTAATGAGGCTCCCGTTGCCGTGGTTCTTGACCCCGTTCCAACTGGAAAAGCTGACCATGACGGTCAAGGCCCCGGCATCAATCGCAGCGGGATAGCCTTGGGCGTGGCGGGCGATCAGTTCGGCTTCAGAGATCTTGGCATCCCCCTGATCCTTACCCTCAGCCGTCCCACCATCGGCGAGGAAATGTTTGGCCGTTGCCGCAACATGATTGGCCGCGAGGGGATGGCCTGCAACCATTGGGCCCTGAAGGCCAAGGGTCATGGCCCGGGCATAGCGGGCCACCAGAGCGGGGTCTGATCCATAGCCCTCATAGCTGCGGCCCCAGCGTAAATCTTGCGGCACAGCCAAGGTCGGCGCGAAGGTCCATTCAATGCCGCTGGCCGCCACCTCGGCCCCCGTAACCGCACCAATCTTTTCAATCAGGGCCGGGTCATGCGCGGCCCCAAGGCCGATATTGTGGGGAAAGATCGTGGCGCTTGGCAGGTTCGAATGGCCATGGACAGCATCGACGCCAAAGAGGATCGGAATGCCTGCGCCGCTCTTTTTTGAAGCGTCGCGAAATTCGGTGACCATCCGCTGCCATTTGGCCGCGTCGGCGCGTTCATCGCCATAGGGACCAGAATCGCCGCCTGCGAGGATGGAGCCCAAGGGATAGGTTGCAAGATCAGCGGGGGTTACGGCGCTAATATCCGCCTGAATCATCTGCCCCACCTTTTGCTCAACCGTCATGCGGCCAAGCAGTGCGGTAATGCGGCGCTCGGTCTTGGCATCGGTGATCGAGGCCGGACTATGGGCCGCAGGCCACAGGCTAGGGTGGGCTTGAGCCTCGCGATGGGCCGGGGCAACAGCAGGACTGGCGGCAGAGGCCGAAACACCATCGACGGCCAAGAGGATCGTCGCCAAAAACACGCGCCTGAACATCACCCGGACTTCTCCCCACATTTATGTGAACGTTATCAAATGTTCATTGCCATGGGGCCACCATAAAATCAAGCCGCCGCCTCAGGATCGATACCGGACCCACCCCATGAGGAGACCCGCCATAAGGGTAAGCAAGGCCAAGACCCAAAATAGGCCAGAAAATCCGAAATGGGGCAGCAAGATCAGGGTAAGGCCGGGCATGATCATCGACGGCAAAGTGTTGGTCAGGTTGAACAGACCCAAATCTCGACCGCGGCGGGCCGGACTGGGCAGCACCCTAAGCGTCTGGGCCGAATGGAGAGCCAGAAAGACTGACGTTGTAAATCCAAACAGACCATAGGCCGCAATGGCCATAATCATCGTCTTGGACAGAGCCATCCCCATCAAACCGAGCGCCGCCATAAGGGCGCAGATCACAAGCGGTGCCAGCGGACGGCTCCGACTGTCAGCCCAGCGACCAACCCCAAGGGCTAGGGGCGCCGAGAGCAGCTGGATCAGACCGAAGGTCCGCGCAGTTTGTGCATCTCCAATGACGGGATCGATGGAGCGAAGCCAGAAATAGAGATAAGAAAAGAGCGAAACCTGAGCGACCTGCACGATCAGTCTGGCCATCCACATGCCCCACACCCCGCCGCTTGCAGGGGCCATAGACGGGGCCTTCTTAACTGGATCAGGACGGATCGAGACCATCGGCCCGCGCTGAACGGGCGGCGGCGCTGCGATCACCAAGAGCGGCAGCACGCAGGCCACAACCATCGCCGCGACCCAGACCAAACGCCCATCGGCCGAGGCCAAACCCGTCAAGGTCACGAAGGCCCCTGCCAAGGCGCCAATCGCAGGCGCGAAGGCCATTAATCCCCCCAGCACACCCATCTGGCTTTCGGGGACGCAATCGGCCGCCCAGGCCGCGAGCGGGGCCAGCATCATGTTGAGGCAAAGCTGCCACGCCACAACCACTACCGCCACTGCCATGACACTGTGGGCTTGGCTGACGGCAAGCAGCATGGCGCAGGAGAGGATCAGGCCAAGCCCGGTCCAGCCGCGACGATTGCCCGTTATGTCGCTCACATAGCCAAAGCCAATATTGCCAAGGCTCGCAGCGACGGCTCCTGCAAAGGCAATATAGGCCAACCAAGACGCGGCAGACCCTTGACCCGCAAGGGTCGTAATTTTGACGGGCAGCAGAATGGAGAGAAACGGGACATAGGCCACCGCGCCGCCAGCGCAGGCTAGGGCATAGAGGAGAAGAAAGCGGTTGGTCTGACGCTCCGCCGTCACGACCTCACGCTACGGCCGCTTGGCCGAGCGTCGCAACCGATCCACGTTCGATCAGCTGCGCCGAGATCGTGGTCAAGACTGCCGGATGGGCCTCACCCTTTTGAGCCGCAATAATCAGTTCAACGGCCTTCGACGCGGTCGCAGCGATAGGTTGGTCAATTGCGGTCATCGGCGGCTGGGTGAAGTTCATCAGCGGCGTATTGTCGAAGCTGATGACTGACAGATCTTCCGGCACCCTGAGCCCAACCGCGCGAGCTACGGCCAAGATCGCCAAAGCCATCTGGTCGTTGCTGGCAATGATCGCCGTCGGGCGCTGCGATGACTCCAGCAGCCGTCGGGCGGCACGCTCACCAGAGGGGTAGGAAAAATCACCGACCTCAAGCAGACCCGTCGTCGGCAGACGCGCCTCGGCCATCGCCCCCTCCCAGCCGTCAATCCGCCAAGCGCTCAACTCATATTCGGAAGGGCCTGCAATGAAGCCGATTTGCCGATGTCCCCGTCCGATCAGATAACGGGTCGCGGAACGGGCAGAGCCCTCATCATCCATGGAGATGGGAATTCCACCGTCCGTCTGCATCGATCCAATGCGGACAAAGGGGATGTTCTGCGCATCTAACAACTGCACAATTTGCGCATTGTCGGAATGGGGCGGGGTCAGGATGATCCCATCCGGCTGAAGCGCCGCAATAGCCCCAAGCAATTCGCGTTCGACATGATCGCTGCGAGTATCGAGCAGCTCAAAAATCATACGGTAGCCATGCTCGGCACATTTCAGCATGCCGCCCAGCAACATCTGATCGACCCAATCTGCGCCTTCCCGCGCCCGCCAGTTCTCGATGGTGCGCTCGCGATCATTCAGCGCCAAGATCAGATAGGAGCGCGATCCACTCATACGCTGCGCGGCGATCGAGGGGACATAGCCCAATCGGTCAATCGAGCCCTGCACCCGCTGCTTCATTTCAGGGCGCACATTGGGCTCATTATTGATGACGCGGCTCACCGTCTGCAGGGACACCCCAGCATCCGCCGCGACATGCTTGATTGTGACCGCTTGGCGCCGCCTTGCCATTCGCTAGTTGCTCCCTGTCGTCGCGGGCTCAGAAGGTGAGTTAATAGACTTGCTATCCTTTTGCCAGACGCGGATCCAATCGATCTCAAACCGTTTTGGAAAGTCTTTAGCCGAAACGCCCCTCAAGCCGCGCGATTCGGCCAAACCGCCCCCGACCGCGAGATTGAGGATCAGGTAGAACGGCCTATCGAAGGGCGCGCCCATCACCGTTGATCCTGACGACCACCACTGACTGCTCTTGCGTTCAGCATAGGGGCGTCCATCGACTTGCCAGACAATATGGTCCGCATCCCACACAATGGCGTAGGTATGAAACCCGTCCAACGCTTCGGGAAAGTGAATCTCGGTTCCGGAATGGACATTGCTGGGCCAAGGCTTTCCGAAATGGAGCGTGCCAAGGATTGTATCCTCCCGCCCCCCGGCACAGGAAGCGCAAGGCACGCCGAGATTGACGGCTTCGAGGATGTCGATCTCACCTGATGAGGCCCAAGGCCCGTAGCTTTCCTTTTCTGGCAGCATCCAGATGGCCGGCCACAGGCCTTGGCCTTGTGGCAGGCGGGCGCGCACCTCGATCCGGCCAAAACGCCAAGCCGCCTTGCCCCGCGTGGTCAGCCGGGCCGATGTATAGTCACGGGATATCTCTGCGTTGGGATCGGACGCCAACCGGCGCTGATCCTTCGGCAAGGCCGGGCCCGTCGCATGTTGGCGCAGGGCCGTAATCACCAACTTGCCATCGACGATCTGGGCATTGCGCGACGAGGCCGTGTAGCACTGACGCTCGCCATTGCCGCCGCCCCAGCAATCGACATCGAAGTCCCATTTGCTGAGATCAAGGCTTTGCCCATCAAACTCATCTGACCAGACCAGACGCCCGTCCTCAGCCCGCGCGGGCACGGCAAAAAGCAGCGTCAGCCCTGCAATCAAAATCGCGACGAACCTCACCAGCATCGGCCCTAGGCCTCCTTGGTCGCGCAGTAACGGGCGACATAGGTGTGATGCTCTGGCAGGCTCGCAACCGTCTTGGTGATGCTATCGCGCAACCCACCCAGCAGATGGTCCAACTCCTGATCCGAAAGTTTGGTCACGATCGGGTGATAGGCTTGAGGCATGATCCCCTGCCCCATCATGACCTGCACCCAGCTATTTTCAGCAAAGAGCTCTTCGTTCTTGCGGAACACCCGTCCGGTCTCCCGGAACAGCTCCATCTTCTGGATCAAGCTGTCAGGGATTTCCATGTCGGCACATTGCCGCCAGAACGGGCTGTCGCGCCGTTCCGTGGCCTTATAGTGCAGGATCAAAAAGTCACGGACCTGGAGCATGTCTGTATGTTGCTGTTCATTGAACTCAGCCACATCACGCTCGCTGACATCACCCATTGGCAGCATACGGATGAGCCGTAAGATGGCGCGCTGGATCAGGTGAATACTGGTCGCTTCCAGCGGCTCCAAGAACCCGCCCGAAAGACCCACAGCTATACAGTTCCGGTGCCACTGTTTGCGTCGCGCCCCTGTGGTGAAGCGGATGACATTGGGCTCCGTCAGTCGCTCGCCCTCGATGGTCGAAAAGAGCCGTTCCATCGCCGCGTCGCGGTCCAAATAGCGGCTGCAATAGACAATGCCATTGCCTTGCCGATGTTGCAGCGGAATGCGCCACTGCCAGCCTGCATCATGGGCAATGGCCCGCGTGTAGGGCACCGGCGGCTTGACGCTGGCAGTCTGAACGGCGATGGCCGAATCGCACGGCAGATAATGGGTCCAGTCATCAAAACCGACATGGAGCGCTCCTTCGATCAGCAGGGCGCGAAAGCCTGTGCAGTCGAGAAACAGATCGCCCTCGATGCGCTCGCCTGAGTCCAGTTGTAGGGCTTCAATATTGCCCGTCTCGGGGTGAAGCTGGACCTGGGCAATCTTGCCCTCAATCCGCTGGGCGCCGTCAGCTTCCGCTAACCTGCGCAGGAAGGCGGCATAGAGGCTGGAATCGAGATGATAGGCATAATTCATTCGATTGTCGGGCAGGTGCGAGAACCGCCCCGCATGGGCAGCCTTAAGCTCTAGGCAATAGTCATCAAAACTATGCTCATGGCCCTTGGTCAGGCCATGCATCCAAAAATGCTGGAACCCAGCCGTCCAATGGTCTCGGCCAGTAAGACCGAAAGAGTGGAAGTAGGACTGACCCTCATCCTTCCAATTTTCGAACTGGATACCCAGCTTAAAGGTCGCTTGGGTTTCACGCATAAATTCGGACTCATCGAGCCCCAGCAAGCGGTTATAGACCACCAGAGGCGGAATGGTGCTTTCGCCCACCCCGATGGTGCCAATAGCTTCAGATTCCACCAGGGTCAGTTCGATGGAATCGCCCATCGTTCTGGCCAACGCCGCCGCCGCCATCCAGCCCGCCGTGCCGCCACCGGCAACCACGATGCGTCTCTTTCGATATTCGCCCATCATCGGCTTAGGGTCCTCAGGAGAAAGGCCTTCAACCGCCCAGCGGTTTCGGCATTTAGGGGGTCCAGCACGCCGCGCGCGCCTTCGGGAATATGGTCGGTCGCTGCAGGTCCGCTCTCAAAGACAAAATGATCGAACAGGGCGCGCCAAACGGCTCGATCCTCAGCGGGCAGGTCTCGGATCGCGAGGATGGCGTGGTTCAGCGCATCTTGGGGCTGGCCAAGGAAACGCGGCGTGTCGCGCCACCAATAGTTCTGCAAGATATTGAACGGGGCCAAGCCCTCGACATGGTGCCACCACATGGAGGGGATGAAGACCGCATCGCCCGGCGCAAGCTCTACGACCTGAGCCTGGCCAAGGGCCTCTGCAAAGTTCGGATAGGCTTCAAAATCGGGGTCATGGAAGTCGACCATACTGACCGCCCGGCCTGCCGGGGTATTGTCGATGGGGCCAAGATAGAGATTGGCAAACTGTTCCGGGGGAAACAGGGTGAACCGGCGGCGACCGGCAACACAGCAGGCCAGATTGTCCGGAAAATCATTATGGGCTGCAATGCGGGTCCGCGTGCCAATCCAAAGGCTGATGACAGGATCGCGCGCGCCAAGATCAAGCCGATTTTCCTCTGCCACCCCGTCAAAATGGGACGGCACATCGATAGAGCCCAGATAGACCGTGGGCGGATCAGCCCGATCCTCATTGGTGTCTATGCCGCCGAAAATGTCCGCCAACTGACCACGGGCCATTCGGAAATTCATCTCCATGGCCCCGTCATAGAACAGCCGCCCGTCTTGGCTCGGCGGCGCGATCGAGACCGCAAAGGGCACGGGGCGGGCACGCTGGACCAGATAGTCCCGCGCCGCCCGATTAGATTTCAGACCCGCTTGAACCAGCGGCCAATCGGCGACCAGGCCGCGAATAACAAAGGGCGCGCGCGCGCCTCGCAAGAGGGCGTCTAACGCAGCGGCGTCCACGGCGGTTCGCTCGATGACGGGCGTCAAGGTCTTAAAAATTGGCGCAGCAGGCCTAACCACCGGCAATGCGCGCCTTCTTGCGGGCAACCAGTTCACCAAACTGTGTCAGTGAGGCCAGGACCATAAAGATTGGAAGCAGATGTCCCTCTGTATGAAGATGATGCAGAGCCGCAGCATCGAGCGCAGCAAGGCGATCTTCATTGATGGTCTGAAACCCGACCAGAGACTGTTTAGAGCCATCCTCTAAGGCCACATCGAACGAAAAGGGCTCGACCAGGCCATAGGCCTCAACTGCAGAAAAGAAGCCCGCGCTTTGCTGATAGCCATAGTCCAAATCCCCAAGCTTCTCAGCGATGGAGTCCAGATAGGGCGTCGGACGGCCCTCCTCATCAAAGACCCGGATGCCCTCGCCATTGCTCGAAATCCGAGGATGCCCCATGTCGATATGGACCTGCGCCTCGCCGCCTTCGGTCGCTCGTCGCCCGATCAAGAAGGGATGGATGGCAAGGGCGAGCGGGCGGTAGCCGCCATCATCCTGACCCTGACCGAAAAATAGGTTTTCGCCATTTTCAAAGCCCATCAAGACTAAGGCGGACAGCTTTCCCGATTCAATGTCGCGGCGAAAGACGATGGGGAACCGCCCCTGAACCTGCCGAAACTCGATCGGGACAGTGATGCAGGCCATGACATCATCGCCATAGGCTGAGCCCGCTTCGGTATGGACGCGAAGATTGCGATGATCAGCGCTGTTGAGGATCTGATGCTGGCTCATGGTTTGGCAAATTCTCTCGGGGATGCGTGGGCTCGAGCCTGCGCCTCTGCGGCTGTGAAATAGTCCCGGTTGGCGGGGAGTGAAGACGTCAGGGCACGAGCACGCTGCGACACCTCTGCAAGGCGTGCAAGGGCCTGGGGCGAGGGCCCTGTCTCAGACGGCGGGGGAGCAAACCCCATGCCGTAGAGGACATATTGCTGGCTGGCGGCGGGAAACATCTCGTCCACATAGGGTAGATCCCAACTGGACGGTGGCTGATCCTGCCACAGGGTGAGATTTTCAGCCAATTGGGGCGGTAAGGTTTCAGGGGCACGCTGGGCGCGCCAATAGGGATCTTCCCGTCGGCTGAGCACATAGTGCAGCTTGAGGAACTCTAGGATCCTGGCCCAACGATAGTGGAAGAGGCTGTTGAACCTTGCGCCGATAATGTCCATCGCGGATCGGCGTTTGGGGAAATTGTCCGTCAGTGCTCGCAAGGACAGCTCGATCAGAACAATGGCCGAGGCCTCGAGCGGCTCAATGAACCCCGCCGACAGGCCAATCGCCAAGCAGTTACGGTGCCAAAACTGCGCACGGTGACCCGTCTTGAAGGCCAGTTTGCGCGGGCGAAGGGTCGAAAGATCGGCGCCTGGGACGTGGGTCCTGACGTGATCGAACAGGATCTGTTCCGCCCGCTCGTCGCTTATAAAACGCGCGCTATAGACGCAGCCAATACCCCGACGGGTCGGCAGGCCAATATCCCAGAGCCACCCGGCCTCATGGGCCGTACCGATGGTCTGAGAGGCCACCGGACTACCCGCCTTAACCGGTACCTGCACAGCCAAAGCGCGATCATTGAACGAGACATTCGAGTGATCGATCCAGTCGATACCAAAGTGGCCGCCAATGAGAATCGCGGCCTGCCCTGAACAGTCGATAAAGAGATCGCCTTCCAGAGCCTCTCGGCCTTTCAATTCTAAAGCCTCAATATCACCCTCGGGCGTTGATATCACGCCTATGACCTCATCGGCGATAAGGGTCACTCCCAAACGCTCGGTGGCGTGGCGCATCAGAAGGGCGGCAAATTTACCCGCATCAAGGTGGTAGCCATAGTTCAAGGCCCCGGCATAGTCGGGCATGGCGCGTTGACGGGGCGCTAGGTGGCGGCTGCAGATCGCATGTTGCGGGGTCATGGCGGCCGCAAAGGGCACATCGTGATCACCGACCTGCCATGCGGCCAGCAGCTCGCTCATCTCGCCGGAAGGCGGCGCGGTAAAGGGATGGAGATAGCTGTCGCCCAAGGTGCCATCCACCCAGCCATCAAAGCGGGAACCCTGCTTAAAGGCGGCGTCGCACTCGCGTAAAAATTCCGCCTCAGAAATGCCGATGGTCGCCAAGGTTTGGCGCATGGTTGGCCATGTACCCTCACCGACGCCAATGGTGGGAATATCGGGGGCTTCGACCAAGGTAACGGACAGACTCGGCTGCTTGGCCGCCAGCGAGCAGGCTGCGAGCCATCCTGCAGTGCCACCCCCAACGATGACAACCCGGTGCGTTGATCGATCCATTATACCGAAACCATAGCGAACTATCGGTGGGCGGAAAGCGGAAAAGAGCCGCACTGGCAAGCAGTACGGCTCTCTAATTCCAAGTCCGGATTACGCGTTACCCATTAGAACGTGTAGCGGACACCGGCCGAATAGCGCGCATAGCCTGGAGCCGCGAAGGTCACGGTCTGCTCATTACGCGAATATCCACTGCGGTCGGCATTGGTCAGGTTGATACCTTCGACATAGGCCGTGAATCCCTTGCGGAACTCATAGCTCGCACTGGCATCGAACTGGCCGTAGGCCTTGATATAGCCAGGATCGAAGCCGTAACCGGCGAGGAACTTGTCGCGCCAGTTATAGGCCAGTCGAGCCTGAATACCGTTCTTATCGTAATAGACCACCGCGTTGGCGCTGTTGCTGACCCCGGCCACAGCGAACTGAGGCACGGTGTAACGCAGCGTATTGTCAAAATCGGTGTCTGATTCGACGATCGTATAGTTCAAGATCGTACCAAAACCGGTTTCCCAGAAGCGGTGCTGAATGGCGAATTCCCAGCCCTGCAGCTTGGCCTCTTGATCGCTATTGACCGGCTTAGTGGTGACGAAATTCACGAGCGGATCGTTGGCTTGGCCGGTGATGCCACCGCTCGCCGCATCAACGAGCGACGGATATTTGCCCTTAATCCAATCTCGGATCTGCGAGGTCGTCGCGGACGCGCCCAAGGCCGCGCGCGCTTCGGCGACGCGAGGGCCGGTCGCCGGATTGGTCAGGTTGAAAGCAGAGGTGCTCACCGTGCTGTTGCTGATGAAATTGCTCACCTGCTTGTGGAAATAGCCGACCGAGACATAGCTTTCGGGGGCGTAATACCACTCAACCGACAGATCGATATTCTTGGACTTGTAGGGAAGTAGTCCCGGATTGCCGCTCGCACCGGTGCTGCCACCGACACGGATCGGCGCATCAAGGGTCGTTCCACCTTGCAGGCTGGCATAGTCAGGGCGCGTGATGGTCTCGCTATAGGCGGTGCGGACCTTCACATTGGCCATAGGCTCGACGTCGAAATCGATGGCCGGCAGCCAGTTATTATATTCACCCTTCAGGCTGGCGAAGTCTGACTTCGAACCATAGAGAATGGCGATTTCGTTATCGCCCACCCACGAGGTTCCCGTTGGGATTGGCACCAGAGCCGCCGAGTCGATCTTGGTTTGCTCATAACGCACGCCAATACGCAGGTGCGCTGGATTGCCCAAGACATCGAACTGATGGGTCGACTGGATGTAAGGTGCCAGTGTGCGCTCGTGAACGCGGCGATCGGCCTGATACTGCGCAAGGCAGGTGCCGGGCAGGGCCTTACCGGTCCAAGGTGCGCTACAGATCTTCACCTTGCTTTCCAGCAGGCTGATCAGGGCCGTGGTGTCGACCTTGAAGTAAGACTGCAAGATCCCGCTAGCATTGGATCCGTCCATACCCTCAAGGCGGCCCGGCAGGCCGACAGGCGTATAGAGGTTATCGGGCGTTTCAGCCGCGCTCAGAGTACCGCCCCAGCTGTCGCTTTGGATAAAGCCGTAGGCCGAACGGACCTTATTTTCGGTTTGGGTTACGCCGAAATCGAGGCTCTTGATGAAGGAGGCGTCGAAGTCATAGCCCCCCTTGACCGAAAGCTCGTCGATCTCATCCCGCATATAGGCGTTACGGAACGCGTTACCGGCTGGGCGGATATTGGCGGCATTGATCTCAGAGCCCGGATACATGGTGACCGAGATCACCGGCATATCGTGCGTGAAATCGACCTTCTGAGACTTCAGACCGAAGATGGCGCTGCCGACCGCAATATTGCTGCCGTAAGGCGTGGTCGGTGAGCTTTCAGCCGTGGACTTGTGCATGTCCACGACAACCCGCAGGCCATTGTCGCCATGCCATTCGAGATTGCCGCCCAGCGAGCGATTGATCGAACGGTTGGCACCCACCGAACCGGTGATGGCCAGGTCCTTACCGGGGCCAAAATCCTCAGCATAGAAGTTAGGGCCAGCGGCTGGGCCGTTGGTCCAGCTGCTGCTGGTCTGGTCGTGATTGAACCAAACGCCGATGCTGCTGGTTTGGGCCTTAATGGTGTTTTGTGAATAGGTGTAGTCAACAGTCGCCGACAGGTTGCTGGTCGGCTTCACCTGCATCACCAACTGGCCATTGATGCGCTCGCGCTCAATGTCGGTGAAGTCATAGCCGGCATTCTGGGTCACCTGATAGACGTCGGTGGCCTTGGGGTGGTTGGCGACGCGGTTGAAATTGCCGCGCCAGTCATTGGCATCGACCGGCAGCGAGCCCCAGTTATTCTCATTACCAAGATAGCCTTCGCGCCAACCGGCATTGAACTGGGCTTGGCTGGCCTTGCGCTTCTGATACGAGCCGCTGGCCAAGATACCAAAGCGGTTATCGGAGAAGGTGTTGCTGATGATACCCGAATATTCGGGCGTCATGTCGCTGCCTTCAAACTCCGAGGTGTCGCTGACGGTCTTGATGCCGAAGCTGCCCTTGAAGCCAGGACGATCCAGAGGGCGAGGGGTCTTGATGTTGATAACCGAACCGATACCGCCCGTCGGCAAGCTTGCGCGGCCAGACTTATAGACCTCAACCCCGGCGATGCCCTCAGAGGCGAGGTTTCCGAAATCGAAGCTGCGCGAAGCCGGTGCTTCACAGCAGCTGCCAAGGCCCGAGGCTGGCATTTGGCGGCCGTTCAGGAGAACGAGGTTAAAGGCCGGACCGAAACCACGAACCGTGACCGTCGAGCCTTCGCCGCTGTTTCGGTCGATCGAAACGCCGGTGATGCGCTGAAGCGATTCGGCGAGGTTGGTATCGGGGAACTTACCGATGTCTTCGGACGAGATGGCGTCCACCACACCTTGGGATTCGCGCTTGATCTCGACCGCCTGACGCAGGCTGGCACGAATACCCGTAACAACGATCTCTTCAGGCGCATTGGCGGCGGCCGTTCCGCTGCTTTGAGCGAATGCAGACCCGGCGCCCATCCCCATGGCGATCGCCGAAGCACCCAGCATCAATTGCCTAAACATAGGCTTTTTTAGTCCATTCATCCTGAATCTCCCCCCCAGATCCGATGCGCGACCTGCACATGGCTCTCCGATTGTTAACGTTCACCTAGGTGGTAACGTTCACTTTGTCAAGCAATCGAGTGGCGCGCTACGTTCAAACACCCGAATAGGTTACGCTGAATTTGCTTTGCGCCACAGCGCACAATCGCGGCTTGAAGTGGCTTTATGCCCTCGGCCTCATCATGCGCCGCACAGGGTAGGATCCTAAAGACTTTGGATCAGAGTGTAGCGGGTAGGAATGATGGAGTTGGGGGTCGATCCCTAAAACGCCCCAACCTTGGGTCGGCTACAGGGCTCAAGGCTCGCCCCTACAGGCCCAGCAAGGCCTTGACCCTTCCGACTGGGATTAAAAGATCTTCTACGGGGAAAACTCGGCAAGTTCTCTTTGGATGCCCTTGTTAGTCTTGCGACGGTGGCGAGCTCGGTTCTGGAAATCCGTGTGGCGACAGCGGCTTAAGGGGTCTCAACAGAACCCTGACAGAATGGACTTAACAAATGGAGGTATCAGGGAAAATATTGGCCCTAAAAGTCCACTGCCTTTGTGGTGGCAAGGACTGGTGGAGGTGTAGGGCGATCTCAAGAACGCCTCAGCTATAGTCGATGATCTCAGCGCCTACAGGACCAAAGGTCACCCCACCCCTAAGGACCCTTGATGGCCGTCTTCGGTGCTGTGGCCAGCCCAAGAAAGACCAGCAGAGCTTGGTTGAGCCGCGCCAAGTCAGCATCATCAATTCGACCAATGAGATGGCCCATTTTTGATTTGGGAACGGTGGTGATCTTGTCCACCATCAGGCTACAGGTCGCGCGCAGGCCATTTTCTGCGTTCGGGCGGACGACAACGCGCAGCAGCGGTGCATCGGTTTGGTCCGTGGTGAAGGCGCAGATCGTTATGGAGTCTGTGCCGTCGAACCGATCATCTTGAACGATGACACCAGGACGAGGCTTACCCGCATAATCCTTGCCGCCAGAAACAGTCCAGATTTCGCCCCGCTTCACTCATCACCCCAATCCGATATGGCGTCGATAAAGTCTTGGTCTTGATGGGCCTGAAGACTGGCCGCAACGGCTAAGGATTGCGCGTGCGCCTGCGCCTTAAAGGCCGGCGTTCGCACATCAGGCACCCAAATTTGAATCGGCCTGAGACCTTGCGCGCGCAACCGTGCCCGATGGACGCTGACCCTAAGCTTCGAAGGCTTGGCGACGGATGTTGAGGTCATGACTGTCCCCGCTGAAGTTACATGTAACCTACAGGGTGTAGCGCTAAAAGGCTACAGCTTTTGTCGAGACGGAAATGGTGGTGGTGTAGGGCGATCTCAAGAACGTCTCAGATGTAGACGAGGATCTGAGCGCCTACAGGACCAAGGGTCAGCCCGCCCCTAAGGACCCTTCATGGCCGTCTTCAGTGCAGTAGCCGGCCCAAGAAAGACCAATAGGGCTTGGTTAAGCCTCGCCAGATCGGCATCGTCAATCTGACCAATGAGTTGGTCCATTTGGATTTGCTAACCGTGTTGATCTTGTCCACCATCGGGCTAGAGCTGGCCTGCAGGCTGGTTTGTGCGTTCGGAACGACGACGAGGCGCAGCAGCGGCGCGTCAGTTGGGTCCGTGGTGATGACGCAGATTGTGATGGTGTCTGTGGCGTCGGACCGATCATCTTGAACGATGACAACGGGACGAGACTTACCCGCGTAATCCTTGCCGCCAGAAACGGTCCAGATTTCGCACCGCTTCACTCATCACCCCAATCCGATATGGCGTCGATAAAGTCTTGATCCTGATGGGCCTGAAGACTGGCGGGAACGGCCAAGGATTGCGGGTGCGCCGACGCCTTCAAGGCCGACATTTGCACATCGGGCACCCAAATTTGGGTCGGCCTGAGACCTTGCGCGCGCAACCTTGCCCGATGGACGCTGAATCTAAGCTTCGAAGGCTTAGCGACGGATGTTGAGATCATGGATATGGTGTGCACTGTCAAGAGACAGTTATTTGAGAGCCCCCTTGGGGCCATCGCCCCTCATCTCAAGGCCTCGAAAATCCAGATTGTTCAATTCAATCAGGTCGTTCAAAGCCCAGACGGCGAATGAGGCAAACCCCACCGAGTTTGGA
>CANCJE010000047.1 GCA_947378235.1 Caulobacteraceae bacterium | reverse complement strand
CAGAGCAGGAACTTGGGATCAGAGACGATGGCCCGAGCAATGGCCACACGCTGTTGCTGACCACCGGACAGTTCTTTGGGCTTGTGCTTGGCGCGGTCCCAGAGACCGACAATCTTGAGGGCCGTCTCGACATTGGCGCGGCGCTTGCTGGCCGACAGCTTGGTCAGCATCAGGGGCAGCTCAACATTTTGAGCGGCATTGAGCACCGGCATTAGATTGTAGAACTGGAAGATGAAGCCGACAGAGCGGGCGCGCCAGCCAGCAAGCTGACCCTCATTATAGCCGTCGATGCGCTCACCATCGAAATTGATCTCACCGCTGTCACTGCGATCAGTGCCGCCAAGCAGGTTGAGCAAGGTGGTCTTGCCCGAACCCGACGGGCCCATAATGGCGACAAAATCGCCCTGTTCGATGGTCAGGTTCAAGCCATCGAAGATGGTGATGCTTTCCTTGCCGCGCTTATAGGTCTTTTTGACATTCTTCAGCTGGATCAGGGCGCTCATGTCGGGGGTCCTATCGGTCGATCTTAAGATTTGGGGTCGAGAAAGGTGACCTTTACGGCCATCTCGGGAAGGATGCGGACGTCTTTGCCGTCAAATCCAATACGAACCCGAACGGTGGCCTTGTCGCGGCTGGCCGTGGGGATCTTCGCAATCACATGGGCGGGAAGAACGGTGTCGGGATAGGCATCCATAACCGCCTCGACCTTCTGACCCTCTGAAACCCTGCCAATATAGGCCTCGTTCACATCCACCTCGATCTCGATACTGTCCATATCGACGATGGTGCAGATCCCCGTACGCGTGAATCCGCCGCCTGCCGACAGGGGCGAGATGATTTCGCCGGGCTGCGCAGCCTTGTCGATGACAATGCCCGTAAAGGGCGCGCGAATCTCATATTTGCCAAGTTGAACGCGGCTTCTGTTCGAATCCGATTTGGCAGCGACCAGTTGGGCCTGCGACAGGACCGCTTGGGTTTGGGCTACCCGGGCCTTGAGCCGCGCCGCCTGGACATTGGCGTCGCTGACATAGCCGGTTGAGGCCAAGGACTCATAACGGGTCAGATCGCGCTGGGCCTGAACATATTGGGCCTGGGCGGAGTCCGCAGCGGCCTGAGCCGAAAGGGCGCGCGCCTCACTGGAGGCGGCGTCGACCTTCGCTAAGGAACCATCGAGAATAGCCAAGACCTGACCGGCCTTGACTGACTGTCCCTCTTCGACACGAACCTCAACCACCCGTCCGGTCACTTCCGAGGCGATGGTGGCGCGGGTCCGGGCCACGACATAGCCCGAAGCGGTCAGGCCGCCGGGGCGCACAACACCCTTATTGGCACCGATAGGCGCAGCCGCAACCACCACCGGCTTAAGCTTGGGCGCGGGCTTAACCAACCAGCCAAGAGCACCGCCAATCACGAGCGCGCCAGCGACAATCGCGGCAATGAGGAGCGGCGATATCGACGAGCCGCCTTCAGAGTCTGCCCCTGCAGAACGATCAATGCTCAAAGAACGAAGCAGTTCGGACCTATCCACGCGCAAGCCACCCCAAATATAGCCGTCAATTGCCCCCCACTATGGCGGGTTATTAGCGTCAGTACCAATTACAAATTATCCAGACTGTGCCTTCCGACAAGGCCCGGATGATCAGAGGCCTAGTGTCCTAATCGACTTTTTATAGGATCTGTCATTTGGCCCTGACTGCTGAACCTCGCCGAATGGATTTTCCGCAGCAGAGTCAGCTTTTCAGCCAAGACATCGTCCCGGACCGCCACTGTCTCGCCAAACACCATCCAGTGTAGCCGGTCGGGGGTAGATTTGGGCCAGGGCGGTTGATTGGCCCCATTGGGGTCGCCCGTCTTGATGAAGTTTAGCCAATAGCTTCTCATCGTCTTGCCGGGATTGCCTGCCGCCAAGCTGGCAGGCGTGCGACCGCCCCACTGAAGAAGGAGCGTTTCACCGGCATGGTAGGTTCCCGCCTGGGTCGCCCGGCGGTCGGGTTCGACATAGGTGACATAGTAAAGATAGGCCGGTTGGCGGCGCGACACGGACGAGACCATGGCGGCGCTGGAAAAGACATAGCGCATATCGCCAAACATTCGGCTGATGCCGCGGGCCTCACTGACCGCAAAATCATCGGCATAGAGCGCCCTCATGGCGGGGACCTGATCCCCCAGCAGGCCAACCACCGCCTCTGGGGTTACGCCAGAGCTGGGGAAAACACTCCCCTCATAGCTATTGCCACCGGTCATCACCGGAACGGGATGGTCTGCGCCCTTGGCAAAGAGGGCCACCGGATCATCGAAAAGCGTCACCCCATCGATCACGGGCAGCTGGAAGCCTCGGATCGAGGCCAATAGTGCCTTGACCTCAAGGGCCCTCATCTCATCGAGATTGGCGGGTTCTTTGCCGCCGTTCGCGCGCAAGATGGTTTCATCTCCGATCCGAACGGCTTCAGCAGGCTTGCCATCGGCGGTCAAGGTGGAGAGCGGGAGAGGCCATGCCGTATAGCCGCTGGAGGAAATGGCGCGCGCAAAGAGGCCTTCGGTCCCGGGCATAAGTTGAAGAAGCTGCACCCCCTCACCACCCGCCGATACCCCGGTCAGGGTCAGGTTGGCCGGATCACCGCCAAAGGCCGCTATATTGCGATGGGTCCATTCAAGGGCCGCCTTCATATCCAGCAGTCCGAAATTGACCGGCTGGGATTTACCCGCAGCCTCGGCCATCAACAGAGGGTGAGCCAGAAACCCGAGGGGTCCCAGCCGATAGTTGAAGGTGACGAGGATCACACCCTCGGGATTCCACACCTCGGCGGAATGTTCCGATGGGCCGGATCCGGCAATATAACCTCCGCCATGAATCCGAAATAGCACCGGCAGCTTGGCACCGGGCGAGGTGCCGACAGGAACAGAAATATTGAGGGTCAAGCAATCTTCAGATTGGGGCGTTGAGGCCGACCCACCGGGCTGGGGACAGATCGGCCCAAAGGCTTCGGTTGCTCGCTCACCCGTCCAGGCGGCGGCCGGTTGGGGCGGCATCCATCGCAAGGACCCCACCGGTGGGGCAGCATAGGGGATGGCCAAAAAATTGATTGAAGGGCCCTTGGTTACACCTCGAACCATGCCGAGCTCCGTGGCGCGCAAAACCGTCACGGGTACTGGAGCAACAATGGCAGGGGACTGGGCCATAGCTTGAGCTGCCACGGGTCCCGCCTGTGCCATCAGGGCCAGCAAGAGGGCCGCTGCCGGGAGGAAGCGCGACATCTTTAATCGATCGGAACTCAGCATCACCACAACCCTAACCCAGCCATCACAAGCGGTGACGGTTCCATGTTTTGCGGCTGACGCCAAGGTGGACCCGCAAGATGACAGTGACAAATCGAGCACGTCAAAGCCGATGGCCGCCCGTCAACGAAACTTTTCGGCGGCACAGCCGCGAAATTTGAGGCATGTATCCGCACCAACACTGTCTGACCGATCGCTTTAGGAAATATCATGCCCCCCTATCGTTCACGCACATCGACCCACGGCCGCAACATGGCAGGCGCGCGCGGCCTTTGGCGCGCCACCGGCATGAAGGATGGCGATTTTGGCAAGCCGATCATTGCGGTGGTCAATTCCTTCACCCAGTTCGTGCCAGGTCACGTCCACCTCAAGGACCTTGGCCAGCTCGTCGCGCGCGAGATCGAGAAGGCGGGCGGCGTTGCCAAAGAGTTCAACACCATCGCCGTCGATGACGGGATCGCCATGGGCCATGATGGCATGCTCTACAGCCTGCCCTCGCGCGAACTGATCGCGGACAGCGTCGAATATATGGTTAATGCTCACTGCGCCGACGCCATGGTCTGTATTTCCAATTGCGACAAGATCACACCCGGCATGTTGATGGCCGCTATGCGGATCAATATTCCCTCGGTCTTCGTCTCGGGCGGACCGATGGAGGCCGGTAAGGTCATCCTTAAGGGCAAGGAGGTGGCGCTGGATCTGGTCGATGCCATGGTCGCGGCGGCGGACGATGCCTATAGCGATGAAGAGGTCGCCACGATTGAGCGCTCGGCCTGCCCGACCTGCGGATCGTGCTCGGGCATGTTCACGGCCAACTCGATGAACTGTTTGACCGAGGCCTTGGGCCTTTCCTTGCCGGGCAATGGCTCAGTGTTGGCCACCCACTCTGACCGCGAGCAACTGTTTTTGCAGGCGGGTCGCACCGTCGTAGGCCTAGCCAAGCGCTATTATGAAGCTAATGACGACCGGGTCCTGCCACGCTCAATCGCCACCTTCGAGGCCTTCGAGAATGCCATGAGCCTCGATATCGCCATGGGCGGGTCGACCAATACGGTGCTGCATCTGCTTGCGGCCGCTTCAGAGGGCGGCGTGCCCTTTACGATGGATGATATTGACCGGCTGTCGCGCAAGGTGCCTTGCCTCTGCAAGGTTGCTCCCGCCAAGAGCGATGTGCACATGGAAGATGTCCACCGCGCGGGCGGCATCATGTCGATCTTGGGAGAGCTTGATCGCGGCGGACTGCTGCACACCCACCTTCCGACGGTCCACGCCCCGACGCTCGGCGACGCGATCCGTCGGTGGGATATCGTCCAGAGCCAAGACGAGGATGTTCACCACTTCTTCCGCGCAGCACCCGGCGGCGTACCAACCCAAACCGCCTTTAGCCAATCGCGCCGCTGGGAAGCGGTCGATAGGGACCGCGCCAACGGCGTGATCCGCGATGTTGAGCATGCCTTCTCAAAAGATGGTGGCTTGGCGGTGCTGAGCGGCAATCTGGCTCTAGACGGCTGTATCGTCAAAACGGCGGGTGTGGATGAGAGCATCCTGACCTTTGCCGGTCCGGCCCGCGTGTTTGAGAGCCAAGACGATGCGGTCAGCGCCATCCTGACCGGAAAGATCGTGGCCGGAGACGTTTTGGTCATCCGCTACGAAGGGCCACGCGGCGGGCCGGGCATGCAAGAAATGCTCTATCCGACCAGCTATCTGAAGTCCAAGGGTCTGGGCAAGGCCTGCGCCCTGATTACCGACGGGCGCTTCTCGGGCGGCACTTCGGGCCTGTCTATCGGCCATGTTTCGCCGGAGGCCGCAGAAGGTGGCCTGATCGCGCTCGTGCATGAGGGGGATCGAATCGAGATCGATATCCCAAACCGCTCGATAATATTGGCCGTTGCAGAGCCCATCTTGGAGCAGCGCCGCGCCGAAATGAACGCACGCGGAGCCGATGGCTGGATGGCCCATGGTCGCAAACGCCAGGTCTCGGCCGCCCTGCGCGCCTATGCCGCCTTCACCACCAGCGCTGCACGCGGTGCCGTTCGAGATGTGGACCAGATTCGAACAGCCCCAAACACCGGCTCGCCGTCAAAAAAGTGAGACATTCTGATAATAAGGGATGAAGGGTCACATTGCGAACTTGGTCACATCTCATTAGGGTGACCTCGTTATAAGATCGGTTTCCGATCGCGGGTTTTTTCTGATATCGGACAGATATCATTTTCTAATCGGCGCCATGGGTGCAAGCCCTACGGTCAGTTCAGTTTCGTGGAGAGGGTCCCATGTTCGTTTCAAAGTCTGCCAGCATCGCCGTTGGTGCCATGGCCATCGCGCTCGGCCTGAGCGGTTGCGCCACCCAAAAATATGTCGATCAGCAGGTTGCTGGTCTTGAGTCGCGTCAAGGTGCAGCCCTAAACGAGCAGGGCACCAAGATCGGTGGTCGCATTGACGGTCTCGAAACCCGCCTGAACCAGGTCGATCAAACCGCGCGTGACGCTCTGGCCCGCGCCATCGCCGCCGGCAAGCTGGCTGAAGGCAAGTTCCTCTATTCGGTGGTCATGACCACGGACGGCTCGGTGACCTTTGCCAGCGGCAAGGCGATCATCTCCGACGACGGTCAAGCCAAGCTGTCAGCTCTGGCCACCCAGTTGAAGACCGACAATCAAAACGTCTACCTCGAAATTCAAGGCCATACGGACTCTAAGGGTTCGACCAAGGCCAATGAGCGGGTCGGCATGGAGCGGGCCAATGCGGTTCGTACCTATCTGGCCAAGCAGGGCGTGCCCCTGTCACGCATGACGAGCACCTCCTACGGCGAAGACGCCCCTGTGGCTGACAATGCTACGCGCGCTGGTCGTGCTGCCAACCGCCGCGTTGTGATCGTCGTTCTGAAGTAAAAATGCCTGAGGATCACGCTGACCATTCAGGGCAGCGTGATCCTTAAGCGGCCCGGGCTTAAAACGGGTGCGCCAAGATCATATTCGATCTTTATTCTGCTTCCAAAACCAGCGTCAGGCTTCCCCGCAGCGGTACCGCGTCCCATAGGGCGGTCAGCCGTGACAACTCTGCGCGCAAGGCTTGGTGAACGGCCGCATCAACCGGCACCACCGGATGGCCCCGAACCGCGCAGGCCCGCTCATAGAGGGCGATAAAGTCCTCTGTTGATTGCGCGCCAGACCAGACCTCTGCCTGCAGCACCTCCACGATCCGTTCGATCGCCTCCGACGGCTCGGTCGGTGCCATGGGGGCAAGGGTTTCGCCCTTACCGATGCGGCCTAAGAAGCCCTTCGCCACAAGGGTCTTCTCCACCGCGAAATGAACCATCTCATGCGGGATCATGCCCTGCTTAGGACATCGGATCAGCTCCGAGGTTCCATCCGATCGGGTCAGGGTCAGGGCGTCATATTTGCCCGGCATTTTGACAAAGGTCAGGCATAGCGGCGTCGGCATCTAGCGCCAGAAGGTCCACCTTGGATGCCAGGCCCTTATGCGCGCCTTAGCGTCGACCAGTTGGTCAGGCGTCAGTTCCAGCCCAACCATGTCCCTCATGCGCTCGGCCTTCTTCTTTTCCCGAGGATCATCGGCCCGAGAGGCCGAAATCTCGAACCATTTATAGGCCTCGACATAGTCATCCTTGGGTATGCCCAGACCGTTGGCATACATCAGGCCGACATTATAAAGAACGCGCGGGTTTCCGTCTTTCGTCAGCGGCAGCCAGATCGAAAGGGCGTCTTGAAAGTTCTTTTGGTCGTAGGCCTTCGCCCCGCGCGCAAATTCGGCTTCAAGTTTCTTGGAAATTTTCGGTGGACGCTTAACCGGTGCCGCTGGCGGTGGGGCGGCCGGGGTGACTGAAGCGGCAGGAGCCGCCGCTTCGGAAGGCTTTTCCTGCGGCGCGGCGGGGGTCTGTTCTTGCGCCCTTGCCGATCCAAGACAGGCCATCGTCAGCACTGCCGCAAGGGTCCCGGGAATAACAAACGCTCTCATCGCTAAACTCTGTCTCCATAGGCTGTGATCATCAGCCCGTTCCCTTGCCGAAATTTTGAGGCAATTTTCGGGCGATCTGGGCCGGACCAAGCGCCCCCACCCTCTAGGAGTGGGGGCTAAACCGAGGCTAGACGTAACCGATTGCGGTCTTTTGATCTTCAATAATGGTGCGGGCAGCCATCCAATAGTGCCAAGTCGCCCAAAAGCCCGTTGGGGCCAAGACCAGCAGGGCGAACCTCAGCGACGAGGCGTCATCCACGCCGACAAAACCCGCCAGATGGGCGCCCAACCAACTGACGCCTGGAATGAAGGACGCAAAATCGGGGTTTTTCTGCAGGGCGGCGATGAAGTCGCTGAGCCAACCCACGCCCTGAGGCGCGACGATCAGGTTAAAGACATTGGCGATCAACAGAGCAATGGCCGTGAACATGGCACGCATCTTGGGCGGCGCCAGATTCTGTCCCAAGGCAAAGGCCGGGCCGATGTAGAAATAGATGGCCGGAATGAAGATCCACAACATGGCCGTGGCCATAGACAAAGAGTGGGTCCAATAGGCGAGGATCGACGGGATAGTCGCCACCCCCGTGACAATGGCTAACAGCTTCACGATGCGCCGCGGATCAACAAAGGCGGGGCGCGACAGGAGCCATGCGGTCAGCAAGGACGCCAAAATACCCATGACCAGATGGATGGGGCCCACCACGGCTCCGGCTTCACCAACATTGAGGTGATAGGCCCGCTGAATGAAGGTTGGGGTAAACCACATCAGGCCCCAGCCCCACAGGGCGGAAACGCCGCTGCCCATGATCACATGGAAGGCTGCCTTCTGTTTGAAAAAGAAGGCCACCGTTGTGGCCAAGCTTGGCGCATCTTCGGTCGAGACCGCATCCAGCCGCCCGCGAACGGGCTCCTTGACCGTCAGCATGATCAGGGCGGCCAACAGGACGCCCGGCACGCCCAAAACCAAGAAGGCCGCGTGCCAACCATATTTGTTGGCGACAAAGCCGGCCATATCCGCACCGACCCAAGCGCCAATAGGCGCGCCCAGTGCAAAGATGGTCATGGCCATGGGGCGACGGTCGGCCGGGAAATAGTCACCGACGATGGCGTTGCAGGAGGGCGTGCCACCCGCCTCGCCAATACCCACCCCGACGCGGGCCAAGAGAAGTTGCAGATAGTTGGTCGACAGGCCGCAGAAGGTGGTCATGGCCGACCAGACGGTGATCGAAATAGCCAACAGGTTGCGGCGATTATAACGGTCAGCAATCCATGACAGGGGGATGCCCATGGTCACATAGAACAGGGCCAGCGACACGCCGGTCAAAAAGGCCACGCCGCCATCGGTGAGCTTGAGCTCCAACCGGATCGGCTCCAGCACGGTCGACATGACATAGCGGTCGGCAATGTTGATTGTATAGGCCAACATCATGATGAAGAGGACGTACCAGCGCGCCCCTAGAGAATAGGTCTGGCCTTCTTCGGCGGTTGTTGCGGTGGTCATCTTGTCTTCCTCAACCTTTGGCCAGCTCTGGACCCAGAACCTGTCTAAGCGGATCCAGATAGGGGGAGAAATTCTCCCACTGATCTAGGCCACTGGTGAAAATCGGCTGCCTGACCTGCTCTGAGCTGGCGGTCCTAACGGCACGATCATTCTTGTGGAAATTGATACAGCCCTCTTCGAAGGGAAGGCCACAGAAATCGAGCAGACGGCGCACTTGAGGTTCAAGATCGGCCACCACATCCTCGTAATTGACCCGCAGAACCTTGCCCGGCAAGACCCGGTCCCAGTGGTCCATCAGGGCGACATAGTCCTTGTAGTAATGGCCGATCTCTTCGAGGCCGTAGGTAAATTCCTGCCCCTCGGCGAACAGTTGCTTAAAGCCGCTAAAACAGCAGCCCATCGCGCCGCGCCGCGCATCAATGATCTTGGCATTGGGCAAGATCATGTGGATCAGGCCAACATGTCGAAAATTGTTCGGCATCTTGTCGATGAAGAAGGGAACGCCCGTCTTGCGATGGATGCGGGTGTCGCGCAAAAAGGCCTCACCAAAGGCGGTCAGGTCCTGCGGCGATAGGGCCCCAATATTGGCCGGGTAGGCTGGTTCTTCGTCGACGCGGCGACGGCCATTGATTCGGTGCGCGAGAGCCAAGATGTTGGGCAACTCCATCGTGCCCTCGACCTGACTGTGCGAGGCTAGGATTTGCTCCAGCAAGGTCGATCCGGCGCGCGGTAGGCCAACAATGAAGATGGGGTCGGGGGCGGCGGAGCCCGAACCCGCCTTGGCTTCAAATAGGGCTGGGTTGCAGTGCTCGATCTGCAGGTCCATTTCACGGCTGATCCGGCGCCAATCATAGCCCAGCTCATCACGCTTCAGGCGGTTCCCGCGCTCATAGGCCTCGAAGGCTTGGGCAAAGTCGCCGCGATCTTCCAAGCCCTTGGCGAGGGCAAAACAGAGGTGATAGCGGTCAACCAGGGCGGTCTTGGGGTCCGCCTCGCGCTGGCGCATGGATGAGATCTGATCGTCGGTGAAACGATAGGTCTTGAGGTTGGCAAGGCTCCAATAGGCATCACCAAAGTCGGGCCGGATCTGGTAGGCGCGGCTATAGGCAGCGATCGCATCGGGCTGGCGGCCTACCGTCTTGAGGGCGTGGCCAAGCGTCAGGTGGATGGTCGGGTTGTTCGGCGTTTCCTTGGCGAGCGTTCCATAGACGCCCAGCGCCTCATCGAAATTACCGACGGCCAGATTTTCATTGGCATAGAGCAGTTCGATCTGCGGCACGCCCTTGGATTTTTTGCGCAGGACCGTCGCCTGCTCAAGCGCCTTAGCGAACTTTTGTCGCTTATGAAGGACGTCGACATAATCGACATGAGCGCTGGTATTGTCCGGTTCGAGCACGAGGCAGGATTCGAGGAGGAACTCGGCCTCCTCATAGGAATTGAACTTGGTGCCAATCTCAGCCAAGAACCGCATGGCCTCAACATGATGACCCTTGGTCTGCAGAAAATGGCGACAGATCTGCTCGGCCCGCAGGAACCGGCCCTCTTGGATCAGGTTCGCGACGCTCAAAAGTTCGGGCGGCAGGGCGTTGAGATAATCAAATTGATCTTTAGAAAATTCAGCAGCGGCCCGAGCGCCGGTGGCGCGTTGAAGCTCTGACAGCATCTGCCAGCTGGCCACAAGGGCAGCATTATTGGCGACGGCACCCTGATAGGCGACCAACGCGCCATGGCGATCACCGGTGTCGCGCAGACAGTGGCCTCGCTCTTGATAGGCGCGGCCAAAGCTGGGATCCATGGCAATCAGATGGTCGTTGGTCGCAAGGGCCCGCTTATAATCGCCTTGATAGCGATAGGTTACAGCCAAGGTGTAGAGCGCATCCTTATGTTTCGGATCGGCGTCTAGGACCTGTTGGCACAGGGCAGCAGCTTGCGGAAATCTTGTCTGTTGCAACATATCCCGCGCGCGACCAAGGAGGTCGTCAATCTGAGCCGGAGACAGTGCAGCTTGGGTCAATCGTCTATCCTTATCGTTCGGCTCAATCATAGCGCTTCAATGGGCCAAGGTAAGGATGTTTATGGGTATTCTGATCCCGTGATGAACCGGAACCGATAGGGCTGTGCAAAAAGCAATGGGCCCCCGGATTAACGGGGACCCACCACAGTTTTGTTAGTTACGAACCGAAAGACGGACACCGAAGGTTTGCGGACGCGACGTGGTCACGCGCAGCTCACCATCATTGCCGCTCTTATAGAGCTCTGGGCGGGCGTCGGTGAGGTTTTCGCCGAACAGTTCCACAGTCCAGTTGTCCTTAGAAGCACCAACCGACGCGCTAAGCGTGGTGTAGGACTTCTGCTTCAGGGCGCCCTTCAGAGGAACGATCACGTCGCCTGGCTTCACCGTCACACCATTGTAGGTGATTGGCACTTGCGCCGCATAACCTGCCGTAGCGTTGAAGCCTGGCAGCTTGATGCTGACATTGTCGATATCCGACGAGATGCTGGAATCGACGAAGTGGAAGCCACCTTGCGCGAACGGACGCAGGCCCGACGCGGTTTCGGTTTCATAACGCAGACGGATATTGCCCTGGAACTTGGGGCTCAGAGCCAAGGGGCTACCGAGCGGCACCAGAACGGTAGCGGCCTTACGATATTTGGTCAGCTCGGAGTCGTTGTAAGAGAAGCCACTGTTGATGGTCAGCTCTTTGGTTGGACGCCAAGCCACGTCACCTTCAAAGCCACGGATGCGCGCATCGGTGAAGTTGGTGGTGAAGGTCTGGTTGGAGATGTTCTGGTCGAACACCGTCATCTGGATATTTTCCCAGTCGATCTGGTAGGCCGCTGCATTGAACTGCAGGGTGCGATCGAGCAGGGCCAGCTTCCAACCAATTTCGTAGTTGGTCACAGTGTCGGGCACGAAAGCCTTCAGGCTGTTACAGGCTGGGCTAACCACATTACAGGGCTTGCGGTTGAAGCCGCCGGGACGGAAACCTTCCGAATAGGTCGCATAGACCAACGAGCCATCGTTGAACTTGTAGGTCAGGTTGCCCTTCAAGATCGTGCCCGTGTACTTCGCGGGCGAGAGGCCCTTGAGGGTATTGGCGAGGTTTGCGCTGACGCCGTAATATTTTGGCGGCGTGGCAACGGCGCTATAGGTGCCGGTAGCGGCATTATAGACACCACGTGAACCATAGCCGAAGCTCGAGTTCGACGAACCGGTCATCGAGGCTTCTTCGTCATAATAACGAGCGCCGCCGGTCAGGGTCAGTTTGTCTGGAATGATGTCATAAGAGGCTTCACCATAGACAGCGAACTGACGGTCCTTGCGGGTCACGTCGTTGAAGAAGCCCACATTAACGGGCTTAACGCTTGGATCATGCGCGTTAACGCTGGGATCGGGAGCGCGCGAATAGATGAAGCCCGCCGCCTGCTGGGAATAGGACCAGTCGGTGTTATCGTAGAGGGTGTTTTCATCATAGAACAGGCCGCCGGTAGCGCGCAAGCGCTTGTCTGCAGGCGTCGTGACGCGGAACTCGTGGGTTGAACGGGTGTTCTCGTTCTTGACCTTATAGCTCTTGTTCGGGGTGTAGCAGGTCTTACCGATGTTGCCGTTATAGGCAGCGGTATAGTAGACGCCGCGATCGCACTCATAATAGGGCAGATAAAGGCCGATATTGGAGTAGGACGCATAGTCCGCCTGCTGGACAGCGGTGTGGTTCAGATAGGATCCGGTATAGATCATATCCAACATGCCCAAACGACCGTTCACCGTCAGCGTGGTTTCATCGAAATCGTCACGCAGATAGTTGGGGTTGAACTGGGTGACCTTCAGGTCGCCCACGCCGGGTTCATAGTCGAACACGCCGTTGGTCTTGAGGTTCTGACGCATATGCATCAGATCGACCGACCAATTGTCGTTGATTTCATAGGCCAAGGCCAAACGCGCACCGGTATAGGATGCGTCATTATAGTTGTTTGCGACAAAGCGGTCGTTATTGATCGTCTGGCGGGTTGGAACCTTGTAGGTGCTGCCATTACAGTTGGCGACGCCCGAGCAGGATTCCAGCGCGCGGATCACGAGCAAAGGGTTGCCGGTTGGCAACTTGCCAGCCTGGCCAACGTGACCGTCAAACGGCATCTGATAGGTGCCGGCGACATTGTCGATATAGCCACCCTGTTGGTCATTATAGATGACCAGACGTGCGGCCAGCTTGCCTTCGATCAGCGGGATATTGATGAAGGCGTCGCCTGCGGCGCTCGGTGCGCCGCCCTTGGTCATCGAATAGCTGCCGTTAAAGCCCGAATGAAACTCTTTCAGGTCTGGCTTGTTGGTGATGTAGCGAACCGCGCCGCCCATGGCGCTCGCGCCGAACAGGGTGCCTTGAGGACCGGCCAGCACTTCGACGCGCTGAAGGTCAACAGCATAGACGTCCAGGTTACGGCCAGGCATCGAGCTTGGTGCGTCGTTCAGATAGAGCGCGACGTTAGGCTGTGCGCCCGCGGTGCCGAGGATCTGAAGACCTGGGGTGTCGGTGGATAGGCCGCGAATATACATCGACGAGGTACCGGGGCCATGTGACGCGGTACGGACGTTCGGAAGATACTCAACCAGCTTTTCGAAATTGGCGATGTTCAGCTTCTGGAGCGACTCGCCGCCAAGCGCCTGAATCGCCACGGGGACCTTGTTGACTGCCTCTTCACGGCGCGTCGCCGTCACGACGATGTCTTCAATGGCACGATCGTTTTCGGCAGCTGCTGCTGGCGCGTCGGCTGCGAAGGCAGCTCCTGCCCCCATCGAGACCAGCACCGCCGCGGCGGTGGAGACCATTAAGTGTGCTTTCATTTTGTTCCCCGTTTGGATCCTTTGGTTCACCCAAAGGTTATCGAAATGACTTTAAACCGTGTTCGCGGGGTTTGATGTCAGCAATTGACCAAAATTTGGGGATTGGTAAATTTTATTGTGAATTATGGGCATTTTGTCACGAAGGCGTCAAATTTCGGCGACAAATCTAATATATTCAATGCGTTGTTGTGACGCATGCGGCCTGCGACATAGGGGCCACACTCAGGGGCAAAGGGCATTGGGCGGTGCCTGAAATTGGCATATCCCTATGATTTTTTTGCAAACAGGAACCCGCCGGTTCGGTTGTGCGATAGATTGCCTCTGCACCGCACTGATAGGGGGCCTCAGCCCTAGGCTATCAGAAGATCGACATTGGAGCGGGCGAAGAGATTCGAACTCTCGACCCCAACCTTGGCAAGGTTGTGCTCTACCACTGAGCTACGCCCGCGCTCCAGGACATCGAAATGTCCGCGTCGAGGGCGGGCTTATGACAGAGGGACTAAGGCTTTGCAAGGGCCTTCATCACCCTAAGGGACGGAAGTTCGTCCCCACCGTTCAGAGCTTCACCCGGGTCGGCGCAAGGCGGCGGCGATTGACGTGGTCGGCCGGTGCAGATCCCAGTTCATCTGGGATTTCACCCTTGAAATAGTATCTCTGCCAAGCCTCCTTGACGGCGGCGGGATCTTGCTTGGCCAAGCGCTTGTTGAAGTCCGTCCGCTCGCGGTTCCAAGCCTCATATTGCCCGCGCAAGACCGGCTCTGAGTCGAAGGATCGGATGACCGGCTCAAAGGCCTCCAGCGCCTTATCCTGCACCAGCGTAAAGAAGCAGAAGGGTTCGCCGCGTTCGAAACGCACCTTGCCAGGACGGGTAAAGGCCCAGTTCATGGTGAAGGGAAAGGGCAGCCAATCGGTCTCGACCAGACCCGATAGGGCTTGAATGCCGTCCTTGATCAGGTTCGGCGGCCCCTGAACCATCATCGACCACTTGAGGGGCGTGCGAAACATATAGCCTGGATGGAAGGTCATGATGCCCTGAGTGAAGTGAGACACCACAAACTCATGAAAGCCGACATAGGGTGTGTCAGGCCGAAAGGTGATGTCACTCTTTTCAGGGCCACCATTCCACTCCGCCGTGAACCCAACAGGACAAAGAATTTCCCAGCCGCTGGTATTGGCCATGGTCAGGGGCAGGCAGCGATAGGGATGGCGCTCAGAAAAGGCATCCATCCAATCGCGGTTCGGCCGTCCGGGAACAATCTCGGGCGGGCGGCTCATGGTCGGGAAGCACTCTAGGTCCATCGGGTGAGCCTCTCATGGCACGGGTCTGAGCAAGATCACTGACTAACCGGGCCAATGGCCCATCGTCCAGTACCAAGCGCTAATCGGTCTTGAGCATCAGGCCCTGTCGCCCTAAATCATCATCATGACCCAAGCCTCCCCCCAAGACCTCTTCGCCCTCCTCGATGGGCTCGGCATCGCCCACGCCACCTTTGAGCATGAGCCCGTCTTTCGGGTGGAAGAGGGGGCCCACATCAAGGCCGCCTTGCCCGGCGGCCATAGCAAGAACCTGTTCTTGAAAGACCATAAGGGCCAGATCTGGCTGATCTCAGCGCTGGACAGCACCCAGATCAATCTCAAAGCCCTGCCAAAGCTTATTGGCTCGGGTCGGCTGTCCTTCGGCTCAGAGGCTCTGCTGCTCGAGGTTCTCGGTGTTAAGCCAGGTTCGGTCACGGCGTTCGCCCTGATCAACGATAAAGATGGCCGCGTCCGCTTCGTGCTCGATAGCGCCTTGGCGGCTAAGGAGCCGGTCAATTTTCACCCGCTGCATAATGGCGCGACCACAGGCCTTTCGACCGAGGGCCTGATGGCCTTCCTTAAGGCGGTAAGCCACGAGCCAATGATCGTTGATCTTGAAACGGCCGTTTGATCGACCTTTGACGGATGGCTGACATTGCACTGACCGCCCCCCGAGACCATCTTACGGTCTCACACACGACCAATGACGACAAGGACGGACCATGCTGGGACTGACCCCCTCCTCCCCCGCCAAGCCCAATGGCGCAGCCGAGGGCCTGATCAAGGACGGCACAGACGCCAGTTTCATGGCGGATGTGATTGAGGCCTCAAAGGTCCAGCCGGTCATTGTCGATTTCTGGGCAACCTGGTGCGGCCCATGCAAGACCCTGACCCCAGCCATCGAAAAGGCGGTCATCGCCGCCAAGGGCGCTGTGAAGCTGGTCAAGATCGATGTCGACAAGAACCCCGCCTATGCGGGCCAGTTGCGGGTTCAGTCGATCCCCGCTGTCTATGCCTTCGTCAATGGCCAGCCGGTCGACGGCTTTATGGGCGCGGTGCCCGATAGCCAATTGAAAGCCTTTATCGAAAAGCTCGCTGGGCCTGCCGCCCCCAGCGACATTGATGAGCTTCTGGCCGAGGGGGCTGCGTTTCTCGCCGAAGAAGACCTTGCCGGAGCCGGACAGGCCTTCGCTCAAGCCCTCGAAATTGACCCCGAAAATGTCAAGGCGCTCGCCGGTCTGGCGCGATGCTATCTCCATAGCGGTGATCTAGAGCGGACGGCCGAACTGATCGCCATGGTCCCGGTCGGCGCCAAGGATGCTAGCCTAGACAGTGTGAAGGCCGCCCTCGCCCTCGCCTCCACCCCCAAATCCGAGACCTCTGGCCTTGAGGCTCAGATCTTAGCCAATCCCGATGATCATGAGGCTCGGTTCAGCCTCGCCACCGCCCTCGCGGCCGAAGGCCATCTGGCCGCTGCCGCCGATCAATTGCTCATGATCATTGAGCGGGATCGCACCTGGAATGATGATGCCGCTCGCAAGCAGCTGCTCACCGTCTTTGAAGCCGCTGGGCCAATGTCCGATGTGGCCAAGCAGGGTCGGCGGCGGCTATCTTCAATTCTGTTTTCGTGACCGGAGCGCGCGGATGACGAGCGGCAAATTTCGGCAGCTTACCGACCTCCCGGCGATTATTCCGGTCTTTCCGCTGAGTGGAGCCCTGATGCTGCCGCACAGCCAGTTGCCGCTCAATATATTTGAGCCGCGATATCTCAATATGATCGATGATGCGATGATGGGCGACCGGGTCATTGGCATGATCCAAACCGCGCCAGGCGGTGATCGGTCCCAGCCAAACCTGGCCAAGGTTGGGTGCTTGGGCCGCATTACGAGCTTTTCGGAAACGCCGGATGGACGCTACCTCATTACCCTCACTGGGATTTGCCGATTTAGGATCGACGCAGAACGACCGGCGACGGCACCCTATCGTCAGGTCCAAGCCGACTATACCGGTTTTGGTGAGGATCTAAGGCCGCTCGATGATCAGGAAACCTTTGACCGCCCTCGGTTTTTGGCTGTTCTGAAAGCCTTTCTCGACCATCATGGGCTAGAGATTGACTGGAAGGGGGCTGAAAATGCGCCCTCTGAGCCGCTGGTTACGAGTTTGGCGGCAGCCCTTCCCTTTTCACCGGTAGAACGCCAGGCCCTGCTCGAGGCCCATAGCGCCTCAGACCGGCTTGAGGTTCTGATTGCCCTCATGCAAATCAATGCTGCCGAGCCAAGGGGCGACGACGACGCCCCTACGCCCCTTCAATAGGACCCGCCATGACCCCCACACCTCAGCTGCAAAATGATGTTGATCCGCGCCTGCTTGAGGTCTTGGTCTGCCCCATCAGTCATGGTCCGCTCGACTATGACCGCCAAAAGGGTGAACTGATTAGCCGCAAAGCTGGGCTGGCCTATCCGATCCGTGATGGGGTGCCGGTGATGCTGGCCGAAGAGGCCCGCACCCTCGAAGAGGGCGAATGACCACCCCCTGGCCCACAGACCTGACCCTGCTGCGCCGCGAGGGTCAGCTTCAAGTCACCTATGACTCAGGCGAGCAGCATCTTATTGACCCGGAGCTCTTGCGGGTCATGACGCCGAGCGCCGCAGATCGTGGTCATGGATCGGGACCGGGCAAAACCGTATTCGGCAAGTCTGAGGTCGGCATTGTCAATCTGACGGCCATCGGTCGCTATGCGGTGCGGCTGGAATTTTCCGATGGCCACCAATCAGGTCTCTACACCTGGGATCAGCTTTACGATCTGGGACAGAACCAAGACCGGATATGGGCAGACTATCTTAGCCGCCTTGCCGCCGAAGGGCTGAGCCGAAATCCCTAGAGGGGTTCGCCGCGCAAGAGTTTGGGCAGATCGCCGACCGCGCCGCCCGCCTCCTGCATAAAGAACTTCCGGGCCGGGCCAATCAGATTGACCATCGCCATACCTGCGCCTCTGGCCATTCGCAGCAGGGGATTGTCGTTCGAAAAGAGCCGAACAAAGACATCCGTCGCCGCCGCCAGCATGACATTGTCAAACCGCCGCCAAGCCGCATAACGCTCCAACACCACCAAAGAGCCAATATCTTCGCCAAGACGGACCGCGTCGGTCAGGACCTCGGCCAAGGCAGCGGCATCCTTAAGGCCCAGATTGAGCCCCTGCCCGGCGATGGGGTGAACCCCGTGGGCCGCATCTCCCATCAGCACCAGTCGTGGCGCGGCCATATCCTCGGCCAACTGCAGCGACAGGGGATAGACAAA
>CANCJE010000046.1 GCA_947378235.1 Caulobacteraceae bacterium | reverse complement strand
CCCTTGGGGGAGAGGGTTGGGTGAGGGGAAAGCCCATATTCCCGTGTTCCCCGCCTTCGCGGGGAACACGGGATGTGCATGAGAAAAACGGATCAGACGGCCTGTAAGCCGGGTTCTGTGCCGCCACCCTTGCGGGCGACGCGACGATCATTCCTCTGGACCGGCCATTGCTGGACGGTTCTCGCGACCTACCCGGACGCCTCGGGCCGGTGAAGCCCTGCCTTGCATCCCCTTTCGAGAACCAAGGCGCGACGTCCCAATTTGGTCTTGCTCCAAGCGGGGCTTGCCTTGCCATCCCTGTTGCCAGGTCTGCGGTGGGCTCTTACCCCACCCTTTCACCCTTACCGACGCCGAAGCGCAGGCGGTTTGCTTTCTGTGGCGCTATCCCTAGGGTTACCCCCGGCGGGCGTTACCCGCCGCCTTTTCACCGTGGAGCCCGGACTTTCCTCGACCCCTGTTTCCAAGGGCCGCGATCGCCCGGCCATCTGATCCGCCGCACAGATGAGGCCAGCAGCCTACGGGGTCAAGGCCCCTGTCGATCTAGGACCCGGCGCGGAGCAGGTGCACGAGGCGGGCGCGGGTCTCGCCGTCGGCAATCCCATCGATGCGTTCGGGCCGCCAATGGCGCTGAAAGGCCTTAAGGATGACAGCCGTCTTATCGTCAAACTGGCCACTGGGCGCGCTGTCATAGCCAAGGCGCGTCAGGCCCGCCTGAAGGGCAAAAACCCCTGCCCCCTCATCGCCGATGGTCAAGGGCGCGCCCGGAGAGGCGGGAGGCTCAACCCAAAGTCCATGGCCCGCTGCCGCAAGCCGGGCCCAAGGAAAGAGCTCGCCCGGATCGTCTTTGCGATCCGGCGCGACGTCGGAATGGCCGATAATGCGACCGTCAGCAATTTCCCAGCGGCCCCTGATCTCATCGAGCAGCGCGATCAATGCCGCGATCTGGGCGTCCGGAAAGGCGCGGTAGCCGAACTCATGACCCGGATTGACCAGTTCGATGCCGATGGAGACGGCGTTGATATCGCGCTCGCCCTTCCAGAACGAGACGCCCGCATGCCAAGCACGGCGCTCTTCGGCGACCAGCGTAAAGATGCGACCATCTTCCTCGATCAGATAGTGGGCCGAAACCTTCGCCTGATGATCGCACAGACGCTCCAACGCCGCCTGCCCGGTCTGCATGCCCGTATAGTGGAGCACGATCATGTCGGGCGGCCCCTTGCGGGAGTCGAAATTGGGCGAAGGACGAGCGATGGTCTCTAGGCTCACAGACGGCTCCTCAACAGGTCGGCCAGCGACATCATGCGGTTCGGCCTCAAGGCAATGATCAAGACCCCAAACAGGGCAATGGCCGATCCCGCCGCCATACGCAGATCATAGTGGTCATGGGTCAACAGGACGCCAAGCGCGATTGTAAAGAGCGGGGTCATGAGGGTCAGGGGCGCGATCAGATTGGCCTCATATTTCTGGATCAGACCGAAATAGGCGGTGTGCCCCCAGACACTGACCGCAAGGGCGGAGAACACTAGCGCGCCAAGGAAAGGCCAACCGGCATGGATCATCTGCTTGACCTGATCATGCTCGAACAGGGCTGAAACCAGCAGCAGTGGAAGGATCGACGAGGCGCCAACCCAGGCCTGAAACTGCAAGGGCTTGATCCCTTCCATCTGTTTCATAAGGACCGCTCCCAAAGACCCGAGGAAGGCCGCACCGGCGACAAGCAACAGCCCCGTGGAGATGGGCACACCGTTTGGGTCCCAAATCACGGTCATTGCTCCGATGAAGGTCAAGACAATGCCAATCCCCCGGCGCCAACGGATGGTCTCACCAAGGATCATCACTGACAGTAGGGTGGTCATAGGCACACCCAACTGACTGACAATGGCAACGCCTGATGGGCTGGCCGTCTTTAATCCCAGAAAGAGAAAGACAAAATTTCCGCCGCCCATCAAAAGCGCGACCAACAGAAGCCGCAAACGCGGCTTGGGCATGGGCAAAAGCCAAGGAAAGACGATCAAGGCGACGAGCGCAAAACGCACCAAAGCGTAGCTCATCGGCGGCACACCCATCTGGGTGATCACCACCTTGCTCAGCACGGTGTTCAGCGCCCAAAGGACACAGATCAACACCAGAAAACCGAAATCCCGAAAAGTCATAGGTTCGAATAAGCCTCAAGCCTTGGATATGCCGCAGGGGCCACCATTGGTGCGCTGTCTACACCAATTTCAGCGGCGGGTTAGACCAAATGCCCACCGGAGCCTTAGGTGGCTTGCAGTTGTTGCTTAACCCGTTCGGCCAAGGCCTTGATATCGAGGGGCTTGGGTAAAAATGTCACGCCAATCTCGCCTTCGAGTAGGTCTGAGAACTCGGCCTCCGCATAGCCGGAAATGAACATGACGGGCGCGGCCCCGAGATAGATTCGGGCCTTTTTGAGCAGGGTCGGGCCATCTATGCCAGGCATGATCACGTCGCTGATCAACAGATCGATGGTTCCGGCATGTTCTTCGGCCAAGAGCAAGGCCTCTTCGCCGTCACAGGCCTCGATAACCTCATAGCCCCGCGCGCGAAGCAGACGGGCGGCAACGCTGCGCACAGCATCCTCGTCCTCGACAAACAGGATACGCCCAGCGCCCGAAAGGTCGCGGGCAACAGGCTTGGGCTTGGCAGCCGCCGGGGCATGGGCCGGAGCACCGGCGGCAGGCACATAGACCGGCAAGAAGATGCGGAAGGTCGCGCCGCGCCCCAGCCCGCTATCGACATGAATCCAGCCATCAGCCTGCTTCACGATGCCATAGACGGTCGCCAGCCCTAGGCCCGTGCCCTCACCCACCGGCTTGGTCGTAAAGAAGGGGTCGAAGATTTTCGACAGGACCAGAGGCGGAATGCCAGGGCCATTGTCAGAGACCTCAATCATGGCGACCTCAGCAGAAGAGGGCCGATCGGGGGCATAGCCCAAGGCCCGAGCTTCGCTGGCACTCAGGCGGGCCGTGCGGATACTGACGACACCGCCGCCCTGGGCACGCACCGCATCGCGCGCATTGACCGCAAGGTTCATGACCGCCGTTTCGAGCTGGCTCTTATCGGCCCGAACCAGAGGCAGGTTCCGGCCATAGTCGGTCTCAAGCTTGACGTCCTCGCGCAGCAGGCGGCGCAGCAGGACCGAAAACTCGCTGATCAGTTCGCCCAGATCGAGAATTTCGCGCTGAACCGTTTGCTTGCGCGAGAAGGCGAGGAGCTTGCGCACCAGATCAGCCGCCCGCACGCCGGTCTGGCGAATTTCGGTCAGGCCCTCATAGGACGGATCGCCCACCGGGTGGCGGTGGAGAAGTTCATCCAACCGCAACTGAATGGCGGTGAGCAGGTTGTTGAAGTCGTGCGCTACGCCGCCCGCCAACTGACCAATGGCCTGCATCTTCTGCGACTGTGCGAGCTGGAGCTCGACCTGCTTTTGTTCAGACACATCCATCAGATAGGCAATGATCCGCCCATCGGCCCTGGTCAGATAGAGGTGGGCAATGCCGCTGGGATTGGCGGTCAGGCGAACCTCGACCGGACCGGCCTGCCCTGCCGCGATCCTCTGCTGGGCCTCAGCACGCGAGACTGGCTCTATCAGGTCGCCGAAGCAGGTCCCCTCGGACGGCGCGCCAGTAATGGCGCTGAAGGCGACATTGTTCTGGAGGATTTGCGCATTTAAAGGGTCGGCACCGTCGAGCAGGGCTGCACCGAAGGGGGCGGCTGATGCAAAAGCATCCAACGTTGCGGGCCCCTCATAACGTCCAATAGCCGGATCGAGCGTGGGCGCAGGCAAGGCGGGGATGTCTAGGCTAGCATCGCTCAATTGTCCCTGCGGTCCCGAAAGACGACGCGGTTCGGCCATGCCCAGACCGGTCATGCGGATCAGATAGGAGCGTCGTCCCTTGGCAGAGGCCGCGAGGGTCGAAACCTGAACAGGGTGATCTTCTCCGTCGGCGCGCACCTCGGCCGAACCCACCTCGCCGCGCCGCGCCGCGGTCAAGGCTGTGAACAGGCTCGATGCATCCTTGCCCGCCTTTGGCAATCGCGTGCCTTGGCCCAAAATCAGGCGCCACGCGGAATTGGCAGCCAAGATCCGGCCATCGTCAGCCGCGACCGCTGCCGGTTCGCTCAGCGCATGGACCAGGGTTTCACGGACATCAGCCTCGCTGGTGTCCTCGACCTGACCAGAGCCTGTCGGATAGCCTAAAAAGGCGAAGAAACCGATGGCGACGACCCCAGCTAGGCCGACCAGCAGCAATATGCCGCCAAGGCTTGAGGCCCCCGCCTGGATCGCTGGATAGGCGGCGAACCCGACGGCACCCAAAAAGCAAAGCCCGGCCAAGATCGGTACAAGACCCGAAGGTTTTGTGGGCTTGACCTGCCGATAGCTGACCGAAAGGCGCGGCGTTCTATCCATCGAAAGCGCTTATCCTTCTGCCCGAAACGATCCCGAAGGCGCGTAGCCGAGGGGGTCAAACACTCATCTTCTAGACTATGGTTTGAAATAGATAGGGCCAGTCCGTAGTCATCTGATTAAGACCAGACCCTAAAAATTCAGACCTCTCAGCCTATCGCGGCGAGGTCCGTGCGCGGCTGCGGGCCTGCTTCTTGCCCATGATGAAGCCGATGACCTTGGCCACCGCCTCATACTGTTCCTTCGGTATGGTCTCATCAATATCGACCGTGGCGAAGAGCGCGCGGGCGAGCGGGGGGTCTTCGATGACCGGAACGCCTGCCTCTTCGGCAATTTCCCGGATTTTCAAGGCTAGCAGGTCCATGCCCTTGGCCACGCACATGGGGACTGCGGTGACACCGGGCTCATAGCGAAGTGCAACGGCATAGTGGGTCGGGTTCATGACCACCACCGTTGCCTTGGCCACATCGGACATCATGCGGCGACGGGCGCGTTGCATGCGGATTTGGCGCAGGCGGGCCTTGATCTGAGGGTCCCCTTCGGACTGCTTGTTCTCGTCCTTTATTTCCTGCTTGCTCATCCGCATGCGCTTCATGAAGCGCTGACGCTGAATGAACCAATCGAGCCCCGCCCCAAAGGTCAGCATGATCAGGACCGCATAGAGCAGACCCTTGAGGATGTCCCAGGTCAGGGGAATGATCGCGGACGGTGCCAGTTCTGCCAGTTGGGTAATCTGCATGGCATGGGGCTTGAGAATCCACCAGGCGATGATCGCGAGAATAACGACCTTAAACAGAGACTTGGTAAATTGAATGAAGGCATCCATCCCGAAGAGGCGCTTGAACCCCTCCATAGGGTTGAGCTTAGACAGGCCACCTTCCAACAGCTTGGACGGCGTAAACATAAAGCCGGTCTGCAGGACATTGCCCGCCACACCCGCGATCGCCGTCACCGCAAAGATCGTGCCCAAGATCGGTAGGATCGATCCCATGACCGTCTTCATGACATTGATCGTGCCGTGGCCACTCAGATCCATTTGATCGGGATGGGCCAAGAAGGGCAGCATGGAGGTGGCAATGGACTGCATCATCCAACCGCCCGCCCAAGCGATGGTTGCGGTTATGGCGGCGAGGGTCGCAACTTGGGGGATGTCCATCGATTTGACGACATCGCCCTGCTCCCGCGCCTGACTAAGTTTTCGGTCGGACGGTTCTTCGGTTTGGGACTCGGGATCATCTGCCATGCTGCCGCGCCTCTAGAGAAACACGTGCAGGAAGGCTTCATATCGCGAGATCCATACAAGCCCGATCAAGCTGATGCTTAAGGCGAGCAAGGATAGGCCCATCAACACGCTGAGGGGCGTGGCGACGAAGAAGATTTGGAACTGTGGCATCACTCGGCCAATCAGGCCGGTGGCAATGTTGAACACCAACGAGAAGACGATCACAGGGGCCGAGAGCTGGACGCCAAGGGCGATAGATCCGCTCACCGTGTTAATGGCCAGCTTCACAGCATCCCCCATCGGGACATCTCGCGTTGGCTCGAACAGGCTGTAGGAATGGACCATGGCCGTTAGAAACTGGTGGTGAAGGTTGGTTGCAAAGATCAGGGTTAGTCCGGTCACGCTCAAAAACGAGGTGACAGAAGTGCCCGGCTGAGCCTGCATGGGATTGGCGGTCTGAGCGAAGGCCAAGGTGGTCTGGATCGAAATAATTTCCCCGGCTGTGGCCAAGGACGACATGAAGAGCCGCAGGATCGCGCCCATCATCAGGCCGATGATCACCTCTTTGAGGACATGACCCGTTAGACCGCCCACTGTGGTCGATAGGGGCGGGAGGTGCGGCGCGGCGATCGGGGCCACGCACATGGCCGTCACAAGAGCGAAAGCCAGACGGATACGGGGGGAAACGGACGCCTCGCCCAGCCCGGGCATCAGCATGATCATTGACGCTATTCGTGCGAAGACCAGACCGGCAACATAGACCTGTTGGGCGGTGGCGTAGCTTTCCAAGGGCTACATCCCAGCGATTCTGGCGGCGATCTTACGCATGAAATCCCCCATCAACGCGCCCATGAACGGCAAGAACAGCAGCATGGCGACAAAGATCGCCAAGATCTTGGGGGCAAAGACGAGGGTCGCTTCTTGAATCTGGGTCAGGGCCTGAAAAAGACCGATGCCAATCCCAACCACTAGACCGACAATCATGATCGGTGCCGACATGCCAATGGCCAGCCAGATGGCATCGCGTGCCACATCGATCACTTCATTACCGGTCATAGAGACGACCTTTCGACTCATAAAAACAGACTTACCTTACCCTTAGTCGGGCTCGGACCAAACAGGGTTAATAAAACCCTACCCTCACACCAAACCCTTGCGCCAAAAGGCGTTAGATCGGCATCCGCATGATTTCTTGATAGGCAGAGATCACCTGATCGCGAACGGCCATGACCGTCTCTAGGCTCGCTTCAGCCGAGGAGATGGCGGTGACGACATCGAGCAGCTCCGCCTTGCCTTGAACCTGCGCCTTCATCTGGGTTTCGGCATGACGGGAGGACTGCATAACCTCGTTCATGGCGTTTTTGACCATATCGCCGAACCCGCCGCCGCCCGTTAGGCCCGCAGTCGCATCACCGCCCATGCCCGCCATGCCCGCCATGCCCTTGCCAGCTTGGGATTGAGCGGCCGCATAGGCCTTGGCAGCGATCAGGGGAGCGACCATCTAACTGTCCTCGTCTATTTACGCAGCAGATCAAGGGTGCGCGACTGCATAGCCCGCGCGGTTTCGATCACGTTCAAATTGGCTTCATAGGCGCGCTGCGCTTCGCGCATATCCATGGCCTCAACCAAGGGATCAACATTTGGCATTTTGACATAGCCCTTGGCGTCGGCGGCAGGGTGACTGGGGTCATATTCCGACTTGAAATCACTTTTGTCGGGCTCGACCTTATTCATCTGCACGCCTTGGATACCGTTAGAGAGGCGCTGGGGCTGGAAGACCGGAATCTGGCGTTGGTAGGGATTGCCGCCTGCCGTCTTGGACGTGGAATCTGCATTGGCCAGATTCTCGGCGATAATCCGCATCCGCGCCTGCTGAGCCCGCAAGGCCGAAGTCGCTACGGCCATGGCCGCGCCAGTCGAGGTCAAAGGGAATTTGGAATCAGCCATGGCCTAACCTCTCCTACCCATCACCGACCTGGGGCCTTGGCGGCCATCCGAAGTAACCCGAGGGACTTTTGATAGAAGGTCACGGCCGCGTCGTAATTCATGCGCGCGTCTGTCATCTTCATCATCTGCTCTTCCAACACGACCTTGTTGCCATCGAGTCGCGTTTCAGAATCGGGGGCATTCTGGGGCTTACCCTGACCATTGGTGTTCGCAACGGTGCCTTGCATGTGACCCGCATCGGTTCTGACCGGTCCGGCGGCTGCATTGGCTCCCGTCAACTGAAGCCGACCTGCCGTAGAACTTTTATCTGGAATTACAAAGGCCTTTAGATCTTTTCCGACATATCCCGGCGAATTTACGTTCGCGACATTTTGCGAAATCAAGGTTTGCCGTTGGGACAGATATCCCAAGCGGCTCTTTAATATCGAAAATAAGGGAATTCCGTTGATGTCCATTGGCAAAAGATGAACGAACAGGGTTAATCAGGCGTTAATCAGCTTGGTTCAAATCCTAGCTCAACGGCCATTCGTGGCCGCTTCATCATGTCGGATCAGGTCAAGTCCATGGTTGAGATCATCCGTATGTTGCTGGCCCTCGCGGTGACGCTGGGCCTCCTCGGCCTCGCCGCTGTCGGCATGCGCCGGTTTGGTCCTGACGCCCTTGCTCGGCTGCAATCTCTTAAGTCCGCGCCCAAGAGGCTAGAGGTGATCGAGAGCCTGATGCTTGATCCAACACGCCGCCTCGTCCTGATCCGCGTCGATCAGGAGGAAAAGCTGCTGCTCCTCGGCGACGGCAAGATCTTGGTGGAAAATCCGACCGGACCGGCCCCCTGCCCCCCATCCACGCCTGACCAAACGGAGCCTGCCGCCTGATGCGTCTCGATCCCAGCTTCAGCCTTAAGCGCATTGGCCTTATTGCGCTTCTCACCACCCTTGCCTCAGTGGCCGCGCCCACCATTGCCGCTGCTCAAGCCCTGAATATCAATCTCGGCAGTGGTGCAGGCCTGACCGAGCGCGTGGTGCAGTTGATCGGTCTGATGACCGTCCTGTCGCTAGCCCCGTCGATCGTGATCATGACGACGGCCTTTGTGCGGATCGTAGTGGTCCTGTCGCTCCTGCGCACGGCCATGGGCCTACAGCAGAGCCCACCCAATGCGGTGATTGTCAGCTTGGCACTGTTCCTAACCGCTATTGTTATGGCCCCCACCTATGAGGCGGCTTACGAGGCAGGAATCAAGCCCTTGATGGACCAGCAGATGTCGCTGCCAGACGCTTTTGATGCCTCATCGACCCCGGTCAAGACCTTCATGCTGAGCCAAGTCGACGACAAGGACCTTGGCCTGTTCATTCGCCTCTCCAAGATCGACAAGCCTGAGACCCGAGCCGATACGCCGCTCCACGTCCTGACGCCTGCCTTCATGATCAGCGAGTTGAAGCGCGCCTTCGAGATCGGCTTCTTACTGTTCATCCCGTTCCTCGTCATCGATCTGGTGGTGGCCAGTATTTTGATGAGCATGGGCATGATGATGTTGCCGCCAGCGGTCGTGTCACTGCCGTTCAAACTCATCTTCTTCGTGCTGGTTGATGGGTGGGGACTGGTTTGTGGCTCTCTGGTCGAGAGTTTCCATCAGGGCAGAATTCCGCCTCCGGGATAGATAGACTTAGGGCCTAGGCGGCTGGGCGACCCGGTGCAGCTGCCTTGGCATTTCTTGAGGTCAAGGGCGGCGCGCGATCGCGGAACCGCTGCTTCATCTTATCGACCCAACCCGCAAAAATTTCATTGTCTGAGACCTTTTGGGCAAAATCGGCTGTGGTTGTATCGCCATCGGGACCGACCAGCGCGACCCGAAGGGCGTCCGCCTGCTTGGACCCGTTGACGAAGGGCTTAAAGCGCTGATTCAATCTGGCCAGAGACACCTCGTCTCCGGCAAGACTATAGCCAATGGCGGCGCGTAGAAGCCGCGTTTCATCCTCTTCAGACAGGGGCGTCGCGGGGGTCTTCCAACGATCTCCAAGGCTCTTTTCGAAGACCGGTCCGACCTGTGGCCAGGCGCGCTGGCGCCACGCAATATCACCACGAACTTCGCTGGCGTCGGCACTCTTGTCCGATTCAAGAATTTCCAGCGCGTGATCCATCCGACCGACCGCGACCAAGGCCTTCGCCTCAATGATCCGCCGTTCCGCATTTAAGGAGGTTGGCAAGACGGTCGTGCGCGAACTGTTGATCGCCTCCAGGGCCTGCTCAGGCTTGCGGTTCATCAGGTTGATCAGGGCCAGATCTGTGGCGACGACCGCACGCGGCACACCATCTAGGCGCTCTTCTGCTTGATATTTCAGTAGCTCCGCTGCCTGATCCAGAAGATCAACATCGACCAACCGGCGGGCAAGGCGGCGCACCATCAGGTCGCCATCTGCACCCATCGGGGTTAGTTCCTTGAAGTCGTAGAACAGGGCCAACGCCTGAATGGGCTCCAAGCCATCGGCATCGCCGTCAAGGAACAGAGCCCTGAAGGCGTTGCTCAACTGGCTTTGAATGGCCTGAGAATCCGGCATATCGGGCTGTCGGTTGCCTGCCGAGCGCAGAACGTCTAGCGCCTCTCGATACCGCCCCAGACTGATATAGAGCTCACCCAGTGTGCGAATGGTCTTCAACTCATTGGCATCTCCGCGCCAACGGTAGCGAAGGCCGTCATAGATCCCTGCAGCCGTTGGCGGCGTGATCATGCCTCGGTCGAGTTTAATCCGTGTGGCATTGAGCAGAGCCGGCGAGCTGACCTCTTCGGTTCGCGCCCTCGCAAGGGCATCGAACATATGCATGGCTCGCGACGCATCGCCCGCGGCTTCGAAGATCTGAGCCTGGACCAGCAAGGTCTTCAGGGTCTCGACAATATCGACATCTGAAGTCTGGGCATCGCGCAACAGCACCCTTGCGCCTTCGGCGTCGCCGGTCGCGAGAGTGGATTCAGCATTGGCCCGAGCAAACCGAGCCCGCCAGGTCGGCGAGAACAGACGCAAGGCGGGCATGCCCTGTTGAAACTGCTGGCGCGCCTCAGGCCATTGGCCTTGCTTATAGGCGACATATCCCCGCCACAGCGCACTGGATGGGTCGCCTTGCAAAACGGGAGACGCAAGATCGGTGGATGCTTCTTTATAACGCCCCGCCATGACCTTGGCCGCACCCCGCAGACCCCGAAATTCGGCATTGCCCATCATGGTCTGGTTGACCTTGGCCACCAGATTAAGCATCCCGATGCCCTCAAAGGACAGTTCAGAGCCAATCAGGAAGCGTGCCATTGCCATCCGCGCCGTGACAGTGCCGTCCTTATTCTTCGTGGCCTCATCGGTCGCGGCATCCATCAGCGCATGATAGCGCCCCAGGAACCCGCCCGATCCCGTCTCAGACCAGCCCTTGAAATCAATCAAGGCCGGCATGGCCGCGGGTTGGGGCGCTCCGGACTTAGCAGCGATTTGCTTCACCGCAACATTACCCGATAGGGCGAGCCCCTTAGGCCTGCCAATACGAACAATATCGCCTAATACAAAGACTTCGAGATCGTCGACATAGGGCTCAATCGCCAGGCCCTGCGACGACCGTAAAAAAGCAGCCTCGACATAGTCCCGCCGCGACGGCAAACCCTTCGTCGGGGCCAAGGCGGTGACAACGCCGATCCGATCACCAACCACAGGATCATTGATCCATGCGACATGGGTTGCGCCTGAAACCGCTGCCGTCAGGCTGGGCGGCACGCCGCGCTCATCTCGGCCGACCTTGATCAATGCCGATGATGTTGCGGATGATGGACCAATGCCAATGGCCCAGACCGGTCCCTCAGCACTGGCATTGACCGCTGTAGTCAGCGGCACAACCAGCCTTAGGGCAGTAAAGTCCGAGCCCTGAACGGCGCGAAGGTCCCGAACCTGAGGCAGCGATTTGGAGATTTTGGACAGATCCAGTTGGGCCTTGCCATCAAAGACGATCCAAAGCGCATCCCCACGACGAAATATGGCAGCCCCCAACGGAGCCTTCCACGCGAACCTCAAGACCGATTGTCCGCCTTCGACCTTCCCTGACACTGGGACGACACCATTGTCGGGCCGAGGGTCTGGCCGGGTCGTTCCTGCACTATCTGCGCCGAGATCAAGGGCCGGGTCGAGCTGCGCCGCTTCGGTGGCTGCGGCCTTTGCCTCTGGGTCTTTGCGTTTGAAAATATTGATATAGCTGCCGCCGTCGGCCTGACCGGAGATGAAATCGGCATCGTCGGTCAGTTCGATTCTAACCTCTAGCCCGGTTCCAACAGCCTTGGCTTCAGCGGTCTTGATATAGGGCGGAGGGCTAACCCTCAGACGCGAAATGTCCGGCTTCGTGTTGCGATTGAACCGCACAACTATGGCTTGCCCGTCCCGGTTGATGGTCGCGCGTGTCGGGACCGACCATCTAAATTCAACCCGAGAAAAGGCGTCACTCTTCGCCACGCGAACATCCAAAGGCCCAACCGCGTCAGCAGTCGCTGGCGTGCCTCGAACCTGAGCCACGCCCGACGGTGGTATGGCAATCGCCAGCATGCAAGCCAGCGCGACGCTGGCCTTCAATCTGCTTCGACGATTTGACCACAGAACCATAGGAATCGCTCTAGCCCGCCTTACGCGGTGCGGCCTTCGCAGCACCGGCAGCAGCAGGCTTGGCCGCAGAAGCGGGCGGAGCAGCCGTTACAGCGGCGCGCGCGTCGGCAACGGCACGGGCGGCCGCAAATCGGTTGGCGAGCCGCTCGGTCAGGGCCTTCGCGTCGGGCGGCGACATTTGCGCCAAGATCGCCGACAGGGACTTTTCCTTCATTTTGGAAGCAATCGGCAGGCGCACACTGTCATCCAACAGGCTAAAGCGGGCAGCGGCATCCTTGGGCTTCATTGCCTCATAGACGCGGATCAGCCGATCATTTTCGGCCTGCTGCTGGGCATCAGCTTGGCCAATCAGCGACTGGACTTGCCCCTTTAAGCCATTAAGAGACTTAATCTTTCCGTCGAGCTTTGCCTCCGCCGCCGCCAACAGCTGGAGTTGGACATCAATGTCCTTCTCGCGCTGGTCCAATTGCCCTCGGCGCGTCCCAAGGCTCTGCAAAACACGCAGTTCGGCGGGCGACATCCCCGCTTCTTTCGCCAATTCCGCCGCCGTCGGCGCACAGATCGCAGCTGACTTCGCGGCCGATTTAGGGGCCACGGGCGCGTTCAAGGTCCCCGCCTTGCTCGCCGCCAAGATCGATCCTGAATAGGGACTGGTCGCACTGTTGGCCGCCATCTGCATTTCGCTAGGCTGCGCTCCGGAACCGGCAGCATCCGCTTTCGCCTCACCGGACGAAACAGCAGGATTTTCAGCGGCCTTGCCCTGAGCGGTGGCCTTTGCAGGAGCCCCCTTGGCGGCATCCGGCTTGGTACCAACCACACCCTGCGCAAAGGCCTTTGCCCCCGACATCATTTGCGGCAGATCCCGCACACCGGATAGGGCGTTAATCGCCAGAACACCACCTATGGTCACGGCAATAATCGGTAGGATGCGAGGGACGGGCCTCATCGACGGCCTCCGAAAAGATTACGCCGCGATTGAGCGGGCTTTGGCTGGGGATTGGGCTCACTGTCGGACTCTGACAGGTCCGGTCCGGTAAAGAGGTCGTCGTCCATTTCCATCAGGGGCATGCGACGGCGCGGATTGGGGGCCGCAAGCACGCGATCGGCTGGCGACAGGTCCAAGGTTTCGGGCTGGCTGCGCGCCCGGACGCGAACGGGAGGCTCGGGCGCAGGGCGACGCTCTTCGCTGACCTTTTGGGCCGTTGCGATCATGACTTGCAGCTTTTCAGAGACTTCACGCGCCCGGACCAAGCGATCACCCAACAGGTCTCCAGCCTCGTCTGCGGCTAGGCGCAACTGATCAAGACCAGCCTGAGCCCGAAGGGCCGCCACATCCAACTCTTGAACCGCCTTGGCAAAACCAAGATGGCTCTGACGCAACTCCTTCAGGCGGCGCTCTAGGCGCCAACCGACGAGCAATGCTGCCATGAGCAACACAGCGAGCAAGACATTGAGGATGATCGGAATCAGGCTCATTGGTTCTTCCGAATGGCCCTCTTCGTCGATTCCGAAAGCGAGGTCTCCACCCGGACGGCGATGGTGTGATTGCGTCGCCCCATGCGACCTTGCGTCAGAGGAATAGATCCCGCGCGAAGTTCGACAAGGCTGTCGGGCGTTGCGTTCAGCATCAAGAGGTCTCCGACCTTGAAATCCAGAACGCGCTGAAGGTTGATCTTCTGCTCATCCAAAACGCAGCGAACCTCCATCTCCGTGGTCCAAATCTCGGTGGCGAGGTGACTTTCCCAAATATTATCGCGGCCGAACTTCTCGCCCATGAACTGCTGCAACAGCATTTTCCGAATAGGTTCGAGCGTGGCGTAGGGCAAGAGAAGCTCGATCCGCCCGCCGCGGTCTTCCATATCGATCCGTAGCTTGACCAAAATGGCGGCATTGGCCGGACGAGCAATGGCAGCAAATCGAGGATTGGTTTCCAGACGATCCAGATTGAAGGTCAAGGGGGTCAGGGGCTCGAAGGCCAGCTTAGCGTCCGCTAGGACCACTTCGATCATCCGCTGGACCAGCGCCCGTTCGATGGTCGTGTAGGGACGCCCTTCAATCCGCATAGCGGCGGTACCGCGACGACCGCCGAGCAGCACGTCGACGATGGAATAGATCAGGTTGGAGTCGACGGTCAGAAGGCCATAATTGTCCAATTCTTCGGCTCGAAAGACCGCGAGAATGGCCGGCAATGGGATCGAGTTAAGGTAATCCCCGAACCGGATCGACGAGATGCTATCCAACGAGACTTCGACATTGTCAGATGTAAAATTACGTAGGCTCGTGGTCATCAACCGCACAAGGCGGTCAAAGACAATTTCGAGCATGGGCAGCCGCTCATAGCTGACCAGAGCCGAATTGATGATCGACCGAATGCCGGTATTTTCGTCGTCTTCGTCATCATTGAGATAGAAGCCGAGAAGACTGTCGATCTCTTCCTGGTTCAGAATCCGCTCTGCACCAGGCAAGGGTTCCTGAGCGCCACCCAAGCCATCGGTGGCGTTCGCTGGATTGCCGCCAGCGTTCAAATCAGTCGAGGGTTCGTTTTCGTCAGCCATGATTCCCGTTCAGCTAGGATAACACCCTTAGCTGATCAACATCTCCTCGATCAGCACTGCGTTCACTTTCGCTGGCGCAATAATCAGATTGACCCGCCGCTGAATTTCCATCCGCAGCTGATAGTTGCCCTGGCTACCCTGCATATCCTCAGGCCGTAGCTCGCGCAGGAAGGATTGGAACATGTCCTGCATCCGCGGCATGTTCGGTTCTAACACCTCAACAAGTTCGGCATTCGGCAATTCGAGGGTCAATTTTAATTTGATATAGGTCGGGCGATTGTCCGGAGACTGCATGTTCACCGTAATGTCCGGCAAGGTGTAGAAGGTCACTCCATCGGGGCCCTCCTTAACGATGCCAACAGGCTTGGCGCCCTCGCCTTCCTTGCCGTGCCCGCCTTCTTTTTTCTTTTCTTCTTTTTTCTCAGGCTTCTTTTCGCCGTGAGCTTCAGGTGGCTTTTTCTTGCCGAAGATCAAAAAGGCAGCCGTGCCGCCGCCGCCCAGGACAAGGGCCACAGCGACGCCGATTGCAATAAACAAGACCGGAAGCTTTTTCTTCGCGGGTTCGCCCTCTTCGCCTTCGACAGCTTCTGCGGCTTCGCCCTCTGGGGCCTCTTTGCTCTTGGCTTTATCTTTGGCCATCGTCTCACCGTTGTCCGCATTCAAATCTCGAGGCCCAAAAGCCTTTGCGAGAATCCATGCCCTACACTTCTTTATACATTGCTTACACGGGTTAAGGATCGGTTTTTAACCCGCGCCGATTTCGGCAGGACTTGCCGGGTCAAACCCGCTTGCTAAGCGAAAATTAACCACACTCCACATTGAAATGGTTCAGCTTTCAAACTGGCCCGTCCTTTGCATAGGCCAGAGGGCACAATTTGGCTCAAGAGGAAAAGGAGCGCGCCATGGATAATGCAATGTATGTCGGACTGTCGCGCCAGATGACCTTGCGCCGCCAGATGGATGTGGTCGCCAATAACATCGCCAACCAAGACACGGTCGGCTTCAAGGTCGAGCAGCTGATCCTTGCCGAAGACCCGGAAAGCCCCGCCAAGACCCTTGGCGGCCCAGCGCCGGTGAAGTTCGTCCTCGACACAGGCCTTGCCAGGGACTTTAGCCAAGGCTCGCTGCGCACGACCGGAAATAGCTTAGACATCGCCATCGAGGGTGAGGGCTTTTTCCAAATCAACACGCCTGATGGCCCGCGCTATACTCGTGATGGGCGCTTTACACTCGATGCCGGTAGCCGGCTGACCACGCAAAAGGGTGATCAGTTGGTCGGCGATGGCGGCGCGATCCTAGTCGACACCCAAAAGGGCCCAATCAGCATCAGCCAAGACGGCATCATCAGCCAGGCGGGTCAGCGCATCGGTGCCCTGCGGCCTGTGCAGTTCGCCTCGATGTCTAACCTCGAAAAGATGGGTGACGGCCTCTATCGCAACACCTCAAACGTTCAACCGACCCCGGCCACCACGGCTCAGATGCATCAGGGGATGTTGGAGGGTTCGAACGTGAACGCCATCAAGGAAATCACCAACATGATTGAGGTTAGCCGTGCCTATGAGCGCATGGCTCGCCTCGTCGAACAGACCGCCAAGCTGTCCGAAGATGCCGTTGCGCGTCTTGGAAAGCTGAGCTGAAACCCATGACCCACGATCAGGAATTGTCGCAATGAGAGCTCTTCGTACCGCCGCTTCGGGCATGTCTGCGCAACAGACCAACGTTGAAGTTATCTCCAACAACATCGCCAACATGAACACGATTGGCTTCAAGCGTCAGCGGGCTGAGTTTCAAGACCTGCTCTATCAGAATGTCGAGCGTATGGGGGCCCAGTCATCCGATACGGGCACCATCGTTCCGACCGGCATTCAGATCGGTTCAGGTGTTAAGGCTGGAGCCATCTATCGGATCACCGAGCAGGGCACGCCAACCTTGACCGGCAATAAGCTGGACATGGCCATCGATGGCCGAGGCTTCTTTCAGGTTCTTATGCCTTCAGGGGAAACCGGATATACGCGCGCTGGCAATTTCTCGAAAAACGACCAAGGCCAACTGGTCACCAAAGACGGTTATCTGGTTCAGCCCGCCATCACTATTCCGCAAAATGCGACGGACATCTCCATTTCGGCTAGCGGTCAGGTGCAGGTGGTTCAGCCCGGCACGACCGCTCCGGTTTTGCTCGGCCAACTCCAATTGGCCACCTTCTTCAATGAGGCCGGTCTCGAAGCCATCGGCGGCAATATGTATCTCGAAAGTGGTGCATCGGGCGCGGCCGTGATCGGTACGCCGGGCGTTGAAGGGGTCGGCAAGATTATGCAGTCCTACACCGAAGCCTCGAACGTTGACGCGGTGACCGAAATCACCAGCCTGATCGTCGCCCAGCGTGCCTATGAGATGAACTCTAAGGTCATCACGACCAGCGACCAGATGCTGGCCGCCGCTTCACAGTTGAAGGGCTAGAGCCATGCGCGCCGTCGCTATCGCTTTCAGTCTTGCCGCCACCTTGATCAGCAGTTCGGCCCTAGCCGGACAGCCGGTGACCTTGCGCAGCGAACTGGTCGACGGCAATGGCCAAGTCACCCTCAGCGACCTGTTCGACAATACCGGTTCTGCAGGCACGGTGGTGGTGGCCAACGGCGTCGAGCCCGGCCGCAATCAGGTGCTCGATGCCGCCCTGGTTCAGCAACTGGCTCAGCGTTACGGCCTTGATTGGTCTAACAGCACGGGCCTGCGCCGCCTGATCGTCCGTTCGGGGCTCGAGGCCGAACCGGCACCGTCGACCGTTCGCCCCACTGTGACCGCCCGTTCGGCCTCTGCCGCCATGACGGAGGTCTTGACCTATAGCCGCAGCCTGTCTTCGGGCGATATCATCCAAGCGGAAGACCTGACCTATAGCCAAGTCCTGGCCCAGGCCGTCCCGAGCGATGCGCCTCGCAATGCCGACGACGTCATCGGCCTCAGCGTCAAACGCCCTCTGCGCACAGGCCAAGCCGTATCAACGCGTGATCTGCTGGCTCCTTTGGTGATCCACCGCGATGACCTTGTCCAAGTCACCTATCGTGACGGCAGCATCGTTCTAAGCCTTGAGGCCAAGGCGATGGGCAATGCCGCTGTGGGCGAGCTTTTCACCCTACAAAATACCAGCTCCAAAAAGTCCATCGAAGCGGTGGCGACCGGTCCGGGCAAGGCCCTGATCGGTCCTGAAGCCGCCCAAGTTCGCCGCGAGTCAACCTCGCGCCGCTTAGCTTTCGCCCAATGATCCTGAGTAAGCGAGTTCATCCGATGACATCTGCCAAAACGCTTCGTTCACTGATCGTCCTTATGGCCCTGCCTATGGCGGCCTGCTCAACAGTGACGAGTGCCGTCCGAGGGCCTGAGATGGCCCCGATGGGCTATCCCGCCCAGTTGGTGCCGCAATATCAACAGGTTA
>CANCJE010000045.1 GCA_947378235.1 Caulobacteraceae bacterium | reverse complement strand
GGCTTCCGTCGCGATGCCCACCCGATGGCGATCATGACCGGCACGGTCGGCGCCCTGTCGGCCTTCTATCACGACAGCATCAATGTCGATGATCCAGAGCAGCGCAAGATTTCGGCCCATCGCCTGATCGCCAAGATGCCAACCATCGCGGCTCGCGCCTTCAAATATTCCGTCGGCCAGCCCTTTGTCAGCCCACGGAACGATCTTGGCTATTCGGAAAACTTCCTGCGCATGTGCTTTGCGGTTCCGGCCGAAGACTATGTGGTGAACCCCGTTCTGGCCCGCGCTATGGACCGGATCTTCATCCTCCATGCCGACCACGAACAGAACGCCTCGACCTCGACCGTGCGTCTGGCCGGGTCGTCGGGGGCCAACCCGTTCGCCTGTATCGCCGCTGGTATCGCCTGTCTTTGGGGCCCAAGCCACGGCGGGGCCAATGAAGAGGCCCTGATGATGCTGAAGGAAATCGGCACGGTTGACCGCATTCCTGAATATGTTCAAGGCGTTAAGGACCGCAAATATCGCCTGATGGGCTTTGGTCACCGGGTCTATAAGAACTACGACCCCCGCGCCACCGTCATGCAAAAGACCTGCCACGAGGTTCTGGCCGCCGTGGGCGACCCCAATGATCCACTGTTGAAGGTGGCCATAGAACTGGAAAAGATCGCCCTCAGCGATCCCTATTTCGTGGAACGTAAGCTCTACCCCAATATCGACTTCTATTCGGGCATCACCCTCAAGGCGATGGGCTTCCCCACCGACATGTTCACCGTTCTGTTCGCCCTGGCCCGCACCGTCGGCTGGATCTCGCAGTGGAAAGAAATGTTCGAAGACCCAGCGCGCAAGATCGGACGTCCGCGCCAGCTCTATACCGGTGCCCTGCAACGCGATTTCGTCGATATCGAACAGCGTTAAGCCGACGGCGTCTGATCAAAACGAAAAAGGGCGGGACCTTTCGGTTCCGCCCTTTTTTGTGTCTAACCGCGACCCTACCCGCGCTTCAGATAGTCCATCACCACATCTGCGGCCCGCTCGGCCGGGTCAGGGCCACCTCGGCCCATCTTGTCGAGGGCCGCGAACTGGTCGGCGGACTGTTTGGCGCGGCGCTCGGGATCATCGAGCAGGTCTGACACTGCCTTGGCCATCAAGGGGCCGGTGCAGCGATCTTGCAAAAATTCGGGGGCGACATACCGGTCCGCCGCAATATTGAACAGGGTGACATAGGGCGTGCGGAGTAAGAGCTTGAGCACCCCATAGGTCACCGCCCCGATCCGATAACCGACCACCATCGGACATCCGGCCAGGGCCAGCTCCGTCGTCACTGTGCCGCTACAGGCCAAGGCAACGGTTGCTGCCACCATGGCGTCGCGTTTCAACTCTTCACTGCGAAGGACGTGGGCGCGGAACGGCCAACTGGCGACCTTGACGGCGACCTCATCGGCAACGGTGGAGGCGGCGGGGACCACCACATGCAGATGGGGATGGGCGGCCTTGATCAGGCGCAGGGCGTCCTCAAAGGGCGGCAGGACCTTGGCGATCTCGGCGGGGCGACTGCCGGGCAGGACCAACAGGATCGGATCGTCAGGACCCGCGCCAATATGGGCGCGCAGTCGGGCGGGATCAGCACCCTCAAAGCCAATCGAGACCGCCGTATTGCCAACAAAGGTCACCGGCAGGCCCTCAGCCTCGAAATAGGGGGCGTCAAAGGCATGGATCGAGAGAAGGTGATCGACCGACGCCGCCAAGGTCTTGGCCCGGCCCGGACGCGAGGCCCACACCTGAGGGCCGACATATTTGATCAGGGGCAGCTTCGGGAGCTGTTTGCGAAGGCGCGTGGCGACGCGCAGGGTAAAGCCCCAACTGTCGATCAGGACCGCCACATCAGGCTGTTCACGCACGGCCAAGGCAGCGGCCTCATCGGCGCGCTTGACCACACGGCCATAGGCGGCAACGCCTTCGAGGATACCGAGAATAGACAGTTCCGAAATCTCGAACGGGCTGACAATGCCCTGAGCGGCCATCTTCTCGCCGCCAATACCGACAAAGCGAACACCGTCCCCCAGCCGCGCCCTGAGCACGCGGGCCAGCCCGGCCCCTAGGGTGTCACCAGAGGCCTCTGCCGCGACCAGCATGACACAGAGGGGCTTAGGGTTCGCGTCTTGGGTCACCTTAGGCCCCTACCCCATCATCATCCGGCGCGGGAGGGATACCCAGAATGAACAGGCCTAGACTATTGGCGGCCTCAATCACGGCCTGACGGTCAATGACCAGCAGGGCTCCGGCCTCCCCGACAATACCGCGAAGGCCAACACGGGCCGCTGCCCGAACGGTGGCCACGCCGATGGTGGGAAGGTCTACTCGGCGCTCTTGGATGGGCTTGGGAGCCTTGGCCAGCACACCGCAGGCGTCACCCGTCTCGCCGACACGCAGGGCCTTGGGCAGGTCCGCACAGCGCGCCAGCATGGCATCAGTGCCCTCTTGCCCCTCAACCGCCAGAACCAGGCCCCGTACCACCACAGCGCCCTGCCCTATATCCATCCGGCCAATGGCGCGGGCGACCTCGATGGCGCGGGCAATATCAGCCTTGTCGCTGGCCTCAGGCACCACAGCGCCCAGCACGCCCGCCGGAAGGGTAAGATCATCGACCACCTCATGGGCACCTTCAATGACAAAACCCTCCATCTCAAATTCAGCGAGCAGGGCGCGAAGGAGGCCATCGTCTCCCTGGCGGGCCGCCGAAATGACCCGTGGCAGGGCTATCATGCCGCGCAGATCGGGCTTTAGGGCGGCGAAATCAGGCCGTGCGACCAATCCGGCAAAACAGACGGTCTCGCACCCCGCCTTTTTGAGGGCTGCAAAACACTTGCCCAACTCGGCCATGCCGATGTCCGCGCCGGGATAGTCCGCGAGGCTGGCATCGGCAAAGCCCTTAAGACGCACGACAAAGAACGGGCGACCTGCATCAACGCAGCGCTGGGCCAGCGTCCTTGGCAGGTCGCCGCCACCGGCAATGAGACCAAGCTTGCGCATGGGCGTGCTCAATCGTGTGGCAAACAGATGGGACGGTTGGCGTCGGAGCGGATGAAATTGACGATCTCCATCACCTCTGCCGAGCCCTGATAGACCTCGGTCGTGTCATCGAGCCGCTCTTGGAAGGTGCCCTCATCGGCAAACATCAGGCGATAGGCCGCGCGCAGATTGTTGATCGCCTCGCGCGAAAAGCCCCGGCGCTTGAGGCCAACCAGGTTCAGCCCTTCGAGATGGGCGTGATTGCCCCAAACCGAGCCATAGGGAATGATATCCTTGGTCACCACGCCGCCGCCGCCGACAAAGGCATAGCGACCAATGCGGGTGAACTGGTGCACGGCGCTGAGCCCGCCCATAAAGACGAAATCTCCGACCTGAACATGGCCGCCGAGGGTGGCATTGTTGGCAAAGGTGACGTTGTTGCCGACGACGCAGTCATGGGCCACGTGGGCCCCGACCATATAGAGACTGTCCGATCCAACCCGCGTCACGCCGCCACCGCCAACCGTGCCCGTATGCATGGTGACATTTTCGCGGATGACATTGCGCTCGCCGATGATCAGTTCCGTCGGCTCGCCCTTGTGGGCCAGATGCTGCGGCGGGCCGCCCAAGAAGGCCAAGGGATGGACGAGGGTCTGGGCCCCGATCGTGGTGTGACCGTCGACAACCACGTGAGAGGTCAGCTTGACGCCGTCACCCAGCACGACATTGGGACCGACCGTACAGAACGGCCCGATCTGAACATCCACGCCCAACTGAGCCTTGGGGTCGATGATAGCGCTGGGGTGAATCTGGGTCATTCAGGGGTTTCCACGACCATAGCGGCGAACTCGCATTCAGCAGCGACCTTGTCGCCAACCAAAGCTCTGCCACGGAATTTGAACAGGGTAGACCGCGCCCGAACCACCTCGACCTCCATGCGCAGCACATCGCCCGGACGGACCGGATGGCGAAACCGGGTATTGTCGAGCGACATGAACAGGATGGTCTTGCCGGTGACGTCGGCATCAAGGGTCTTGGACATCAGCAAGGCCCCGCTCTGGGCGATGGCCTCGACAATCAGGACACCCGGCATAACCGGATTGTTGGGAAAGTGGCCTTGAAAGAAGGGCTCATTGAAGGTGACGCACTTGATCCCGACAATCGATTTGTGGGGGACATAGTCCTCCGCGCGGTCGACCAGAAGGAATGGATAGCGGTGCGGAATACGCCGAAAAATCTCATTAATATCAATGGAGATTGAGGGTTCAGCTTGGGGTTCGATATGGCTCATTCGTCATCACCTTTCGCACGTCCCGACGTCCCGCCGGGTTCACGATCATTCACGCGTTGGGACACCCAAGCTGTTTCTCGCAGCCAGCGACGGATAGGCCGGGCTGGATAGCCCCCCCAAGATTCGCCCGCTGGTATATCTTTCATCACCCCAGAGGATCCGGCAATCCGGGCCCCTGATCCGATTTTGGTATGGTCCGCCGTACCGGCCTGGCCACCAAAGGCTGCGCCATCGCCGACCGTGACGCTGCCAGCAAAACCGACCTGAGCGGCGATCACGCAGTTGCGCCCAATGACGACATTGTGGGCGATCTGAACCATATTATCGATCTTGGTGTTCTCACCCACCACCGTGTCCTCAAAGGCTCCGCGATCAATACAGGTCCCCGCCCCGATGGTGGCGCCATCTTGAATAATGACCCGGCCAAGCTGAGGCACATCCAACGCGCCCTTAGCGGACCCTGTTATGCCAAAGCCCGGCTCGCCAAGGCGCGATCCGGCAAGGATGCGAACATGATCGCCGATCATGGCAAAGCCGATGGTCACATTGGGGCTGATTTGGCAGTGCCGACCGATAGAGACCCCAGGACCGATCGTTGTATTGGCCCCGATGACGGTTCCAGCCCCAATCGTGGCCCCTTGGCCAACTACGACACCCGGTGCCAGTTCGACACCCTCTTCAAGATGGGCGTCTGAATGAATGGCTACTGTCCCAACATGGCGCTTAGGCCGAAAGAAGGTTGCGGCGCATTGGGCAAAGGCCGCCTGCGGGGTCGGCGTGATCAGAACCGCGCAGCCCTCAGGGGCCAAGGCCTGCTGGCTGGCCGAAAGGAAACAGGCGCTCGCCTGAGTGGCCTGCAGGTCAGCCCGGTAGCGGGGATCGGACTGAAAGCTGATCGCCCCGGCCCGCGCCCTATTCAAGGGCGCGACCGTGGTCACGACCTGATCGGCGGTCTTTGGATCGGCAAGGACCGCGCCCGTCAAATCCGCGAGGGCCTTTAGGGTAAAGGGTCCCAAATCGTCAAAGAACCGTAGGTCCGGCATGCGTCCCCCCACGAACGAACAGCGGTGGACAGGCCGCAAAGCCCGCCCACCGCGTTAGCTTATCTGATCAAGATCGCCCTAGAGCGATATTGGATCATAAAACAGACTATTGAGCAGGCGCTGGCGCTGGCGCTGGCTCCAGACGCTCACGCTCAAAGGCGAATTGCGTGATCTTGGCGTTCAGCTTGACCACGGCAGCGTCAGTAATGTCCATGGCTGGATTAGCCAGCATCACAGCATTTGCGTCGAGCAAGAGGCTGCAGGCCCGCTGCTGGAACACGTCCCGCACGATGGGCTGAAGCTCATCATTAACCCGCGACAGGGCCTTTTGCTGGGTCGCTTCGATTTCACGACCACGCTGCTGAGCCTTGCGCTGCAGAGCCTGACCACGCTGGTTCAGTTGCAGGGCCTTTTGCTCCAGCTGTTCCTGCGGCAGAGTCGCGCGTTGACCTTCAAGGGCCTTGCCCTCTGCAACAATGGCGTTCTTCTCAGCAGTCAGTTCGGCATTGGCCTGCGCTTCGATGGTCTGGATGCGGGTCAGCACGAACTTACCAACCGTCGAGGACAGGATGGCGCGGTCGCCCGAATAGATGCAGACGCCAGCGATTGCTGGACCGGTCGCCAACGTCACGGCTGCGGGTGCCGCAGGTGCCGTCTTCGCCGCTGCAGGAGCGGCTTGAGCCGAAGCCGATTGGGCCACGGCGAATGTGGCAAGAAGGCCAAGGCCAACAGCGCCGAGAGTTTTCAGGGACATGAATTTAGAACCTTGTTGATGTGGAGAAACGGAACGCTTCGGTACGGTCATAATCTTCTTTTAGCAGCACTTGGCTGAAGTCAAAGCGGATGGGACCCATAGGGGACTTCCAGAAGATACTGGCACCGACCGTTGCGCGCGGTGTGAGGTCATCCTTGATGGTGTCACAGTTCTTTGTCGCCGCCGTTGTCAATGTGCCATCGGATAGGGTCGAACCCGCAGGAATGGTCGTGCAACTGACCTTAGACTTGCTGTCCAACATGCCCAAGGTTCCAAAGTCGGAGAATAGGGCCGCCTTGATACCGTACTGCTCAGGCAACCCTGTCGGCAGGGTCAATTCTAGCGAGCCAATGGCATAGGCTTGGCCACCCAAGGCATCATTATAGGTCAGGTTACGCGGACCGATACCGGCGGTCTGGAAGCCGCGGAAGGTGTTCCCCCCCTTATAGAAGCGGTCATTGATCCGGATGCTGTCATTGCCATAGGAGAAGATGTAACCCGATGACAGGGACGCGCTGAAGATGATGTTGGGCGTGAAGCCGTGATACCAGTCAGCATCGGCTTCGGTCTTGAGATATTTCACATCACCGCCGACACCCGCAAAATCTTGCTGCACATCGACCGAGAAGCCGCGTGTGGGCTTGATCGGATCATTGCGGCGATCCCAACGATAGGAATAGCCAACCAAAGACGTAATGCGCGAACCGGCCTGATCGCAGAGCAGAATAGAAACGCTCACACCACATAGCGCGGTCTGCACGACGACATCATCGCTGCGCAGATTGTACCGGGTCGACATGGAAGCATTTTGCGTCAAGGGGAAGCCTAGACGAACGCCCATACCCGTTGAGGCCGTGTCATAACCCGAATATTGCGAGAAATTATATTTGTACGAGAAAAGGTCCAACCCCGCGCGAAGGTCACGGTCGAGGAACCGTGGCTCGGTGAACGAGAAATCGACCTGCTGGCGCATCGAGCCCATCGACACCTGAGCCCGCAGGCTTTGGCCACGACCTCGGAAGTTCCGCTCGGTCACACCAAGGTCCAGAACCACCTTATCCAGTGACGAATAGCCCGCACTGAAGGACAGTTCACCCGTCGGTTGTTCAGTAACCTTGACCTTCAAGATCGTTCGGTCAGGCGCACTGCCCGGCAATTCCTCGATCTCGACGTCCTTAAAGAATCCAAGACCCTTGACCTGGTTCTTCGAGCGGTCGACGAGCACACGGTTAAAGGCATCGCCTTCATTCAAGCGAAGCTCACGCCGCACAACCGGATCGAGCGTGCGAACATTTCCAACAATGTCGATCCGCTCGACATAGACGCGCGGCCCTTCCTTGACCTCGAAGACAACGTCTACGGTTTTGGTGGCCTTGTTGGGCACATAGCGCGGACGAATGTCCACAAAGGCGAAGCCTGCGGCACCGGCTGCAAAGGTCAGGGCGTCGGTCGCGTCTTCAATACGCTTATCTTCGTAGATCTGGCCCTCTTGGATGGGTAGCAACATCCTCAGGATATCGCCGTTCAACTTCTTGAGGTCCGTATCGACGGTAAGCTTGCCGAATTTGTATTTGGGGCCCTCATCGAGGCTGTAGGTCACCGCAAACCCGTTCTTATCCGGGGCCAATTCGGCGACGGCCGAAATGATGCGGAAGTCATAGAAACCGCGGTTGCGATAGTGCTTCCGAAGCTGCTCGCGGTCATATTCGATCCGGTCTGGATCATAATTGTCGTTAGAGGTCAGGAACTTGTACCATTCCGACTCCTTAGTCACGACCACATCGCGCAGATCGTTGTCGGAATATTCCTTATTGCCGAGGAAGTTGATCCGCAGCACACCGCTTTTGGGGCCTTCATTAATCTCAAAGACCAGATCGATACGCTTTTGCGGCAGTTCGACCACCTTAGGCGTGACGGTCGCCGAGATGCGGCCGGAGCGGCGATAGAGTTCGATGATCCGCTGCACGTCCTTTTGGACCTTAGAGCGGGTAAAGATACCGCGCGGACGGATGGTCACCTCATCGCGCAGCTTATCTTCCTTGAGGTTATCATTCCCCTCGAAGACCACCTGATTGATGATGGGATTTTCAACGACCGTCACAACCAGATCGGTTGATTGGATGTCCAACTTCACGTCGGCAAACAACTCGGTCCTGAAGAGGGTTTTGAGCGCCAAGTCGATCTGGGCCGGTCCGACCAGATCACCAGGCTGGATCGGCAGGTAGGACAGGACCGTCCCCTGCTCGATACGCTCATTACCCTTTATGATGATCCTCTGAATGACCGCCGCCTGCGGGGCTGCAGCCGCCGGAGATCCGGTTGCCTGAGCCAAGGCCGGCGTAGACAAGGCCGTACCGGTTAGTAGCAAGGCGAGCCCCGACATGAGCCCCAAACGGGCGACAGTGCTGCGGGCGCTAGAATTCTGCATATGATCAGCCATCGACGCGGGGCGGGTGTTCACGAGAACAGTCCGCCGAGGAAATGAAACACTTGGAGTTGCTGCAAATCGTTCCAAGTGGCGAACAACATCAAACTGAGCAGCATAGCAAGCCCCACCCGATAGCCTGCCGCTTGGATTCGGGCATTCATAGGGCGGCGGGCAATAGACTCATAGGCATAGAATAGGAGGTGACCACCATCTAGGACCGGGATTGGGAGCAGATTCATGAACCCGATCCCAACCGATAGAACCGCAGCGAGCCCAAGCAAAGCCACAAAGCTTCCGATAATCTGCGTTGCAACACTAGGGGCCCCTTCTGCACCGGCCTGTGCGACGGCACCTGAAGCCCGCGCAATCCCCAAGGGGCCGCCCAACTGCTTCGCCGACTCACGACCGGTCACGATCCGGCTGAGATAATAGACGGTCGTATCCAATACGTCCCATGTTCGGCCAGCGCCGCGCGCCAAGGCTTGGACGGGATTGTAACGTTTTAGGGTGAGATCCTGCTGACGGGCTTGGTTGGACAGGCCGAGCACGCCAACACTCTGTTTGCCGCCAAAGGCGTCTGTGACCTCACGCCGATCCGGTGTGGCGGTCAATTCAAGGTCGACGCCACCGCGATCCACCTCGAATTTGATCGGTGTTTCCGCACGCAGCATGACGATCTGCTGAAGATCGGTGAAGCTGTCGATCCTGCGGCCATCGGCGCGTTTGATGATATCGCCAACCTGAAAGCCTGCCTTAGCCGCCGCTTGGTTGGGGGCAACGCCATCGACGCGCGGTACCGAAACCCGTTCACCGATTACCATCAGCAGAAGGGCAAACAGCACCGTTGAGAGGACGAAATTAGCGATGGGACCCGCCGCCGTGACAAAGGCCCGCTGCCAAAGCGGTTTAAAGTGGAAATAGCGCCCAACGCTCTCGGCCCCTTCATGGGCGGTGATGGCCTTGCGCAGGTCGTCCAGTCCGTTCTGATCAGGAACGCTGGCCTCATTGACGTCACCGGCAAAGCGCACATAGCCGCCTAAGGGGATCCAGCCAATCTGCCATTGCACGCCCGAACCATCGGTCCAGCGCAGCAAAGGCCGACCAAAGCCAATGGCGAACTGATCCACAGCCACACCACAGGCCTTCGCCGCCCAAAAATGTCCAAGCTCGTGCACGGTGACGACGAGCGTCAGCACGAACAGGAAGGGGACAATATAGGTGATCGCGGTGTGCGCGAAGGCGAGCATGATCAGACGGTTCCTTGTTGGCTATGATGAGCGAGCGAGGCCAGCGACCAGATTGGCAGCGACGCGTCTGGCCGACGCATCAACCATCATTGCGGTTTCCAGTATGTCATCACCCGCGCCCGTCTCCAACTGGCCAAGATCATTCATCTGATCCAAGGTCCGGTCGACCGTTGCAGCAATATCCAGAAAGCCTAAACGCCGGTCAAGGAAGGCGGCAACCGCCACCTCATTAGCGGCATTCATCACAGCGGCTGCGGAACCGCCATGGACCAAGGCCGCCCTAGCCGTTGCAATGGCCGGAAATTTTTCAAGATCTGGGGCTTCAAAGGTCAGTTGCCCAAAGGCCGCTAAATCGAGGGCAGGCGCTGGCCACGGCAAACGGTCCGGCCAAGCATAGGCGACCGCGATGGGGCTGCGCATGTCCGGAGGGCCAAGCTGGGCCAAGGTCGAACCATCCTGATATTCGACAAGGCTGTGGATTACGGACTGGGGATGGACGACGACGTCGATCATCTCTGGACCCATGCCGAACAGGTAAGACGCTTCGATCATCTCCAAGCCCTTGTTCATCATGGTCGCGGAATCGACCGAGATCTTGGCCCCCATGGACCAGTTCGGATGGGCGACGGCCTGTTCAGGGGTAACCCCAACCATTGCGTCGCGCGTCCACGTCCTGAATGGCCCTCCAGATGCGGTAAGAATGAGGCGAGAAACGCGCCTTTCTTGGTCCGGATGCAAAACTTGGAAAATAGCCGAATGTTCGCTGTCGACCGGAATGAGGGTTCCGCCTGCCCGGCGCGCCAAGTCGATCAGGGCTGGACCGGCGCAAACCAAGCTCTCCTTATTGGCCAGAGCAATGATCGCGCCCCTGCGAGCCGCCTCTAGGGTTGGTGCTAGCCCCGCAAACCCGACGATTGCAGACATGACCCACTGGGCATCCATAGCCGCAGCCTCGACGACCGCAGAGGCCCCTGCCCCACATGCAATGCCGGTTCCGACCAGACCCCTGCGCAATGAATACAGCTCAGATTCATCAGCAATTACAGCAAATTGCGGTTGCCATTTAAGACATTGCTCGATCAGACGTTTGACATTTCGGCCCGCCGTCAGCGCAATGACTTGGACCTCCGCCGACCCATGAGCTGTGGCCTGCTCAAACAGATCGAGGGTCGAAACGCCAATGGACCCGGTAGATCCCAAGAGGGTAACCGTTCGCTTGAGGGTCAAAATGGAAATCCAATAAAGGCGATCAGGCGTGCGCCTGCGACGATCACCGCCGCGAACATCAAGCCATCGACCCGATCTAGGAGCCCGCCATGGCCCGGGATCAGGTCACCACTATCTTTTACGCCATAACGCCGCTTGAGCATCGATTCCCAAAGATCTCCGGTCATGGTCGCAAGGCCTCCGACCAAACCCACCGCGGCCGCCGCCCCGATTGAGATCTTCAACTTGGATAGAACAGCGACCGCGACAGCCGCGACGACGGCCCCAACGAGCCCGCCGACGAAGCCTGACCAGGTCTTATTGGGCGAAAAGCTTGGCCACAGCTTTGGCCCCTTCACGACATTCCCCACGGCATAGGCGACGATGTCGGCTGACCAGGTGACGGCAAATAGGGCAATGGTCCAGGTCAGTCCTTGAGGGGTGGTGCGCAGCCACGTCAGGGCGAGGACCGGAAGGCCGATATAGAACACCCCATAGGCACTATCACCGGGCTTTTCTTTCAGTCCGACAGCCGCGAGCGCGGCCACGAGCGTCCCCACAACCAACGCCATGGCGGCATCCGTGAAATAGCCCCAATGGGCATAGAAGGTTGGCGCTAAAACAGCCGCAGCAATGACGATCGACATGCGGGCCGAGGCCTTGGAGGCACAGAGCTGACCCCATTCATTCGCCAACAGGGCGACCGCGACCGCCGTCATGAGCAAAAACAGCCACCCACCCGTCCAGATGGCCAAAACCACCATCGGAATCAGAATCGTGGCGGAAATGACCCTCAGGCCAAGATTGGACCAATCAAAGGCCTTAACCGGCGGCGAGGACGTCATTGACCTCAACTCCCCCAAACCGGCGATCCCGCGTCCGATATTCTGCGACGGCTCCCCTTAGGGCCTCTTCGCCATAGTCGGGCCAAAGGACGTCTTGAAACACCAGTTCGGCATAGGCAGACTCCCAGAGCAGGAAATTGGACAGGCGCCGCTCACCACTGGTACGCACAATCAAATCGGGCGCTGGTCCCTGCGCGGTTGAGAGATAGCGGCCAAAGCTTGCCTCATCCAAATCAGCTGGGTCTACCAGACCGGCTTTCACATCGGCTGCAAACCGACGGGCGGCGTCGGTAATGTCCGCCTGCCCCCCATAGTTAAAGGCCACCTGCAGCAAAAACCGGTCGTTGGAGCCCGTGAGGCGTTCGGCCCGCTCAATGGTCTCCAGCAGGTCCCGGCGCAGCCCATCGCGACGACCAAGCACACGAACCTTGACACCCTCTCGGTGCAGCCGATCAAGATCGCTGTCGACATAGCTCTTAAGCAGACCCATCAACTCGGCGACCTCACCCGCAGGGCGGCGCCAGTTTTCAGTCGAAAAGCCAAAGACGGTCAGGCAACTGATCCCAAGACCGGGCGCGGCCTCGACCGTTCGCTGAAGGGCCTTAACCCCGGCCCTGTGGCCAAGGGTGCGTGGCAGACCGCGCGCCTTAGCCCAACGACCATTGCCATCCATGATTATGGCGACATGCAGCGACGGCGCGGCGCAGGCCGTTCCGGTCGGTTGTCCCACAGTCGAGCCGGATGACGGCGCCATCGATTGAACCTCTCCTGTACGGCCTCGAAAGACCGACGGGTCTCTAGACCTGCATGATCTCTTGTTCTTTGGTTTTCAAGGTCTCGTCCACCTTCTTAATGGCCTGATCGGTGAAGCCTTGCACCTCTTCGCCCATCCGCTTTAACTCATCCTCGGTAATAACCGTGTCCTTTTGAGCCTTTTTCAGGTCATCCATGGCGTCGCGGCGGACATTGCGGATGGCGATCTTCTGCTGCTCGGCATATTTGCCTGCCAGTTTGGCCAAATCACGGCGCCGCTCTTCGGTCAGGGGCGGAACAGGAATACGCAGGGTCATGCCCTCGACCACAGGGTTGAGCCCCAGGCCCGCAGCGCGAATAGCCTTCTCGACCGAGACCACAACACCCTTGTCCCAGATGCTGACCGTGATCGAGCGCGGATCGGGAACGCTGACCGCCCCGACCTGGCTGATGGGCACCGTTGCGCCATAGGCCTGGACCATCACCTGATCCAACAGGCCCGCTGAGGCCCGGCCGGTGCGAAGGCCTGAAAACTCTTCCTTCAGAGCCAGAACCGACTTGTCCATGCGATCGCGGTAACGAGAAAGTACCGGCTTTTCAGTAGCTGCCATTGTCTATCCAATCTTAAACCAAACCGTCGATGGCTTGACCGGTCAGGAAATGACCGTATGCACACCATCGCCCGTCAAAACGTTCAAAAATGCCCCCTGTTCGCGGATCGAGAAGACCACGATGGGAATGGCATTGTCACGCATCAGGGCAATGGCCGAGGCATCCATAACCTTAAGGTCCTGGGCCAGAACCTCAAGATAACTCAATTGATCATACCGCACCGCCTTGGGATCCTTCTTAGGATCGGCGGTATAGACGCCGTCGACACTGGTCCCCTTAAAGAGCGCATCACAGCCCATCTCAGCCGCGCGCAGGGCAGCGGCGGTGTCGGTGGTAAAGAAGGGGTTGCCGGTCCCGGCGGCAAAGATCACCACCCGTCCCTTTTCAAGATGGCGAACAGCGCGGCGGCGGATATAGGGCTCACAGACCGTGGCCATCGGAATGGCCGACTGGACCCGCACATCGACACCCAACTTTTCCAAGGCATTTTGCATGGCCAATGCATTCATCACGGTCGCCAGCATGCCCATATAGTCGGCGCTCGCCCGCTCCATGCCGCGCGCGGCGGTCGATAGGCCTCGAAAGATATTGCCGCCGCCGATGACGAGGCAAAGCTGAACACCCTGTCGGACGATCTCGGCAATATCGCGGGCGACCGCATCGACCGTATTCATATCAATGCCGTAGGGCGCGTCGCCCATCAACACTTCGCCGGAAACCTTGAGCAAAACCTTCTTGAAACGCGGGGCGCTGGGGGCTTGGGTCATGGGTTATCGCCTCTTCAGTCCGCGGATAGATCGAATCGTCTGTGTAAGATAGCCGAAGGGCGCGGTACGTCTAACGCGCCGCGCCCCATTATCAGCAAAAACTGAACAGATTAGCCTTGGCCAGAAACGGCCGCGACCTCAGCTGCAAAGTCTTCGGTCTTTTTTTCGATGCCTTCGCCCAGTGCCAGACGCGCAAAGCCCTTGATCACGACAGGCGTGCCGAGGGTCTTGGCGGTTTCGGCGACCAGTTGCTCGACGGTCAGATCCGGGTTCATCACGAAGGCCTGCTTGAGCAGAACCACTTCTTCGAAGAACTTGCGGATACGGCCTTCAACCATCTTTTCGACGACGCCAGCGGGCTTGCCCGATTCCAGAGCCTGCTCGGTGAAGATGGCGCGCTCGCGCTCAACCGCTTCTGGATCCAGATCGTCGGTCGACAGGGACAGGGGCTGGGTCGCGGCAACGTGCATCGCGATCTTGCGACCCAGTTCACGCAGAGCGGCCTCATCGCCTTCACTCTCAACGGCCACCAGCACGCCGATACGGCCCAGATCCGGGGCCGTGGCATTGTGGACGTAGGACGCAACCGCGCCCTTGGAGACTTCGAAACGGGCAGCACGACGCAGGACCATGTTCTCGCCGATGGTGGCGATCAGATTGGCCAGCATATCGGTGACCACTTCACCTTCAGCCGTCTTAGCCGCGTTCAGGGCCTCGACGTCGGAACCGACGGTCAGGGCGGCCTGAGCGATCGACTTGGCCGCGCCTTGGAACAGGACGTTGCGCGCAACGAAATCGGTTTCGGCGTTCAGTTCGATCATGGCACCGGCATTGCCTGACACTGCCATGGCCACGAGGCCTTCGGCAGCGATACGGTCAGCCTTTTTAGCAGCCTTAGAAAGGCCCTTGGTGCGGAGCCAATCGATGGCCAATTCGACGTCGCCGTCGTTTTCAACCAAGGCCTTCTTGCAGTCCATCATGCCTGCGCCAGACTTCTCGCGCAGGTCCTTCACCAGAGCAGCAGTGACTTCCGCCATGGGATATCCTCCAGTTATAAAAACGACCGGACGCGGGAAGGCGGCCGGCGTAAAGGGTTGGAATGGAACCGCGGCCTGGAGACGACAAGATCGCCGCCAGACCGCGAAATCAGATTAGTCAGCTGCAACTTCGGTCGCGACAGCTTCGGCAGGAGCCTCGTCAGCCACGGCCAGTTCAGGTGTCATTTCACGCAGCAGAGCAGGCTCCATCGGGGCTTCCGAAGCGCCCAGATCGACGCCCGAAGAGGCTTGGCCAGCAGCCAGACCGTCGAGGACGGCGTCAGCGATCAGATCGCAATAGAGCTGCAGAGCGCGCGCAGCGTCATCATTGCCCGGGATGGGGAAGGTGATGCCGTCAGGATCGCAGTTGGTGTCGAGGATCGCGATCACAGGAATGTTCAGCTTGCGCGCTTCCTGGATGGCAATGCCTTCCTTGTTGGTGTCGATCACGAACATGATGTCGGGGATACCGCCCATGTCCTTAATGCCGCCGAGGGACAGTTCCAGCTTTTCGCGTTCGCGGGTCAGCTGCAGCAGTTCCTTCTTGGTACGGCCCGTATCTGCACCGTCCAGAACGCCTTCGAGTTCACGCAGACGCGCGATCGAACCCGAAATGGTGCGCCAGTTGGTCAAGGTGCCACCGAGCCAGCGGTGGTTCACATAGTACTGGGCGCAACGCTTAGCGGCCGTGGCCACGGGATCAGAGGCCTGACGCTTGGTGCCAACGAACAGAACGCGGCCACCGCTTGCGGCGACTTCACGAACCTTGATCAGGGCCTGGTGCAGCAGAGGAATGCTCTGCGACAGGTCGATGATGTGGATGTTGGCGCGTGAACCGAAGATGTAACGGTCCATCTTTGGGTTCCAGCGGTGGGTCTGGTGACCAAAGTGGGCGCCCGCTTCGAGCAATTGGCGCATAGAGAAATCAGGTAGTGCCATATCAATTTTTCCTTCTTCCGGTTTGCCTCCGCAGACCAACGCCCCTGTTTAACCAGGAGCCCGGAACGGTAACCAACGGGGATTGACCCGAACGCTGCCGAACGTCTGCGTGTGAGATGGGGGTGTGACTAGAGCCAAGACATAGGAAATGCAAGGCATTTAACGCAGGCCTGATCGTTCTAGACGTCTTCGAGGAAGGAAACCCCCGGCGCCGTCTTCAAGGCCCCTCTGAGGGAGGCATCAAGACTATAACGGCCGGGAAGCCGCATCTCGACCTCACGGCCACCATCAATGGCACTGACCAGACTAATCTCACCGCCGCGGGCATTGATTGCCCCCTCGAGGCGGCGCTTGAGCACGTCGATTTCGGTCGAACGCGGCGACAGGTGAATGCGCAGATTCGCCACGACATTCTCCATCGCCTTATCGATCGGCTCGGCATCATCACCAAAGAAGCGCACCTCACCGTCGCGGCCCTTGGCCCTGACCTTGAGCAGGATCGAGGCACCCGGCTCCAACACTTCACGGCAGCGGCGAAGGGCTTCGGGCGGGAACAGGACCTCATATTCGCCCGTCGGATCGGACAGGGAGATGAAAGCAAACTTCTCACCGCTCTGGGAGGCGCGCTCTTGGCGACGACGCACAACACCCGCCATACGGAAGGCCTCAGCCCCCTGCTCGGCTGCGACAATGGCATCGGCCAGCAAGGTCACCCGGCGACGGCGCAGGACCGTGACCATATCTTCCAGTGGATGGCCGCTGAGATAGAAGCCCACCGCGGACAGTTCTTCATCCAGTTGGTCTGGCCCCGTCCAAGGATCGACCCGCGATAGTCTTGGCCTTGCCGCGTCACTGTCACCGCCAAACAGGCTGGCCTGAGACGAAGCCCGCTCCGCCGCCACGCTCTGGGCATAGGCCATCAGGGCGTCAATATTGGCGAGGATTTGCGCCCGATTGGGATGGATGCGGTCAAAGGCCCCTGCCCGCGCGAGATTTTCCAGCGCCCGCTTATTGACCTGACGCGGGTCGATCCGCTCAACAAAATCGAACAGGTCGCGGAACGGACCGCCCGCCGCCCGCGTGGCGACCAGATTGTCCATCGCCGCCTGACCGACATTGCGCACCGCGCCGAGGGCATAGAGCACCTCGCCGTTCTCGACCTCGAAATCGGCCCCAGAGCGATTAACGTCGGGCGGACAGACCTTGACCCCCATCCGTTTGGCGTCCTGATAGAAGACAGCCAACTTGTCGGTATTGGAGATATCGAGGCTCATCGACGCGGCCAAGAATTCGACCGGCGCATTGGCCTTTAGCCAGCCGGTTTGATAGGCGATGATGGCATAGGCCGCCGCGTGGCTCTTATTGAAGCCATAGCCAGCAAATTTGGCGACCAGTTCAAAGATGCTGTCGGACTGATGTTCGGGCACGCCAAGCTCAGTGGCGCCGGAGACGAAACGGGCCTTTTGCTGGTCCATCTCCTCCTTTTTCTTCTTGCCCATGGCCCGGCGCAGCAGGTCGGCTTCGCCCAGCGAATAGCCGGCCAAGATCTGGGCGATCTGCATCACCTGTTCTTGATAGACAATAACGCCGTAGGTTTCCTTGAGCACCGGCTCCAGACTGGGGTGGAGCATGTCAGCGGCCTTGCGCTCGAACTTACAGTCCACATAGGTGTCGATATTGTCCATCGGGCCGGGGCGATAGAGCGAGATTAGGGCGGTGATCTCTTCGATCGAACTGGGCCGCATCTTGCGCAGGGTGTCGCGCATGCCCTGACTTTCCAGCTGGAACACACCGATGGTCTGGCCTGACGCCATCAGGTCGTAGCTAGCCTTGTCGTCAAGCGGCAGGGTCGAAAGATCAATCCCCGCCCCGCGCTTTCTCATATGTTTCACCGCCCGGTCGAGGACCGTCAGGGTCTTCAGACCCAAGAAGTCGAACTTGACCAGACCGGCGCTCTCAACCCACTTCATATTGAACTGGGTGGCGGGGAGCTCAGAGCGTGGGTCCTGATAGAGCGGGGTCAGCTCGATCAGAGGACGGTCACCAATGACGATCCCGGCCGCGTGGGTCGAGGCATTGCGGAACAGGCCCTCAAGCTTCAGCGCCGTTTCCAACAGCCGCGCGACGCTCTCATCATCCTTCTTGGCCTGTTTCAGGCGCGGTTCGATCTCAATGGCCTGAGCCAAGGTGGTCGGACTGGCTGGATTGTTCGGGATCATCTTGGCCAGACGGTCGACCATGCCCAAGGGCAGTTGCATCACCCGCCCGACATCGCGCAGCAC
>CANCJE010000044.1 GCA_947378235.1 Caulobacteraceae bacterium | reverse complement strand
GAACGCAGGCCAAGACGGGCATTGATGATCTCGCGGCCGGGCATCTCGGTATAACGCGAGTTGCCCGTGCTGCCGACCTTCGAGCGATAGGAGGCATCGAGGCCGAGGAACAGCTCAGCGGGGCTCGCGCCGACCGTCGTCGGATGCGTATATTCGCCGCCCAAGGAGGCCGCCCACTTTGGCACGCCAGCCACCTGGCCACCGGTCAGGCTACAGTAGGGCTTGGTGATGTTTTCCAAACCGCAAGGCGAGCCCGGGAAGTCGGTATAGATCGCATCCGTATAGGCCGCTGAACCATAGATCGTCAGTTGCTGGGAAGGACGGGCCGCCAGGTCCAGTTCTACGCCGCGCGAGCGAACTTCAGGAACGTTGGAGATGTAGGCCTTGAGGAGGACCGGATCGGTGATGTTGGCTTGATAGTCGGTGGCGGTCTCTTGGAACACCGCGACGTTCAAGGTCACGCGACCATCTTGCAGGCGAGACTTAAAGCCCGCTTCGATCGAATCCATCTGCTCGGGCTTGACCACTTTGGGGACGACGGCAGGCAGTTGACCGAAGTTCAATCCACCTGTCTTGAAGCCGCGCGCGGCGTTGGCATAGACCAACAGATCGCTGGTGGCCTGATAGGACAGGCCTACCTGACCAGAGATATTATTGTCCTTGGAGGCGGCCGAATAGGCCAGGTTTGAGGCGAAACCAGCCCGCACCGCGATCATGGTGGGAAGCAGGAAGGCCGGGAAAGGCGGCGAGGTTAGGGCCGCGCCACCGGAAACATAGCCGCGATAGTCGCCTTCCTTCTTGTCGTTATTGGACCGCAGACCCAAGGTAACATCCCACTTGGGGGCAGCATGCCAAGTCGCTTGACCAAAGGCGGCATAGCTGGTCGTGCGGATGTTCGCATAGCCATCGCTCTGAACGCCGGTCAGGACGGCAGCCGGCAAGAGCGGGCTGACATACATATACATGGCATTGGCGCCATAGGCGGTCGTGTTGTGGTTCTTCAGGCTTTCACGGAAGTAGTAGAGACCCGCGACATAGTCGAGCTTTGTGCCACCCGACGACGCAATGCGAAGCTCTTGGCTATATTGGTTCTGATCATCCTGAATTCCCGACTTGCGGATGGAGTCCAGCGGGGTGGAGTCCAGATCGTTGGCGGGGTCCCATTTCCAATAACGCCAAGCGGTGACAGACGTGATGGTTGCCTTAGCCAGCTTCCATTCGGCGATGGATGAAACACCGCCGGACTCTTGGCGAGCATGGATCTCGGTATTGGTGTTGGACTTGCGCGCAAAGGGGTCCGCCACAGCAGTGTAGCCTTGCGTCTTGGCGATCGCGACGAAGTTCGACCCGTTCGAGGGCGTGACAATTTCCGACAGCAGCAAGGTGCAGCAGTTGGTATTTTGCTTGGCATAGTCACCGACGAGACGGACATTGAAGGCGTCATTAGGCTGGAACAGCAGCTGGCCACGGATCATCGCATTGCGGTTGCTATTGTCCTTTGAGCCATCTTGGACATTGGTGATCATGCCGTCGCGGGTTGTGTAGGAGACCGCCAAACGGCCCGCCAGCTTGTCGGCGACGATCGGACCGGATACCGAAATCTTGCCCTGGCCAAAGTGATAATCACCGCCGGTCAGTTCGATGCTGGCGTGAGGGGCAAAGGTCGGGGCGGCTGTGGTGATGGTCACCGCGCCCGCGGTCGAGTTCTTGCCATAGAGCGTGCCTTGCGGGCCGCGTAGAACTTCGACGCGCTGAATATCAATCAGGTCGAAGGTCGCTGACGCCGGACGGGCATAATAGACCTGATCGACATAGAAGCCTGCGCCGGGCTCAAGCCCGTCATTGGCGAGGTTCGCAGCACTACCGAAACCCCGGATATTGATCTGCGAGTTGCGCGGATTGTAGGACGAGAACTGCACGCTGGGGATCATTTCCGTCAGCTGCGTAATGGTCGTCGTATTGGTCTTGGTCAGAAGTTCGCCGCCGAGCACGGATACGGCTGCGGCAATGTTCTGAACATTTTCATCACGGTGACGGGCGGTAATCACCACCTCTTCGACGCCTGCGCTCTTGGTTGCCGTCGCCTCTTGCGCCTGAGCAACACCCGCAGACAGCAGGACGGGCAATATAGATACGCCCGCCAGCAGAGCCATACGCATGGCTGATCCATTCATGGTCATCGTTCCCCCCTTGGCCGACTCACATTGACGCTTGAGTTTCGGCATTTGCATTTCAGTGTCCTATTGCTCCAAAATGACGACCGCCTGTCAAGCCAATCTACAAATGAGTATCAATTTTGGCGAATTTGGGAGATGGGTGATGTAGCGCCGCCACATGACTTGACGCACAAGGTTGGACTATAATCCTTCGATGCCTAAGACACCGCCCATGACCAAGGCCGATGTTAAGCTGGGGAAAACCCGGCTGATTGATGCTGCGACGCGCTCGCTTGTCGCCCATGGTGTGTCTCAAACCTCGTTGGCCAAAATCGCCGAAGAAACCGGCGTTACCCGCGCCGCGCTCTATTATTACGTGACCGACCGGGCCGATCTGGTCTTCCAAGTCTACCGACGGTCCTGCGAACTTTTGGCGCGTGGGCTTGAAGAGGCGGTGCAAAGTCAGCCCCTTGCGATAGACCGCATCACAGGCTTCGTGTCGAATGTGCTAGGCCCAGACGCTCCCGACATTGCCTCCATCACCGAGATCGGGATCCTCAATCCAGCAGATAAGGAAACCATCCAAGGCCTGCATGAGGGCGTGATCGCGCGTCTATCGGCCATTTTGAAACAGGGCACTGAAAGCGGCGAACTGCGCCCTATGGACCATGATGTGGTAGCCCGCACCGTGATCAGCCTGATCGGGTGGGTTCCCTATACCTGCTTTTGGACCGAGCGCATGGCGCGAAGTCCCATTGACAAACAGGTTGTGGTTCTCTTGCTCAACGACCTATTGACCCAGGGCTGGTCGAAAGACCGCGCAGCACCCGTCTCGGTCCAGACTTTGAATTTACAAGATCTTGTAACCCAAATCACGCCGTTTGATCGGGACAGTCTGGCCAAGGCTAAGCGCGAGCGCATCCTTGCCACCGCCATCCGACTGTTCAACTGGAAGGGCATCGACACGACCTCGCTGGACGAGATCGCGGCGGAACTCAAGGTCACCAAACGCACCCTCTATCAGCGCGTTGGAGACAAGGAGGCCCTGATCCAAGCCTGTTTTGATCATAGCGACTGGATCTGGCGACATATTTACCAACCGGTCGACGCGCAGGCCCTCGATGGGCGCCATAGGCTGACCGGCCTCCTGCGCAATTTGGCCCTCGCACAGCAGCATACTGACCTACAGCCCCTTCGGGCTATGCGTAGTCTCGAAGCCTATGCCCCAGACAACCAGTCCTATTTACGCAAGCGGGTCGGGGGCCTAACCCGAGCTTTCTATCAGTTGTTTGAACAGGCTAATGAAGTCGGAGAGATGCGGGATGTCCATCACGGCCTGCTTAGAATGATCATTCTCGGCGCTTCGGCTTGGCTGACCGGTCGACCTCAGAATGTTGAAGAACGCGTCAAGCTCCAGACCAGCATTGAGGTTTCCGATGTGCTGCGCCTTGGACTCAAGGCGACCTAACCCTTCAGCGCCTTGAGTCGCAGAATTATGACACTCAAATGTAGAATGGCTTGACAGGAGGGTCAGGCCCACGACCATGATGCGGCTCGAGATTTGGCACAGCTTGCCAGACAAAGGACCTGACCGGGGGAAGACCAGCATGACGAAACGCAACAGCCTTCTGGCCACGACCCTGCTTGCCGCCTGTTTGGCGACCAGTCTTGCGGGAAACGGTTTCGCCAAGTCTCCCGCCGCCAAATCACCCAGCCCCAGCTACGATCAGGTCCAACCGGTCGCGCCGCAGAGCGTCGGTATGGATGCAGCAGGCCTGAAGGCTTTGGATGCGGCCATGGCCAAGGCCGTGGCTGACGGGGACGTCGCTGGCCTATCGACCCTTCTGGTCCGCCACGGCAAGGTGGTTCAGTTCAACACCTATGGCCAAGCCTCGATCGATCAGGCCAAGCCCATGGCCAAAGACACCATCTTGCGCATCTATTCGATGACCAAGCCCATCACCGGGGTAGCCATGATGATGCTCTATGAAGAGGGCAAATGGAAACTGGACGATCCGGTCAGCAAATATCTGCCGGAGTTGGCCAACCTGACCGTCATGTCGGGCTTAGATGAGCAGGGAAATGTTCTAACGGTCCCGATCAAGCGCGTGCCGACCATGCGCGAATTGATGAGCCACACCTCGGGTTTTGGTTATGGCCTCGATCAACGTAGCCCCATCGATAAGATGTTCCGTAAGGCCGCTGTCCTTCAGTCCAATGACCTCGCTGATCTGGTCACCCGCACCTCAAAAATCCCCTTGAAGTTCCAACCGGGTGAAAACTGGTCCTACAGCATCGGCGTTGATCTTCAGGGTCGGATCGTCGAGGTCCTGTCTGGCCAAAAATTCAGTGATTTTCTACAGCAGCGCATCTTTACGCCGCTGAACATGAAGGACACCGCCTTCTATGTGGAGGCCGGCAAGGTTGATCGCCTGTCCGACGTCTATGCCACCAATCCCGCGACGGGCAAGCTGATCGCCCTATCGCCAAAGATGGGGCCACAGGTTCAGGACTTCACCAAGCCGCATGGCCTTGAGTCTGGCGGCGGCGGGCTGACCTCGACGGCCAGCGACTATGGCCGGTTTTCTCAGATGGTCTTGAACGGCGGGACGCTTGATGGCGTGCGCCTGCTCAAGCCGCAATCTATTGCCCTAATGGGCGTCAACGCCATCGCCCCCGGCATACATCCAGACGGCAGCCTGATCGCAGGCATGGGCACGAGCGCCTTTGCCTTCAAAGACGGCGTCGGCTTTGGCCTCGACTTCATGGTGGTGTCTGATCCCAAAACCGCTGCCCTGCCGGTCGGTAAGGGCACGCTCAGCTGGGGCGGCGCGGCGGGCACCTGGTTCTGGATCGATCCGACCAACGATCTCTATTTCGTCGGCATGATCCAGCGCATGGGGGCCAAGCCCGGCGGTGCCGACCTGCCCGGCCTCGCCCAAGCCTTGACCTACAAGGCCCTGACCCATTCTGAAAAATAGATTTCAATAGGGAATCCAACCATGAACGAGATCAATCGGCGAAATCTGGGTTTGGGCCTGCTGGGCAGCGTCGCGGCATCGGGCCTTTTAGCCGCATCTTCAAAAGCGCTAGCGGCGATGACGGCAGCGCCTGCCGACCCCTTTGCCCTCGTTGATCCGGAGCTTTTGGCGGGGGCCAAGGCCTTGCCTCAGACGACGGTCAGTAAGGCCATATTGCCGATGATGCGGGCTCGTCCGGGTTTTCCGCCCAAGCCCGCCCCTGCGCCTCAGCCCGTGGTAAAGACCATTCCTGGCCCCAAGGGCGCGCCAGATGTGTCGGTCATGGTCATTGATGGCACGGGCGGCCAGAAGGGCTGTCCCGCCTATCTCCACATGCATGGCGGTGGGTTCGTGGGCGGCCGTGTCGATGGCGGCCCGGGCGCGCTGCAAGACATTGCCGCCGCCTGCGGGGCCTTGGTCGTGTCGGTCGACTATCGCCTCGCCCCAGAAACGGCCTTCCCCGGCTCACTTGAAGACAATTACGCGGCCCTGAGATGGATGAACCTCAATGCGGCCAGCCTTGGCATTGATCCTAAGCGGATCGCGGTCGGGGGCGAAAGCGCAGGCGGTGGCCATGCCGCCATGCTGGCCATCGCAGCGCGGGATCGCGGCGAATATGCCCTCGCCTTCCAACTGCTGATCTATCCGATGCTCGACGACCGGACCGGCTCGACCAAGCCCGCTCCGGAGCATATTGGCCACTTCCTGTGGAACTCCGGCTCCAACAGGTTTGGCTGGGAATCGCTGCTCGGCATGGCACCTGGAAGCGCTAATCCACCGGCGGGTTCTGTCCCGGCACGGGTCAAGGACCTATCGGGTCTGCCACCCACCTTCATCGGTGTCGGGGCGTTGGATCTGTTTGTCGATGAGGATGTGGACTATGCCCGCCGCTTGATCGCAGCCGGGGTGCCGACCGAACTGCTGGTCGTGCCCGGTGCCTACCATGGCTTTAATGGCGTCGTGCCCAAGGCGTCGGTCAGTGTGCGGTTCAACGCCCAGGCGCTCAATGCCCTCAAGCGCGGATGGGGCCTGTCCTAGCCGAAACGCGGACAGACCCTTTCACCTCGAACTAGAGCGGTTCGCGGCAGAACCGCGCCAGATCATTGGCCGTATCCCGGCTGATATCTGGACAGCAGATGGCGAAGATCTCGACGCCATGGGTCGTGCCCATGACCTGTCGGCAGCGGGCATTGACGCCGCTTTGCATCAGCAGGCGGTAGAAGTTGATACCCTCATCGCGCAGAGGATCGCACTCATTGACGCTGATCACGGTCGGCGGCAGGCCCTTGACGTCCTCAGCCGTGGCGAAAGCAGGCCAAGCCAGAGGATTGCGCTCATTGAAGGCCTCGATGCCATAGGCCATGGCCCCGCGATTATTGTGCAGTTCTAGGAAGATGCCGTTATTTTCCGTTGAGGACGGATTTTGCGGCAGGGGCCACTCGCCGGCAATATAGGGGCAAAGCGCATAGAGCCCCTTGATCAGGCCAATATCGCCGTCCTGCTTGAGCTTGAGGCCCGTGGCGAGGGTCAGGTTGCCGCCGCCGCTTTCGCCCGCCACGACGATGCGGTCAGGATCGATATTGAGCTTGGCGCTGTTGTCCTTGACCCATTTCAGGCCCGACACGCAGTCATTCAAACCGGCTGGGAAGGGATCGACTTCTGGCGCGGAGGAGGCGCGCAGGCAGTTGCGGAAATCGACCATGGCCACGGCCACGCCGCGCGCCGCAATGATCCGGCCCCAAGCCTTATAGAGCCCGTCATAACAAGACATGATCATCATGCCGCCGCCATGGATGTAATAGACGCAAGGCAAGGTCTCGTCCGTATCGGGGCGGATATATTGGATATTGACCCAGTTGCCATCGGGCGCGGACTGGAAGCGCTCGGTGCGGATGACCAGACCGGCCGACGGAGCAACAAACTCATTATCGACCATATCGAACATGGCGCTCAGGCCCGCAGCGGCGGCCAAGCCCTCTTCGCTCGCCTCATAGGCCAGCATTTCTGCCCGGTCCTTGGCATTGCCCGTGGGGGCGAGGTCGCCCGTCTGGCCAAAGATGGCCTTGATCCGGGGGTCGATGCGGGGATCATTATTGAGCTTGGAGGTCATGGTCGTGTCCTAAGGTCTTGAACGCGGAAGAAGGGCTTTAGCGCGCGGTAGCAGGAACGGTCTGGCCGAGCAATCCTGCTTGCGCCCCGTTCCATGGGATGGATTTTTCGGTCCGCACGCGATCCATGGTGCGGTGAAGCTCCAACCGACCCGGCAACAGATTGACCGAGGGCACTGCCGTCTCGTCAAAGGCCATATAGCGCCGATCCTTGTCGAGATAGGGCTTCCATTCGGGAAGCCCCTCGCCATTGGGATTGCTGGTCTTGGCGAAATTGACCCAATAGCTGCTCATCTGATCGGCCAGCGCGAGGTCCGTGGGCTTGATCTGGTCATTGTTGCGCAACTGCTTGTCGGGACTGTTGAAAACATAAGCAATTTCAGACGCGTGGAAGGCTCCAAGCCTCCGCTGGTTGGCTCCGAAATCGACCCAATGCTGGGCTTCACCGGTCGGGGACAGGTGCGAGAAATGATAGAGCCAAGCCGGAGATTTCACCGCCGCCATCTGATTGGCCCAGTGCTCCATGCGCCAGCCAAATTCGGAATCGCGATAGGCATCGAACACGGCGTCGGTCAGGTTGGTTGCGGGATATTGCTTCAGATAGGCTGGGGCCAGATCGCCGTAGCGCGCCTTGACCTGAGCCACATAGGTCGCAGCATCCTTGGGCGTTGGGGCCACCACCCCAAAGTCGGAAAGCCCGGAACCCTCATCTGAGTTCGAGCCCACCAGAACCGGCACCGCACGTTGCTCGCCGCGCAGATAGGTCTCGCGCACGGGGCGTTTGAGCACATAGCCGTCGACGACCAGAAACTGGCCGAAATTGGGGGCACCGGGCGTGGTCATGCTGGCGCGTAGGAGGGCGTCAGCGCTGAGGGCCCGCAAGCCCGCCAAGCCACCGGGCGCGACCTTATCGCCAAAGGACTTGCCGATGGTTTCCCCCGACTCCATGCCATTGGTGGCCGTCTTCAAGTCAGGCATCGAATAGAAATAGGCTCCGCTCTCGCCGATAGCCTTGTGGAACAGGCCCTCTGACAGAGGAGTCGCCAGTTGCAGGCTGATGGACCAACTGCCCGCAGACTCGCCAAAGATGGTGACATTGTTCGGATCACCGCCGAAGGCTGCGATATTGGCCTTGACCCACTTCAGGGCGGCGACCTGATCGGAGACGCCATAGTTGCCCGAAGCCCCTTGGCCATTTTCCGCCGACAGTTCGGGATGGGCAAAGAAGCCGAAAATGCCGAGGCGATAGTTGATGCTGACCACCACCACGCCCTTTTTGGCTAGGGCGGTGCCGTCATAGTTTGGCGAAGATCCCGCCCCGCCGACAAAGCCACCGCCATGAATCCAGACCATCACGGGCGCGGGCGCACGCTTGATCTCACCGCCCTTGGCGGGGGTCCAAACATTGGCATAGAGGCAGTCTTCGCTGGTGACATCGCCGGGCTCAAAATAGAGTACGGGCTGGGTCTTGCCGGGCCCGAAGGTCAGGGTCTCCGGCATGGTCATCTGCATACAGGCGGGGCCCGCAACCTTAGCACTGCGTAGGCCAAACCAGGCCGGTGTCGGCTCGGCATGTTTCCAGCGACGCATGCCGACGGGCGGCACAGCATAGGGAATGCCCTTAAAGACGGCGATACCGTCTTCTGGCCCGACCTCGCCCAATAGCTGGCCCTGAGGGGTGGTCAGTCTCATATCCGCCGCCGAGGCCAGAGCCCCTCCTGCGAGAGACAAAAGAAGCGATAACCCAAGGGCTTGGGCCTTGCGCAGCATCGACATGGTAACCACTCCCCCGCCCCGGTCGCGGCATCACGCCGAGGTTTGGATCAAACTATGAGATCATTTTGACAATAGATAGAGGTCGGCGCGATCCGGCCCGAAGACCCAATCGCGCCTAAAGCCTCTTAGTGCTTCCAACCCAAACGCAAACCGACGGTGCGCGGACGCAAGGTGCCGTAACGGTTCAGCGAGTAGTTGGCCGCATCGATAAAGATCGGCGACTGATTGTTGCCAAGGTTCTCGGCATAGAGCACCGCCTTGAGATTGCCCTTGGCCCAGCCGAGGCTGACATTGACGTTCTGGTAGGCTGGGATCTTGGCATAGGCCGCGTTCGGGATCTTGGCCCCTGCCGTATTGGGGAAGGTGTTGACATATTCCCCGACATGCTGCGCGTCGATGCGAGCATAGAGATCCGAGCCATCGGCCAAGGTCCAACCATATTTGGCATAGGCTCCAGCCTTAAACTCCGGTGAAGCCAGCTTGGCGCCGACGACGGCACCGGAGATGAGAGACTCCGTCGCGGTCAATTCGGTGACCTCAGCGCTCTGGATCGTGGCGTTGAAACCGCCTTCCAGATGCTCATTGATCAGGGCATCGACTTCGGTTTCCAGACCGACTGAGCGGGCCTTACCGACGGTGCCGACATAGGGCGTTGCATCCGACGAGCGGACGAGCGGCACCTGCATCGGACCCCAGTCAATATAGTAGGCCGCAACCGTGGTGCGCAGACGGCCATCGAGCCATATATTCTTGGCACCCAACTCATAGTTCCAAAGCGAGTCAGCCTCGGCCATGACCGGAATGATGGCGGGATCGTTCGGGTTGATGGCGCTCTTACCGCCATTGCCCGCAGAAGGACCATTGGGGTGGCTACGGCGGAAGCCTTGCGAGGCTAGGCCATAATAGGTCTGATCAGCGCTAGGCTGCCATTCCAGACCGAACTTGCCGATCAGCTTGCTCTTCTTGCCCGTCGAATTGGTCCGCGCAACCGATGGCACCTTGACGATGTTCGAGCCACCATAACCAAAGAGCGAGGTGAAGATCGCGGGGATCAGGGTCGGGGTGGTAAAGCCAATACCCTTGTCCTCATCGATAAATTCATATTTCGACGCACGCGCACCGGTCGTGAAGGTCAAGGTGTCGGTGAAGTGATAGCTGGCCTCACCATAGAGCGCGGCTTCAAAGTTCTTTTTGTTGCGCAGGTCCATGCTGGTATCGGCATTGGGCGTGCGGATCGGCGCAAGACCGGTAATCTTCAGCGCGGCCAAGAAGGACTGAGGCACGTTGAAACTGTCGGCATAGTCGCTCTTCTGGTCCAGATAGAAGGCACCGGCGACCCAGTCGAGCTTGCCGCCCTTCTTAGAGACGAGCCGGAAGTCTTCGACCACCGAGTCCGTATCGATCTTTTCTTGGAAATAGAACGGCATGACCGCGGTCAGGACGGCGTCCAGATCGAGGTTCCAACCGGTCTTAGACTTGGCGAAAACCGTCGCTGAAGTCAGGTCCGCAAAGCCCAGATCATACTCAACCGTGGCATTGTAGCTGTCGAGATCAACATCCACCGCAAAGGGGAAATCGCGCTTGGCGATATTGCGGCCTTGGGTCGGGTCATAGAGCGAGGAGTCACCGACCTTATTGTGATCGCTGGTGACCATGAAGGTCGCGTTCAGCTTGTCATTGGGCTGCCAACGCAAGGAGCCACGAACGCCCCAATCATCAGCGGTGTTGGTGTTCTTGCGGCCGTTTGGACCGGCATAGTTCACCCAGCCATCTTCGTCGCGCTTATAGCCGACCAGACGCACGGCCAGTTGGTCTTGGATCAGAGGCACATTGACCATGCCGCCCAGACGCAGGCGATTGGAGTCGCCCTTGGTCTTGCCCGCTTCAACGTCAAGCGAGGCGTGATAGCCGCTCGGATCGGCCTTGTTGGTCACATAACGGATCGCGCCAGCCAAGGAGCCAGAGCCAAACAGGGTGCCCTGTGGTCCGCGCAGAACCTCGACGCGGCCAATATCGTAAGGACGCATGTCTGGGGTCAGGACCGAGAACGAGGTCAGGGGCAGGTCATCCAGATAGATGGCCACCAGCTTTTGCTCGCCGCTGCTGCTGGTGCCGTTCGAGGTCTGGATGCCACGCACAACGAACTTGTTGAAGTTGGAGCCACCGGTAGCGATCACGCCAGGAATGGTGCGGGTCAGATCTTCATAGTTCTCGATGCCCTTGGCTTCGAGATCCCGGCCGCTGACGGCGGTGATGCTCTGCGGAATATCCTGAACGGACTCGGCCCGCTTGGTGGCGGTCACGATCACTTCTTCGATCACGGCGGGCTTGGCGTCGGCAGCTTGAACCTGATTGGTCCCGATGAGGCTCACCACCAAGGCAGACGCCCCGGCCAGCAGACCTGTTCTTGTCGTGCGTGTCATGTCTTTCTCCCCGTTATAGACGGAACGCGAGATCGTAATGACCCCGCTGGCCGTCAGTTCACCGGTGAGAGACGTGCCCCGAAGCATGATCTTCAGGGCTTCGGGTATCGTGCGTCGTCCCCTGACGGGATGTACCCCCCCCGTGCGGGCCAATTCATAGGGAAAGAGAAGCGGCACCCCACACTGCTCAGCCAAGGCCCCGAGGGCTGGACCGAGCGTGGTCTGGGTGATCCGAAGGTTGCAGACTGGACCTGCGACCTGAGCCTGAGCCCCGCCAGCACTTGCAAGGACAGAGCCAGCCAAAAGGCAAGCGGCGATCCTTACGCGCAAATGGCGATCCTTCTTCCCTAATCTTTGGCACGACGATGGATGCAACGATACTGCCTAGTCACCGGCCTTAGGGGATAGGACCGATGGGACTGAGAAATCCGCTAGTGCCCCCGGCCCTATGTGATGTTTTTTTTACACCGAGGGCAATTGTTGGTTTTCTAAAGCGAGGCCAGCAGGCGCACATGCTTGTCGTCGATCCGCTCAACACGAACGCCGAAGCTGGATTCAAGCGCCTCCAGCATGGGATCAATCTCGCCGACCTTAAAATAGCCCCCGACCTTTAGGCTGTTGAGGGACGGGTCAGCGATCTCGATTTGCACATCGGTGTAGCGGCTCACATCGGCCACCACATTGGGCAGGGTCTCGCCATTAAAGACCAGCATCCCTTGGCGCCAAGCCAACTTGCGGGTCACTTCCGGAGGGGCCAGATCGAGATGCTCGATCAGGTGGGTCTGATCCAGCACCGCCAGTTCGGTAGCCCCATGGGTCGCCGAGACCATGGTCAGAGGCTTGCGGGGTATAGAGGACACACGCTCCAGCGACGCAGTGCTGGTCGGATGGGTAAAGGCGGCCAGTTCGACCTTGCCCTTGGTGACCGTCACCTCAACCCGATCGCCTGTCAGGCGCACGACAAAGGCGGTGCCAACGGCCCGAACCACACCCTCCTGGGCATAAACAGAGAAGGGCCGCTGTTTATTCGGGGCCACCTCGAAATAGGCTTCGCCGCGGATCAGACGCAGGTCCCGCGCCTTCGCCGAATAGCGCACCTCGACCTGGCTGTTGGTGTTGAGCTGGATGCTCGAACCGTCTTCGAGATTAACCGTCCGTTGGCCGCCGACAGCCGTGTCATAGACCTGTGTGTGCGGCAAATGTTGCAAGACCGAGACCGCGCCCAAGCCAGCCACAACCAAACTGGCCGCAACAAGACCCGCTACCCACCAGGGTGGCGTTGGCGTCGGTCGCCGCGCGCTCGCAATCAGGCGTTCTTGGATTGGCGGAGTTAGCTTGGCCAAAATGTCGAATTCGGACCATAGGCCTTCCAGGCGATCTGCCGCCTGCTGATGTTGTGGGCTTAAGGCCTTCCATGCGGCGAAGTCGGCCTGATCCGACTCAGACGCCCCATCACGGTCCAGACGGGCGATCCAATCGGCCGCCTGCGCCTCGATGGTGGCAAGATCCACCAGCCGGATAATGTTGTTCGGGTCAGACATCTGCGCTTGACCCTCCCTTGGATCCATATCGCTGGGGCTCGGGCTGGGCCTGGGGCTGAGTGGGCACCGCCGCCGGGCCACTGCCGACCTCATATCCCCGTAGCTTTAGATACTCACTGCATTTGAGCAAACCCGTTGCCAAATGTTTTTCGACCGTACTGACCGAAAGGCCTAATCTTTGCGCAACATCCTTCTGAGACAGACCCTGAACCTTGCGCAGGAGAAAGACCCGGCGGCACTGCGGCGGTAAGGCGGAGATCGCTTCTGCAAAGATTGCCATTTTCTGTCGACCTTCGACCACGTCCTCACCTGAGACCTGGTCACTGGCACCTAAGACCGATGGGTCAGGATAATCCTCTATATAGTTCGTTGTTCTGTGGGACAGACGCTCGCGCTCATTGAGGGCGAGGTTCTTGGCGATGCGATAGAGAAAGGCCCTAGGGCTTAGAACATCGCGCTCTGCCTCAGCGGCAAAGGCGCGCAAAAAGGTCTCTTGCGCTAGGTCATCGACATCTTGGGCCCGTGGAAAAAACCGCGACAGGAATCGCTTGATCCCCCGCTCATTTTCCAAAAAAGTCCTTAACATCAATGACATGGTGAGATGAAACGCCCCCTCAGTGACGGAACTTAGTGATCCGTTTGCGCTAGGCTTCATTTGGTAGGCTGATGGTCGGGGTCTGTAAATGGGGGGGGTAGTTGGAGGAGAGGGTGTGGATGCCCCCACCTCCATGTTCCCCGCGAAGGCGGGGACCCAGACCCTTTCACGCGAGCGGTAAGGGACCCTCAGGATTTCTAGTTTTGGGAGACTTGGCGCAGAGGTTGGCTGATGAACACCCCCCACTCCCAACCCTCTCCCCCTCAAGGGGGGGAAGGGCTTTTTGTTGCATCGTCAGCGCTTTAATCTTCGCCCATTGGGGGAAGTACCCGCGCAGCGGGGGTAGGGGGTAGCCCCCTTCACCCCTCCGTCAAATAACGCGGGTCGTGGGCCTTGCGGCTGAAGATCTGTTCAACCAAAGGCGCAAAGGCTTCGAGCGGGAGGGTGTCGTAGTCTGGATCGAACGAGGCCTGGTCCCAGCGTTCGCAGAACTTGACGCAGGACTCGTACCAAGGATGGTCCTTAAAGCGGTCGCGCATGAAGCGGTCGCCGCCATTGTGATGGACATAATAGTAGGTCTGGAACAGGCCATGCTGCTCGACGATCCACGTGACCTCTTCACGCACATAGGGACGAATAATCCCGGCGGCGATCTCGGCGTGATTATAGGGCGATAGCTCGTCACCCAGATCATGGATCAGGGCCGCGACCACCAACTCATCATCTGCCCCATCGCGTAGGGCTCTCGTCGCGGTCTGCAGGGAATGGCCCAAGCGCGAGAGGGGATAGCCCTCGAGCGAATGGTCCAGCCGCTTCAGCGCCGCCATAATGTGCTGTGGAAGCTGCTTGGCAAACTCCCGTTCGGACTCGTCCAGAAGATCGTAATCCTCCTTGGTGCCGTCCTTCATCTGACGAAAGCTAACGATCTTGCCCATGGTCTGTCTCGGTCTTGCGTGGCGAGGAAGGATTCGGATTAGGCGGCTTGAAGGTCGCGGCGCATGACGCGGTAGAGGCTGCGCGGACCGTCAATATCGATGTAGCAGCCCTGCAGATGGCGCAGACCCTCTTCAGGATTGAAGCTGGTACGGCCATGCAGCAGGCGGCAATTGTCGAACATGACCAGATCGCCCGCATTGAGCAGGAAGCGAATTTCAAAGGCCTTGTCGCGCATCATCAGGTCAAAGACACGGCGCGCGCGGTAATATTCCGCCAGCTTTTCGCGCGGCATTAGGGGCACGAAATCGAGGCGTGGGCTGAGGTGAATGCCGCGCACGGCCCCGGTCACGTCCAGATCGATGGGCGTAGCGCTGGCCACCAGTTCGGTCGTCTTATCTTGGAACCGGAACCGTACCGGCGTGGTCGACAGGATCTCAAATGCCGCAGGGTCCCGCTCGCGCAGGGCCTCGGCCGCCGAAAAGCCATCAACCAAGGTCGACAGGCCGCCTGTGGTCTCATTGATCAGGCAGTGCAGAAGTTGGATGGTTGGCACCGGCGTGCGGTAGGGATTGTCCGTATGGGCCCCCAGTTCGACCGCCGTATAGGCCAGGTCATTGGCGTTCGGCACCGAGCGCACATTGAACAGGTCACCGAAATTGGTGTCGCGGATATAGCCAAAGGTCTGGCCGACCTTGATCACCGAGCGGTCTTCTGACGGCACGCCGCTCAAAACGATAAAGCCATATTCGAGGAACTTGGAGGTCCAATCGAACAGTTGCTCTGGTGTGGGATTGTCGGACCAGTCGCCGCGCGGCAGGTCGTTGAGTTCGCCATCCCAAAGCCGCACGGGCGGGCAGTCATGGTCACCGGCGGGCAAGGCGATCTCGGTGGCCAAGACGGCGGTGTCATAGATCGACTGTTCATTATCGCTGAACTGGATGTGCAGACGACCGCCCTCTAGGGCCTTCAGAGATGTGATGGTCAGGTCGAGCGGCAGGTCGGACGGGTCATGCAGGCGTTGCCCGGTCGCCAGATCGAGCGCCGAAGGGTCTTGGCTCCGTTCACGAAGCCAGATCGGATGGATGTCCAGCACCGTACCGTCGGGCAGTTCTGCCACCAGTTCGGTCGGGGATTGAATTTTCAAACGTGGCATTAGACGTTCCATAGTGCGCTCCCAAGGACCCTTAAGGTCTCTAGATCTCGTTGGTCTTGCTAGTGGTCAAATTGCCCTACCCAAACACCCTCAAAGAGGCCAGGTCAGAGCTTTCCGGGTTGGCCACCGGATGGCGGCGTTGATCGGAGGGGGAAGAGCCGTAATTCTCTTTGAACTGGCGCGAAAAGTGCGCGCAGTCGGCAAAGCCCGCCGCGTGGGCGATCTCGGTCACGGACCGGTCGGTATGTTCGATCAGCCAGTGGGCATAGCGCAGGCGAAGGCGCCGATAGGCCGAGGCCGGGCTCATGCCTAGGGTCGTATGACAGAGCCGCTCAAACTGGCGCGTCGATAGGCCAAGCTGCCCAGCCACATGGGCGATGGGTAGGGGACCGGCAAGGTTCTGTTCCATCAGCAGCAAGGCACGCTGCACACGCGGGTCAGAGACCCGCTCAGACATGGGCGGATGGGGCTGGGCATCGGCCCCGGCGCGGGGACGGTCGAACAAAAGCACCTGACTGGCCTTCTGGGCCACCGACCAGCCAATATGGCGCTCGATCAGATAGCTCGCCAGATCAGCGGTCCCTGCCCCGCCCGCACAGGTGATCCGATCCCCATCAGCGACGAACAGACGGTCCGCGACCACCGCCTGATCCGGAAACTCATCGCGAAAATCTTGATAATGGTACCAGTTCACGCAGGCCGTGCGCCCCTTCATCAGGCCAGCGCGACACAGGATGAAGCTGCCCGTGCACATGCCGATCAGCTTGACGCCGGCATCCGCGACCTTGTGCAGATAACGCTCGGTCGCCTCATTGATCTGGGTACCGCCGTGCAACACCCCGCCCACGACCACGACATAATCGAGATCGCGCGGATCCAGAAAGTTGCTGGTCGGCGAGGTCATGACCCCACAGCTGGCGCGCAAGGGGTCCGGGCGGCTGGCCATGATCGACCATTGGGCCCGCACCGGACGGCTGCGATCTCCGTCATCTGCGGCCAATCTCAGATGATCCACAAACAGGGCAAAGGCCGAGAGCGTGAAATTGTTGGCCAATATGATCCCGATCCGCAGCGGCGGGCGCTGCGGGGACTTAGAGTCCGTCACCTTGCTGGGATCTTGAGCCATTCAGTCAGTTGCCGGAACAACCGCCGAAGCGGTCAAAAACTGATGCAGATAGGCACTGAACGAGCGCCAAACCTCCAGATGGAAGCTATCCGTTCCGGTGCGCCATAGGACAATCTCGGCCTTGGACAGGACCGTGCGGGTGCACATGCCCACCGGGAAAGTCGCCTGATCCAGATCGAGCGGACAGCCGACCGACAGCACCGCTTCGGCATCGGGACCACTGACCACGATCCCGACCTGACGATCAGACACGTCGACGAGCGAGTGGGGATGATCGCCCATGGCCGCCTCAAGCCGAGCGCCAAGGCCGGCCTCTACCACAGACAGAAGCAGCCACTCATCTGGACCAAGCCACAGGGCATGGGTGTCGTTCAGGCTCGCAGACCGGCAAGACTCTCGCGGGAGGGCAAAGCCAAGCGCGCCCTCAGCCGCCGTTAGGGCCTCAAGGCGACCGCGCAGGACATGACGGGCCATAGACGGAGCATTGGACATCAGATCAGCCATTCACCCGCGCTCCTTCTGGATCATAAAAGACCGGTGAGGTCACCGTCACAGCGATGTCCCCCTCGGGCATAGGCACATAGAGGGTCTCGCCCATGCGGGCTCGCCCACCGCTGACCATGGCCAGAGCAATAGACCGGCCCATGACCGCGCTATGGTACGATGAGGTCACATGGCCCATCAGCTTCATCGGCGGCTTTTGCCCGCGCGTGACAATGATCTGAGCCCCCTCGTCCAGCACCACGGCGAGGTCTTGGGTTAGGAGCCCGACCAACTGCTTGCGGGCCGGATCGGCCATGGATGGCCGCGCGAGAGAGCGTTTGCCGACATAGTCAGGCTTGGCCTTGCCCACCGCCCAGGTCAGGCCGACATCATCCGGCGTCGCGGTGCCGTCTGTCTCTTGCCCAACAATGATGAAGCCCTTTTCGGCCCTCAGCACGTGCATGGTTTCGGTGCCATAGGGGGTCAGTCCGTGAGGTTGACCAGCGGCCCAGATCGCTTCCCAGACCTTGCGGCCCTGCTCGGCGGGTACATTGATTTCAAAGCCCAGTTCGCCGGAGAAGCTGACCCGGAAGAGCCTTGTCGGCACGCCGCAGATCTTGCCTTCGACAAGGCTCATATGGGACAGGGCCTCTGGCGACAGGTCGATGCCCTCAACCAGACCTTCAAGGATGGTGCGGGCCTTGGGACCTTGCAGGGCAATGACCGCCCACTGTTCCGTGGTCGAGGTCAGCCAGACATTTAGCTCCGGCCATTCGGTCTGGAGATAGTCCTCCATCATGCCCAGAACCCGCGCCGCGCCACCGGTCGTAGTCGTGACATGGAAACGATCATGGGCAATGCGCCCGACCACGCCGTCATCGGCTACAAAACCGTCTTCGCGGCACAGAATACCATAGCGGCACTTGCCGACGCCCAGCTTGGTCCAGGCATTGATGTACATGCGGTTCATGAACTCTGCCGCATCGGGGCCGACCACCTCGATCTTGCCCAGGGTCGAGGCATCGAAAATGCCGCAGTCCTTGCGCACCGACAGACATTCGCGCCGAACCGCCGCCTCCATATCCTCGCGCCCTTGCGGGAAGAAGCGTGCACGTTTCCACAGGGACACATCTTCGAAGACCGCCCCCTGCTCGACCGCCCAATCATGGATCGGGGTCGTGCGGATCGGATCGAACAGATCGCCCCGCGCCATGCCCGCCAGCACCCCGAAGGTCACAGGCGTGTAGGGCATTCTAAAGGTGGTCAAGCCAATCTGCGGGATAGGCCGGTGCAAGGCGTCAGAGATCACGCCCAGCGCGTTCAGGTTCGAAGTCTTGCCCTGATCGGTGGCCATGCCGGTCGTGGTGTAGCGCTTAATATGCTCGATGGACTGGAAGCCCTCGCGCACGGCCAGCTTCAGGTCCTTGGTGGTGACGTCGTTCTGCCAGTCGATAAAGGCCTTGGCCCCGTTGCCGCGATCATGAGGCAGAGCCCCGACCACACCCTTGGGATCGCCCTCGACCGCTTCGACGGCAAAGCTGTGGGTCACAGGATGACGGGCCGCATCAGCCCCAGCCGCAAAGCCATCGGCCAA
>CANCJE010000043.1 GCA_947378235.1 Caulobacteraceae bacterium | reverse complement strand
CGCCTCAGTTGGCGCGCCAGATCGCCACCATCGACCGGATTCTGGGCGGTCGGCTCACAGTTAATATTATTTCGTCCGACATGCCGGGCGAGAAGCTGGCCTCAGCACCGCGCTATGCCCGGACCGTAGAGGCCATGTCGATCCTCAAGGCCATGCTCAATGGTGAGGCACTCGATCACCAGGGTGAGTTTTGGAACCTCAAGATCGAACCTCCCCGTATCCGAACCCATTCTGGTAAGGCACCGTTACTCTATTTTGGCGGCCTGTCGGACGATGCGCGCGATGCTGCCGCCAAGGGCGCTGACGTCTATCTGATGTGGCCCGACCGCAAGGAGGCTGTCGCAGAGATCATCGCTGACATGACCGCCCGCGCCGCCCGTTATGGCCGGACCCTGCGCTTTGGCTACCGCGCTCACGTGGTGGTGCGCGATAGCGAATCTGAAGCCCGCACGGCCGCCGACCGCCTGCTCAGCAAGTTGGATGGTCAGGTGGGTGCGGCGATCAAGGCCAAGTCGCTGGATTCCAAATCTGCGGGTGTTCAGGCTCAAGTCGCTCTGCGCGAGACGGCCGGCGATGATGGCTATGCCGAAGCCAATCTGTGGACCGGGATTGGCCGGGCCAGGTCCGGCTGCGGCGCGGCCATCGTTGGCGATCCCGATCAGGTGCTTGCCAAGCTCAATGATTATCGGGCTATGGGCATTGAGGCCTTTATCCTGTCGGGCTATCCGCACGCCGCAGAGGCCGATCTCTTTGCGCGCCACGTCCTGCCGCACATAGACCATGGTCCGCTGGTCTGATCCAAAGGTGCACCCCTTGGGGTATAGAGCGAGCGCAGGGGTGGGGGCTCACAACCCGTACACGGCCTGCCGAACTGTTGCATACGGATCATATAGGCGACCGAAATTGGGGGCCAGATACCGCCCTACGGCCTCTAGCCCTAATCGAGTTTTGAGCCGTAAATCATAAAATACAGAATGTTATGTTAGAATTTCTCGCCGTCTTGAAGGGCGGGTTGGGGCTTGTGGGTCCTTGCCCTTTCTGTAAAAGCAGGCCTAGGTTAGCTTTGAGATAATAAAAACAAGGGGTGGAACGTGGTGGATGTGGTGCGTTACGGGATAGTCGGTGCTGGCCTGATGGCACGCGAGCACATCCGTAATCTGGCCATTACACCGGGTGCCGTCGTCACCGCCCTTGCCGATCCCGTGGCCCATTCCCTTGAGATGGCGCGTGAAGCGCTGGGCGCAGGCGGAGACACGGTTGCAACCTTTGCCGATAGTGCTTCCTTGGCCAAGAGCGGTCTGGTCGATGCCGTGATCGTCGCGAGCCCAAACTATACCCACCGCAAGGTGCTCGAGCCCCTGTTTGACGCGGGCCTCGCTATCCTTTGCGAAAAGCCACTCGCCACGACCTTGGACGATGCCCGCTGGGTGGTTGACCGGGCGGCACACTCATCGGCCCCGTTCTGGACGGCGATGGAATATCGCTACATGCCGCCGATGGTCGAGTTCGTTCATCAGATCCATACCGGTAAGGTTGGACAGCTGCAGATGTTGTCGATCCGCGAACATCGTTTCCCGTTCCTGCCAAAGGTCGGCGATTGGAACCGGTTTAACCGCAATACCGGCGGAACCATGGTTGAGAAGTGCTGCCACTTCTTTGACCTCATGCGCCTGATCGTGGGGTCCGAGGCCGTGCGCGTCTATTGCTCCGGCGCGATGGATGTGAACCACAAGGACGAGCGCTATAATGGCGAGACGCCCGACATTATCGACAACAGCTATACGACCGTCGATTTCGCCAATGGCGTTCGCGCCATGTTGGATCTGTCGATGTTTGCCGATGGGGCGGAGAACCAAGAAGAGGTGACGGCCGTGGGCGATAAGGCCCGGCTGGATCTATTCATTCCTGAGGGGGCCTTGGTCTATGCGCCGCGGGTCGGGTTCCGTAACCCAAAAAATGTCTCGCGCGAGATCATTGAAACCGACGAAACCGCTCTAAAGGCCGGCAGCCATCACGGCTCTACCTTCTATGAGCATCAGAAATTCAACGCGGCGGTTCGTGGCGTTGGACCGGTCGAGGTAACGGCCCAAGATGGATTTTTGGCCGTCGCCATCGGTGCGGCTGCCGAGATCAGTGCGCGTGAAAAACGCGCCGTTGAGATGTCAGAATTCGGACTCTAGCCAATCAGGCGGCATCGTCTGAAACAAATTAAAAAATGGGGAAACGATAATGTCAGTAAAGACGAACTGCACTTCCAAGTCGAAACTCACCACACGATCCGCCCTTGTGGCGGCGCTTCTGGCCAGCTCAAGTCTTGCGGGTACGGCCATGGCTCAGGCCACGACGGCAGACCCAAAGGCCGACAATCAGCTCGAAGAGGTGGTCGTGACCGCCCGTCTTCGCAATGAGTCTCTGCAAACCACGCCAGTTGCGGTCAGTGTTGTGAGCGGCGCTCTGGTTCGCCAAGAGAACCGGAACAATATCGTCGATCTGGTGGCCTTGATCCCCAGTGTCGAGACCCGAACCTCACCGTCGAACAAGGATGCCTCACTGCTCATCCGCGGCTTGGGCACCATCACGACCTCGCCCGGCGCTGAGCCGACCGTCTCGACCGTCGTCGACGGCGTGGTTCTGGCCCGTCCGGGTCAAATGGTCACCGACATTGTTGACCTAGATCACGTCGAAGTCCTGCGCGGCCCACAAGGCACACTGTTTGGTAAGAACGCCTCGGCGGGTGTGATCAGCATTGTTACGGCGAACCCCACCTCTGAAGCGGGCGGCTATATCGAAGGTGCCTACTATCAGGGCAACGAATATCGCGTGTCCGGCGCGGTGAACGGCGAAATTGTCAAGGGCGTCCTCAGTGGCCGACTGGCCGCCGTGACCAGCGGTTACGAAGGCAATGTCGACAACATCTTCAATGGCACAAAGAACAATGGTTATAAGAGCCAAGGTTTCCGCGGCAAGCTCCTCTTCACGCCAACCCCAAAATTCAGCGTTTTGGCGGGTGTCGACTATACCGACTCCAATTTGAAATCGACCGGCGCCATCTATGTCGCGACCTATAATATCGGCTATCCAAGCGGCATTAAGACCAACAGCGTCAACCTACCCAAAATCCTTGCCGCCGAGGGCATCACCGCGTCGATGGACAATACCGACGTGTCGCTGAACTCGCCATCGAGCGTTTTGGACATGAATTCGGGCGCTTTTGTGCAGGCCAACTACGAGCTCGGCGGCTTTGATCTGACCTCGATTACCGCCTTCCGCTACTGGCGCAATGTCCAGCGTGGCGATCTGGATGGCTATTCAAGCCTGACAACCTTGACGCCAACCCAGCAGGTTGACCTTGGTCACGTCTGGACCAAGCAATATACTCAAGAGTTCCGTTTGAGCTCACCGAAGGGCAAGTTCCTCGACTATGTCGTGGGCCTCTACTTCATGCATGCCCCGGACAAGGAAAACTATCGTCGCGATACAACTCAGCTGCTGGCCAACGGGTCAACCGTTACCAATTACGGCTTTAACCGGTTTGGCGCGACACCAACCCACCAGTCCGTCTTTGGTGAAGCCAACCTGAACTTCTCCGAGCGGTTCCGTGCCATCGTGGGCGCGCGCCTGGTTGATGACCAGTTGCGTTTCTACTCGTCACGTTACTCGACCTCTGCAACGGCTGTCCCCGGTATCAACCCGTCCTTTGTCGGTGAGGGACGAGCCCACGTGAAGGACTATGCTGGCCGCGTCGGTCTGCAATATGACGTCAATGACAGCACCCACGCCTATGTCACCTATTCGCGTGGCTATAAGGGTCCAGCCTTCAATGTCTTCTTCAATCAGACGGCGGCGCAGACCAACACCCTGAACCCCGAAACCTCCAAGGCCTTTGAGGCGGGCGTCAAGTCGCGGCTGTTCGACCGTCGCCTTCAACTCAACGTCGCTCTGTTCAATGATGATGTGTCCAACTATCAGGCCAACCAGCCAGATATCGTTGCGGGCGCGATCATCACCCGTCTGATCAATGCCGGTGATGTCTCGACCAAGGGCATTGAAATTGATGCGGTGGCTAAGTTTGTCGACAACCTCACCCTGTCGGTCGATTACACCCACCTCGATGCTCGGATCGAGAAGTTCAACTGTCCGCCAAACGCAGCCGCCAGTTGTCAGGTTGACGGCAAGCCCTTGCCCTTGGCACCGAAGGACAAGTTCTCCGTCCGGGCCCAATATGCGGCCTATCAGTCCGAGCGCATGTCGGTTGATCTGAACACCAACTATACTTGGCAGTCAGAGCAGCAAAACAGCATCACTCAAACGCCTGACACCATCACGCCAAGCTATGGCATCTGGAACGCGTCCGTGGCCTTGAACGATAATGTGAACGATTGGTCAGCGCGCCTTGTGGTCCGCAACATCTTGGATCAGCAATATCGCAGCTTCGTCTCTCAGGCGAACGGCGGTTTGATCGGGCAGGTTCCGCGCGACTTCAACCGCTACTTCGGCGTTATTCTTCACAAGAACTTCTAGTCTTAGCCTAGAGGGTCGATGGCGCAGCCGCCATCGACCCTTTGCGCATTTAATGCCCCATATTAAATTGAGGCTCCTACGGATAGCCTCAAGCCTCCAGCGAACTTCAGGAGTCGTCGCATGAAATCGTCAATGTGGACTCCCAGTACCCGACTGATCATTTTCATGCTGATCACCGGTAGCTTGCTGAACAGTGCCGACCGCCAGATCATCTCTATTCTCAAGCCCATGCTGCAAGATGAGTTGCACTGGACCGATACGGACTATGGCCACTTGGCTGCGGTCTTCCAATTTTCTGCCGCCATTGCGCTGCTGGGGACCGGTTGGCTGGTTGACCGGATAGGCTGGCGCCGCGCCAATCCAGTCGGGGTGGGCAGTTGGAGTATTGCGGCGATTGTTCATTCCTTTGCTCGGACAATGGGAGAGTTCACCCTCGCTCGTGTTGCGCTCGGGGCCACAGAGGCCATGGGCACGCCGACCAATATCAAGACCATTGCCGCCGTATTTCGCAATGAGGATCGCTCGCTCGCGCTCGGCATGATGAGCGCGGTTGGCGGTATTGCGGGTGCGCTCCTGATCCCGCTCCTGATCCCTTGGCTGGCGCTCAAATTTGGATGGGCCAATACCTTTGTGGTGATGGGCGGACTTGGACTGATTTGGGTCGCGGCTTGGTACGCTTTCGCGCCAGGCAAGGGTTCCGAACATGCTGCCCATGTGACCCCAACAGCGGCAGATCGGGTGCGCTGGCGAGACGTTCTAACCACCAAGGGCACCTGGGCCGTCGCGGGCGGCAAGGTCCTTTCAGACATGATCTACTGGTTCTTGATGTTCTGGATGCCTGACCTGTTCCACCGGGTCTTCCATCTCAGCCTCGCGCAATATGCCGCGCCCCTCGCGATCATCAATATCTGCGGTGCCTTGGGTGCTCTGTTCGGCGGTTGGCTACCCAGACAGTTATTGGCCCGGGGTATCAGCTTGAATGGCGCGCGTAAGGGCTCGCTGTTGCTGGCCGCCTTGCTGGTGACGCCAATCTATTTTGTCTTATCCGTGCCCAACTATTGGGTTGCGACCGCCATTCTGGGCCTCGCGCTTGGAGCCCATCAGGTCTTTTCGGTCAATATTTTTTCGCTTGCCACGGATGTGACGCCGCCGCGTCAGGTTGGTACGGTGATTGGTCTTGGGGCCTTTTGCGGCAATATGGCGGGGACTGCGATCTTGCAGGCGACCGGTATGATCCTGACCGCAGGCTTTGGTTATGGCCCGCTCTTGGGGCTGGCTTCGGTGTCCTATCTGTTGGGATTTGGTTGGGTCAGTCTTCTGATGCCTAAGATTGTTGCCGTTGCGCCGGACCCTGAAGTTCTAGAGGCCTAGTCGCGTGTCCATGACCGCAATTGACCATATAGTCCTTCTGGTCCGCGACATTGAAGAGGCTATTGAGGCGTGGGAAAGACTTGGCTTTAAGCTCAGCTATCGCGTCCATCTTGACGATGTGGGCTTAGCCCAAGCCTTCTTCATTCTGGTCGATGGAACCTTCATCGAGCTGATCGCGCCGACGGTGCAAGATAATATCTATGCCGAGATGTTGCACCAAAAGGGTGAGGGCCTTCGCCTCCTATCCTTTCGGGTCGATGATCTGGACGAGGCGGTTGCGGACCTCTTGCAGAAGGGGGTGACCCTGCGCGGGGTCGGCACGCCGCGCGTCTTCATCGAGCCGGAATCGGCCAGCGGCATGCTGATCCAACTTTGGCCGAAAGACCGCCCCCATCGGTGGCGTGATAGTCTTACACAGAAATCATAATCGATAGGATGGGGGGAGTGACGGTGAAATATCTTCTTTCTGATCAAGAGCGCGAGACAGGTACCCTTCCGTCTGAGACCTTAAGGGCGATTGCCGAAGCGGTTCGCACGACGGGCTATGCGGTGGTCGGAAATGTCGTCTCTGAGGAGACCATCAACCTCCTAACGGGCTCTGTTCTCGAAGATGTTGAACGGGTGCGAGCGACGGGAAAGAAGACGCGGCACGAGGAAAATACCGGCGAAGGCCATCTGCAACTCGGTTTGCGGCGCTATGGCCCCTATGTGCGGGCCGACCTTGTTGCCAATCCTGTGATCGAGGCCGTGGTGGCGGCCATCTTGGGTGAGGGGGCTTGGCTTGGCTTCTATAATGGTAATGTTAACTGTCCCGGAAGCACCTATCAGCCCCTGCATTTTGACCGCCCCTATTCGTGGAAGACGCCGGAGGATGCGCAGCGTGATGGCCAAAGCTGGCCGCCGCCGACCACGACCTTGAGCTGCTCTGTCGCCCTTGAAGAGATTACGGAGGCCAATGGGGCCACTGAAATCTATCCCAGAAGTCATCTGGAAACCGATGTCGTGAACTGGGCCAAAAATTGGGTCGAGCCCTATCCTGAGCTCATCAAAAAATTAAGCCCGTCCGCGCGGATGCCCATTCCTCAGGGCGGTGTCTGCTTTCGAGACCCGCGTATGTGGCATCGTGGTGTGCCCAATCCGGCGAGTAAGCCTCGCGCTATGATCGCGGCCACCTATCATGCCGGTCGCTGCAAACATTGGCGCGGCCTTTATATTCAAGACCTCGATCCTCAGACGCTTGAACAGTGCCAAGCCGACCCAAGGCTTCGCCTGATGGATGATCTCACCCTTGGCGACGGCCGGTTGGTCTTTCAATCCGATGTGCGAGATGTCTTTGAGACGGCTCCGAGTCGCTATGGCATCAATCGCAATGTTCGGTTCATCGATGAGCCAGAGCGAGTCAATCATTTCCACGACTCCCATGAATTGGGCGGGGCCCGCGTGGTCAGAGGCGAGATCTCGCCGGAAGGATGACGACCATGCGAGTGCTTTTTATCGGCGGTACGGGCGAAATTTCATTTGCCTGTGTGGAGGCGGCCAAAAGGGCAGGCCATGCGGTCACCCTGTTCAATCGCGGCAAGGCCTTTGACGCGGCCCTTCTGGGTGTTGACCAATGGGTCGGAGATTTTGCCGATGACGCGTCCTATGCCGGGTTGGCGCGGGGCGGCTTTGACGTGGTTTGCCAATTCCTCGCCTTTGACACCAAGGCGGTAGAGCGGGACATCCAGACCTTTGGCGGCCACTGCGGACAGTACATCTTTATCTCGAGCGCGTCGGCCTACCAAAAACCCAGCCAAACGGCGCGCATCACGGAAGAGACCCCTCTCGATAATCCCTTTTGGGCCTATAGCCGCAGCAAGGCGGCCTGCGAAGCGCGGCTGCTCGAGGCCCATCATGCTGGGCACCTCCCCGTGACGCTGGTGCGACCCAGCCATACCTACCGCACCCGTATCCCCAGCGTCGTGATCACCGGCGATCATCTGGTCTGGCGCCTTTTGCGCGGCAAGCCGGTGATCGTACCGGGCGATGGCGAGTCCCTATGGACCGTGACCCACTCAGAGGACTTTGCCCGCGCCTTTATCCAACTGTTTGGCCAAGATCAGGCCCTTGGTGAGGCCTTTCACATTACCGATAATATCGGCCACAGCTGGAACCGGCTCCTGCGTGCAGCCGCCCATCAGGTCGGCGTGACCGCTGATATCCGTCCTGTGCTCACCAAAAGCTTGCTCACCTATGATCCCAATTGGGAAGGGCCGTTGAGGGGTGACAAGTCCAACAGCAAGATCTTCGACAATCGGAAAATTGCCGAGTTAGCGGGCGGCTGGCAGTGCGAAATCTCGCTCGAGCAAGGGATCGCTAAGACCTGGCCGCGTGTCGCTGAACGCTTGAACAATGGTTTTGAGCCCGACCCAAAGCTCGACGCTCTGATTGATCACATCATTGCTGAGCAGTCGTGACCGCTCCCCTTCGTCTTTTTTGGACCTGATGCGCCCATGGTGAAGCCTTCTCCCTTTGATGAGCGATTGTCTTTTTCGTCGTTCGACAGCCTCGAAGGCGTGCCCGTCTTGGCCCCCGAGGAGCCGGGAAGTGGTCTTATTGGTCGCCTAATTCGGACCGTTAAGAAGGTTGCCCCGGGCCTGGCCATTGCGCTGCTCGTTGCCCTATCCGCCTCGTGGCTGTCCGATCACTATCACGCGCCGGTCATGCTCTTTGCTCTGCTGCTGGGTATGTCGGTCAATTTCGTCGGGCAGGATAAGCGCTGCCGGCCCGGTATAGATTTTACCGCCCGCACCATCTTGCGCCTTGGCGTGGCGCTGCTGGGCGCGCGCATCACCTTGGCCCAGATCGGGTCGCTGGGCGGCGAGGTTCTGTTCATTGCCGCTGCGGGGGTCTTGGTCACCATCCTGTCCGGCTGGTTGGCCTCAAAGATTTTCAAACTTTCACCGCAGTTCGGGGTCTTGACCGGCGGGGCGGTGGCGATCTGCGGCGCATCAGCGGCCCTAGCCATCTCATCCGTGTTGCCGCAATCACCCACCCGAGAGCGCGACACCATGTTGACCGTTGTCGGGGTGACCACCCTCTCGACCGTGGCCATGATCCTCTATCCGCTGCTTGCCACCGCTATGGGCTTGAACGCGACCGATTCTGGCGTGCTCCTAGGTGCAACCATTCACGATGTGGCTCAGGTGGTCGGGGCAGGCTACAGCCTGTCCAAGACCACCGGCGATACTGCAACCATCGTTAAGCTGTTCCGCGTGGCCATGCTTTTGCCCGCCGTGCTGGTTATCGCCTTTCTCTTCACGCCCAAGGGCGGTGCCGCTAAAGGGGCCAAGCGGCCGCCAATTTTACCCGGCTTTTTGGTCGGGTTTGTCGTTTTGGTTGCGGTGAACTCGACCGGTCTTATCCCTGCGATGGTAATGGAGCATGTCTCCGAAGGCTCGCGCTGGTGCTTGGTCGCGGCGATCTCGGCCCTTGGCACCAAGACGTCATTGGGGGAGTTGGTCCATGTGGGCTGGAAACCGGTGGCCATGGTGGTCATCGAGACCTTAGTCGTCCTGACCTGGGTGAGCGCCATGTTGATTCTGCACCCCTTCGGCTAGGCAACTGACTCAGCGCTCAACCTGTGTGGCGGGCCCAAACAATTGACGCTAAATCTGCAATTTTATCAGACCCATATTCACCAAATTGGGTCGATATTACCCAATTTGGGCAAAGCTCACAAATGGATTGGGTTCATGAGCAATCGATAATTCGCGTCCTGCGACTATTTCAGTCTCTTAGATCGCTAATTGACGATTTCGGTTGGAATCGTCTATTCTTGGTACCATAACGTGGTCGCTGGGTACGCTAACGTACCCGCTAAGATTGAAGTGGACTTCAAGAGGCTCTTATGAACGCCGATCACGTTTCAAACCCTTTAGATATTGCTTTGGGCGCGCGTATCCGCATTCGGCGTAAATCGCTTGGTCTGTCTCAAGACGATTTGGCTGTGAAGGTCGGGCTGACCTTTCAGCAGATTCAGAAATATGAACGCGGCGCGAACCGCGTGAGCTTCTCACGTCTTGTTGAGATTGCGCGCACCTTGAAATGTCGTGTCCAAGATCTGATCGGCGATTTGGATGTTGAAGGCGAGGTCTCTGATCAGGTTGCCGCAGAGGCGGTGCAACTCAAGGAGACGGGCGCTTTGGAGCTGATCCGCGCCTATTCTTCTATTCGGTCGAGCGGTCGACGTCGGCTTATCGTCAATATCGCCTTGGAACTGGCCCGTGAGGACGAGATCGAGGACGTTCGTCAGGTCTCCTAGGCAGCCCGACGGCATCGTGAATTAAGTCTTTCAAATATACGCGGCTTGCTATGTTTCCCCATCAGGTTACCCTCAATAGAGAGGGGGTACCTATGGGACAGTTTCAAGACGTTCAGGCCTTTGTTTCTGAAGCCAAGCGCCTATCGCAGATGGGCGAACTGCAAGACCTTCTTGCCGATGGGCTCGGGGCTTTGGGCTTCAAGCAATTTGCTTTCATCCATCACGTACCAGGGATCAGCCCCCAAGAGAATGTGGTTCGGCTGAGCAACTATCCCGACTCTTGGATCGATGTGATCCGTAAGCGGAGATATTTTTCTGACGATCCTATCCACGCGGCTTGCGAACGCTCTGCGGTGGCCTTTACCTGGTCCAAGCTGGACGAGATCATCACCTTGAGTCGTCGTCAGGTTGAAATCATGACCGCTTGGGGCGACCATGGCTTTGGCGATAGTTTCACCGTTCCGATCCACATACCTGGCGAGGCCGTCGGCTCCTGTTCTATGGGTGTGCGCGCCGGTCAGGCCTTGCCCGAAGACTGTCTTCCGGCTGCGCAATATATGTCGAGCTTTGCCTTTGAAGCGGCGCGCAGGATTGCCCGCCTAAATCATGGGGCCGGGGAGGCCACCGCCCCGCGCGCGCGAGATCTTAGCCAGCGCCAATTTGACTGCTTGGTTCTGGTTGCGCGCGGTAAGAGCGATTGGGATATCGCACAAATCCTTGGCATCAGTCACCAGACCGTCCATCAACATGTCGAAGAGGCCAAGCGCCGTTATGGCGTAGCGTCGCGCACGCAATTGGTCGTTCACGCCCTCTATGCCAGCCAACTGGCCTTTGCCGATATTGTGGATCCCGGCCAGCGCTAGACCCTCCCCTGATTGGGGGAGTTTTCTACTTTTGGATGTAAGTCAATAGTCCCCTCATGGATTTGCCATCGGGAGGCTTGCGCCATGGTTTGGATTGTCACCTCAGAAAACCGTCACCAGTTTGTTGATGCCATCGCGATGATGCATCGTCACCGTAAGGCCATCTTTGTTGATGGGCTGAAATGGTCTGTACCGGTGGTGGAGGGTCAGTACGAAATTGATCAGTTTGATACGGACGATGCGGTCTATCTGATCGCGCTGGATCCTTCGACCCAGAACCATCTTGGATCGGTCAGGCTGTTGCCGTCGGTGGGGCCTCATCTGCTGGGTCAGAAATTCGGCTATCTCTGCGACGGACCGGTCCCGATTGCAGAGGATGTCTGGGAAATCACCCGACTCTGCACCGCCCCGGGGGTCAAGGATGCCCGCACCATCCGCCGCAGGCTGGCCACGGCCCTGATGGAGTTTGGGCTGCTCTTTGGGGTGCGCCAATATACGTCGGTGGCGCACATGGCTTGGCTGTCCCAAGTCTTGGCGGCGGGTTGGGACTGCGAGCCCCTCGGTCTGCCGCAACGGGTGGACGGCGACGATATCGGGGCCATCGCCATCAATGTCTCGCCGACATCCCTGCAGATGTTCCGTCAGTCCCTTGGACTACGCCGTCCCCTCTTGCATCTGCCCCACCAGACCCAAGCGGCTTAGGCGCTAAGGTCTTCATTTGGTTCCAAGCGTAAGAGCCTGTTCCATGAGTATGCCTGACACCAATATTGTATCCCTCGTGATCCATGCGGATCCGAGCCTCGAGGCTCTAGAAGCCCCAGAACCCATCCCATCGCGCGTTGATCGTCCTGACCCGGTCACGCAGGGCCTTTCGGTAGAGGTCGCGGCCCAGGTTATGGCGCAGATATCGTCCGCCTTGGCCCTGATCCAAGCCATAGACTATGGCGAGTTGCTGGCTGTGCCTCCGGAGGATGAGGCCGAGCGTAAACGTCATAGGACCGCCCTATCGATGATCGATTTGATGGAACAGGAACTGTCCGGGGCTCTGGTCAGTTTGAAATTGGTTCTCGACAGGGTCTAGCCTTGAGCCTTAGCGCCTCAAAGGCTTTGGTATACCGCGTCGATGAGGGCGGTCGCGCGCGGGTCGCCGACCAGATGGACGGACTGGCGGGTCATGACATAGGCTCCAGACAGTCCTAAGTCCGGATCTGCGAAGGCGCAGGATCCGCCCCAGCCATAGTGGCCGACCATATTGGGGCGGGGACCAAAGACGGGCTCGACACTGTTACGCATGGGTCCTGCGGCCCAACTGACCTTACGCGGCAAGACCCGATCAGGTCCGCAGATCCGCTCCTGCATCACCTCTGCCGCCGTGCCAGGTGACAGGCGGGCCTGACCGTCCAACTGTCCATCATCGGCGAGCAGGGCCATGATCCGGGCCAGCGCTGGGGCGGTCGCATGGCCGTTTCCTGACGGTATCTCAAAGCGCCGCCATTGGGCCGATTCCCGCCCGAGGGGCGCTGCCCAGCGCGTGCCAAAGGCGAGGCGGCGCGCCTCGGTCATCTCGCCCAAATCAGGCATGCCGGTCGGTCTTTGCATTTCGGCGCAGCGGCCATGTTCGCTATCAGGCAGACCGATCCAGAGGTCTAAACCGTGAGGCTCGGCCAGATCCTCTCTTAGGGCTGTGCCGAGCGTGCGCCCATCGACCCGGCGAAAGATCTCGCCGACCAGATAGCCGACCGTGATGGGGTGGTAACCGCTGGCTGTTCCCGGCGTCCAGATCGGCACCATCGCCGCCAGCTTGTCGCAGATGACGTCCCAGTCAAACCACAGGGCTGGATCAAAGGCCTCGGCGATGCCGCACAGTCCAGCCTGATGGGACAGGACCTGCGCGACTGTGATCGCCCCCTTACCCTCGGCCGCAAAGGCGGGCCAGATCGAGGCAACGGTCTGATCATAGGCCAGAAGGCCCTGATCGACGAGGCGGGCAATCATCAGGCTGGCCAAGAGCTTGGTGGTCGAAAAGACCGGTGTCAGGGTGAGCTCATCAAAGGGCCGGGTCCGAGCGCGGTCGGCGTGTCCGGCAAAGAGGTCGATGATGATCTCGCCGCGATCGGCCAAGGCAAAGCGCGCGCCGACCTCCTGTCCGGAGGCGAAGTTCTGGGTGAAGACCGCGCGCACAGCGGCAAATCGGTCAGGGCAAAGGCCGTGGATTTGGGGGCTATCGGTCATCAGAGGCCTTGGCTTAGTCGAGGAGGATCAGGGACACCTGATCAGAACCTTGGGTCAAGCGCTTGCCCATGGCCACGATCGGCAAATCCCCGTGGCTGCCCGTTTCGCAAGCCTCTATCGCCTCATAAACAGCGCCGACCGCTTGGCTGAGGGCATGGTGGGGGGCAATTCCGGCAAGGCAGGCCTGTGCCATCAGGGCGGCCAAAAGATCACCCACCCCGTTCGGGGCGGAGGGCAAAAGGGCATGGGTGACCAGCCAAGCCTCAGACTTCAGCGCCAAGACCACGCCCAAGCCATCTTCGCAGGGCACAGACGAAACCATCACGGTGCGGCCCATCGTGCGGGCTGCTGCCAGAGCACTGGCCGGATCGGTCACAGGAAGGCTGGACAGATGGCTAAGCTCCCAAGCATTGGGGGCGAGAATATCAGCGCGTGTAACAAGGTGCTGGGCTAAGGCAGCAGCGACCTCGGGTTTGACATAGAGGCCCTTGCCCGTGTCGCCCATCACCGGGTCGACGAGGATCAGGGGGGGGCTCAGGCCTGCATCGGTTCGCGCCGCACGGATCGCGTCGATGGCCTTGGCCGCAGCTTCGACCTGATCGGGATGGGAGAAATAGCCGGTCAGGACCAGATCAAAGGCGGTAAAGTCGCCCTTGGCCTCAATACCCTCGAGTACCCCCTGAAACAGATCCGGACTGACCGCCCCGCCGCCTGGTACACCAAGGCCCGGATGGCGTCCAAACAGAACCGTGGGGGCCAAAACAGCATCAATCCCCAAGACCGCGAGGGCGAGGGACTGGGCCCCGCCGCCGACGCGGCTGGAGGCAACGAAGCTAGACATCAAAAGGGCGCGCGACATGAAGCCTCTATGCCCCCGATCACGCGCCCTTGACCACCCCTTGCGGGGCGGCTGAGACAAAAAGCCTTGATCGCCTAGTAGCGATAATGGTCCGGCTTGAAGGGACCAGCCTGCGGCACATCAATATAGCTGGCCTGTTCGGTGGTCAGGGTCGTCAGCTTGGCACCGAGCTTGGCCAGGTGCAGTAGGGCGACCTTTTCGTCCAGCGCCTTGGGCAGGGTATAGACCTGGTTCTCATAGGCCTTGCCGTTGGTCCACAGCTCGATCTGGGCCAGGGTCTGGTTGGTGAAGCTGGCGCTCATCACGAAGGAGGGGTGACCGGTCGCATTGCCCAGATTGACCAGACGGCCTTCGGACAGAAGGATGATCTTCTTGCCATCGGGGAATTCGACATGGTGAACCTGCGGCTTGATCTCGTCCCAAACGAAATTCTTCAAGCCTGCGACTTGGATTTCGCTGTCGAAGTGGCCGATATTACAGACGATGGCATTGTTCTTCATGGCCCGCATATGATCGACCGTGATGACGTCCTTATTGCCGGTGGCGGTGACGAAGATGTCCGCCTTGCCCGCCATGTCGTCCAGGGTCTGAACGTCATAGCCTTCCATGGCCGCTTGCAGGGCGCAGATCGGGTCGATTTCGGTGACCACGACGCGCGCGCCGCCATTGCGCAGGCTGGCCGCTGAGCCCTTGCCCACATCGCCATAGCCGCAAACCACGGCGACCTTACCGGCCAACATCACATCGGTGCCCCGGCGGATCGCGTCGACCAGACTTTCGCGGCAGCCATAGAGGTTGTCGAACTTGGACTTGGTGACGCTGTCATTGACGTTGATGGCGGGGAAGGGCAGCTCGCCCTTGGTGGCCATCTGATAGAGGCGGTGAACGCCGGTCGTGGTCTCCTCCGACACGCCCTTGATGGCGTCGCGGATGGCCGAATAGAAGCCCGGCTTTTCCTTGAGGTAGCGCTTCATGACCGAAAACAGCGCCTCTTCCTCCTCGTTCTGCGGGTTGTTAAGGACGCTTGGATCCTTCTCAGCCTTGGGGCCAAGCACGCAGAGCAGGGTGGCGTCGCCGCCATCATCGAGGATCAGGTTGGGATAGCCGCCGTCTGACCACTCAAAGATCTTGTGGGCATAGTCCCAATATTCGACAAGATTTTCGCCCTTAAAGGCAAAGACCGGCGTGCCCACTGCGGCGATGGCCGCGGCGGCATGGTCTTGGGTCGAGAAAATGTTGCACGAGGCCCAGCGCACATCCGCGCCGAGAGCTTGCAAGGTTTCGATCAGCACGGCGGTCTGGATGGTCATATGCAAGGACCCGGCGATCCGTGCGCCCTTGAGCGGCTGGGCCGGACCATATTCCTCACGCGTGGCCATCAGGCCCGGCATTTCGGTCTCAGCAATCAAGATTTCCTTGCGGCCAAAGGCGGCGAGGGAGATGTCGGCAACAATATAGTCGGCCACGGCGGGGCTCCTGACGGGAATTTCGATGGCCGTCTATAACCCTTCAGGCGCTAAGGGGCAATAAAGACATAAAGATATCTTTATATGAGGCGATCTAGCCTATCGCTCTTCGTCGAAACGGTTGGCGATCAGGGCGCAGAGGGCGTCGAGGGCAGCTTCGGCCTCAGGGCCTTCGGCGGCAATGTCGATGGTTGAGCCAATGCCGGCCGCTAGCATCATCAGGCCCATGATCGAGCGGGCATCGACGCTCTGACCCTCTCGGCTGACCATGACCTCTGCATCGAAACCCGATGCGACCTTGACGAACTTGGCCGAGGCCCGCGCATGGAGCCCGCGTTCGTTAATGATCTCGACGGTCCGACTGAGGCTCATTTCTCTCCCGCCAAGACATAGGAAGCGACGGAGATATATTTGCGGCCCGCCTCTTGGGCATGGGCGACGCAGGTCTCGAGGCTTTCGCGGCCCCGAACGCTGGCTAGCTTGATCAGCATGGGCAGGTTCAGCCCGGCAATGACTTCGGCGCTGGTCTGTTCCATGACGGAGATGGCCAGATTTGACGGCGTTCCGCCGAACATGTCGGTCAGCAAGATCACACCATTGCCGCTATTAACGGCCTCTGCAGCGTTCAAAATATCGGTGCGACGCTGCTCCATATCATCGTCAGGACCGATGCAGACGGCGACCACGTCGGACTGAGGCCCGACGACATGTTCCATCGCCAGACGGAATTCCTCGGCCAAGCGCCCGTGGGTGACGATCACAAGCCCGATCATGCAAAATCTCTCAAGGGGTCTCTCAAGGGGTCTCTCACGGGGCCTCGCACGGGATCCCTCCCGAGCGCAGCCAGAACGCTGCGCGGACAGTTCATATGTCGCTTATCATCGGACGGGAAGGGGGTGCAATGCCATGTCTATCATTGGCAGGCAAAGGGCCGAAAAAGGATCAACCGTGATCATCGGCAGGGACTGTCCAGCCAGAACCGTCTGGGCCGGATCTGGAAACCGCTCGATGGCCGCTTGTGGCACCATCTGCGCAACCAGATCGACCTGACAAAAGCCAAGGATGGGGGTCGCTGAGGGCATAATCCCAAGCCCGCGCACCTCGATCTGGCCGGTCAATTGCGGGTGAGCGCGGCCAAAGACCTTGCCCGCATCGGACCAGAGGATGACCCGGTCATCGGCGACCAACCGCCAACCCGCCGCCAGAGCCGTGAGGGCCAGATGGCTCTTGCCAGACCCTGAGGGTCCAAGGATCAGGACCCCGTGCCAGCGCCCCATCCTATACCGGGCCATCAATCCGCCGTGAATTGGGCTAAGGTTTGTCATGTCGACAGGCAAGGCAGGCTGACACTGAAGCGCGCGCCGAGGATCTGCCCCTCTTCATCCACTCGATTTTCCGCCCAGATATGGCCGCTATGGGCCTCGACAATCTGACGGGCGATGGAGAGGCCTAGCCCGGAATTGCCGCCAAACAGCGCCCCGCGTGGCCGCGACGTATAGAACCGCTCAAAGACCGTTTCGAGATTTTCAGGCGGAATGCCCGGGCCGTCATCCTCAATGGTGACCCGCGCCTCTGACCCAGCCTTGCGCATGTCAATGCGAACCTGCCGCTCGCCGCCATCGGTTGGGCGGGTGAAAGAGCGAGCATTATCGATCAGGTTGCGGAACACTTGGCTAAGGGGGCCTTCGCGCCCGCTGATGGTCAGGCCGTCAAGCGCCTCGGGATCCAGCATAATCACCTGCGCCTCGCCGGGCTTGGCCCCTTCGCTGTAGAGGGCGCACAGATCGGACAGCAGGCGTGGCAGATCGATCGGCCTCGGCGCATCGCGCGACAGTTCAGCATCCAAACGTGACGCGTTAGAGATGTCGGTGATCAGACGATCCAGACGCCCGACATCCTGTTTCAATATGGCCATCAGCTTGGCGCGTGGGATGGGCTCAGAGACGATGTCGAGGGTCTCAACGGCGGACCGGATCGAGGTCAGGGGGTTGCGGATTTCATGGGCGACGTCAGCCGCAAACCGCTCAATCGCATCCATGCGCGAGGTCAGGGCCGAGGTCATGGACTGTAAGGACCGGGTCAAGTCGCCCAACTCATCGTCCCGATCTGCGAGGTCTGGCAAGATGATCGCTCTGGCCCGCGATAGCCTCACCCGGTCGGCGGCCCGGGCCAAGCGCAGCACCGGCTGGGCAATGAGTTGGTTGAGCAAGAAGGATGAGGCGAGCGACACGGCAATGGCCATGATGATGAAGGGCAAGAGGGCCTTGCGCTCGGCTGCGATAATCTCGTCTACGTCTCCGGATTCTAGCGTCAATACACCAAGGACAGCCTCAACATGGCGCAGAGGGATCGAGACCGACACGACCCGATCGCCATTAGCCCCAATCCTCATCCCTGAGACGGGCTTGCCCTTTAGAGCGCGGGCAACCTCCTGCTGAAGCGCCTTGCGTGCAGCCTCTGCCTTGGCGGGCCGCGAGGGGTCGTTCTGGGATGGGGGTGCGGGCGTGCCGCGCTTACGCGCCGGAGGCAGAAGCCGCTTCTCGACCCGATCAGACACGGTATAGCTATCGGCCAACTCATGCCCATGAGCATCGAATAGCCGGGCGCGCTGGGACCTTGGGATGAATAGCAGTTGAAGGGTCTGGGCGGCACGGTCGACTTCCAACTGCGGGACCGGTTCGCCCATGGTCGCGGCGCGGTCGATCACATTGGCAATGAACTCGCCCTGGGTGGTGAGGCTCACGATCTGGGCGTTGATGAGGCCGCGCCTCATCTCGTTCAGCACGAGTGCGCCGCCGATCAGGATGGCGAGGCCCAGAAGGTTCAAGGCTATGATGAGGCCGCCAAGGCGCGAGCCAGGAATCAGCTTGCGCCGTCCCTTGACGGGTCGTTGACCTTGCCCGGGCTCCAACCCCGCCTCGGTGGCAGGGTTGGCGTCGGGCTCAGGATTCGCGATATCGATATCCAACGCCATAAAGGGTTTCTATCGCATCAAAGGTCGGATCGACCTGACGAAATTTGCGTCTCATCCGCTTAATATGGCTGTCGATGGTGCGATCATCGACATAGACCTGATCGTCATAGGCCGCATCCATCAGATTATCGCGGCTTTTGACGAAGCCCGGACGCTGGGCCAGAGACTGCAGCAGAAGAAATTCAGTCACGGTCAGCTTTACCGCCCGATCGTCCCACAGGCAGTCGTGCCGGGCCGAATCGAGGGTCAGGCGACCGCGCTTGATACTGCGAGCCGCCGTGGCGGCGGCTTGGCCGGGATTGCCAGCCTCTTCATCGTCACGCGCACGGCGCAAGACCGCCTTGACCCGCTCGATCAGCAGGCGCTGGCTGAAGGGCTTGTGCATATAGTCGTCGGCCCCAAGGTTAAAGCCGAGGATCTCGTCGATCTCCTCGTCCTTGGAGGTCAGGATAATGACCGGGATGTTCGAGGTCTGGCGCAGGCGGCGAAGCACCTCCATGCCATCCATCCGGGGCATCTTAACATCGAGAACGACCAGATCGGGCGGATCGCTTTCAAGCGCGGCCAAGCCCGATGCGCCGTCATAATAGGCCTTCACAACATGGCCGTGGCTTTCAAGGGCCAAGGAGACGGAGGTGACGATATTCTCATCATCATCGACCAGGGTAATTTTCGCCATTGAACACCTAAGTCTAACTGTCTGCGCGCCAAGAAGCGCAACCGCTATAAGCTAGTTCCACAGATGTGGCCATTCAATGGCGAGCCGTGAAGGTGAAGTGCGCCGTCTCATGTCGGCAGTTTCGCAGATGATAAAATAGTTATAACTATGTACCTCTTCGGAGGATCGATGGCCCAAGCCCCAGTTCATTATGAGCTCTACATTCGGCGCGTGCCGGGTGCGCCTTGGACCCTGTCCTTAGCGACAGAGGACCGGGCGATCGCCCTTGCCACGGCCGAATCGCTGCTTGCGGAAAAACAGGCCGCCGCAGTTAAGGTCACCAAAGAAACCATGGACGCCGAAACCCTAGGATTTCGGACCTCTACGATCCTAGCCAAGGGCGCGGTCGAGGCTAAAGCCAAGCGGGCCAAGGTCGAGGATCAGGCTCCCCTGTGTGTCAGTCCATCCGACCTCTATTCCATGCATTCGCGCGACCGGATTACCCGATTGCTCGAAGATTGGCTCAATCGAAATGGCATTACCGCCTTTGAACTGCTGCACCGCGCGGATATGGCCGAATTGCTTGAAGGGTC
>CANCJE010000042.1 GCA_947378235.1 Caulobacteraceae bacterium | reverse complement strand
GGCTGCAAGATCACCGGGCCGGAGGGAAGGTTGCCGAGCTGGTCATGCTCTTGAACCACAAGGGTCTGGTGCGCGCCGGCAGAGATTTGCGGCTTGATCACGAGGGTCTGGCTCTGGAACTGCTCGCGAGCCTTGGCCAGATCCGCCTCAGTCACCCCATCGACCATCAGGCTTGGCGTTACGGGCGCGCCCTTGGCGGCCAGTTCAGCCAGATAGGCCTTGCGGGTATTCCAGCGAAGGATCCCAGGATCATGGTCGAGCCGCACACCGAGATCTTGCCAGAGTGATAGGCGCTCAAACCAATCCTGCGTCCTTAAATGATAGCCCCAAGCCAAGAGCGGTAGGACCCGATCATAGGCCAACAGGGCCTCAGGTGCCGCTCCATCAATCCAGGGCTGAGGCTCGACCGTCGCACCGAGTGCCCGCAAGGGTGCCGCAAGGGTTTCGAAATTACCCGGCCAGCGCTCATCGTGCTGATGATTGTCGGGTGAAGGGACGAGGATCGCAATGTGAGGCTTATGGGTCATTTTTCCGAGGTAGCCTGACTTAAAGGGGCTGGCAACGGAGACTGATCGCAATTGGCCCGCTTGCGCCTTTGCCCTTGGGCGCCAGTCAGACTATAGGAGGGCACGCTTTTCGTACTTTTCAGGGAATTGCCGCCCATGACTGCCCAATATGACGTCGCCGCCATCGGCAATGCCATCGTCGATGTCATCTCGCCCGCCAACGACGCGTTTCTCGTGGCTGAAGGGATGGCCAAGGGCTCGATGGCGCTCATTGATGATGATCGGGCAGCACAGCTCTATGGTCGCATGGCCGCTGGGATCGAAACCTCTGGCGGGTCTGCGGCCAATACGGTGGCGGGCATTGCCAGCCTTGGCGGCTCGGCGGCCTATATTGGCAAGGTCGCTCAAGACCAGCTTGGCGATGTCTTTGCCCACGATATTCGCGCCATCGGCGTTCAGTTCGACATTCCGCGCCTGATCGATGGTCCGGCAACCGCGCGCTGCCTGATCAATGTAACGCCGGACGGTCAAAGGACCATGTCGACCTTTTTGGGCGCGTCCAACCAGCTGACTGCCGCCGATGTCGATCCGGATCTGATCACGGCCTCCAGCATTCTCTATCTAGAGGGCTATCTGTTCGATCCCGAAGCCGCTCGCCGCGCCTTTGCCAAGGCCACCGCCATCGCCCGCACCAACAGCCGGATGATCGCCCTGACCCTATCGGACAGTTTTGTCGTTGAACGCCACCGCGCCGCGCTCTTGGGCTTTATCGACAGCGAGGTCGACATCGTCTTTGCCAATGAGGCCGAGATCTGCGCCCTGTTTGAGACCGATGATGTCAATGCGGCCATCGATGCCATGCGCGGCCGGGCCAATATCGCCGCCGTCACTCGCGGCGAGCAGGGCTCAACCATCTTGGCCGGTGATCAGATCCACCAGATTACCGCCAGCCCTGTAAGTCATGTGCTCGACACCACCGGCGCAGGCGATCAATATGCAGCGGGCTTCCTGTTTGGTCTGGCGCGGGGCAAGTCCTTCGACGATTGCGGTCGCCTGGGATCCTTAGCCGCCGCCGAAGTCATTTCTCACTATGGTCCACGCCCACAGGTCTCTCTCAAGGACCTTGTCGCCCAAGCTGGCCTTTAAAAGGAGCCGTCCCCATGGCTGCACCGAGAACCGCCGAACTTGTTCGGGAAACCAAAGAGACCCACATCCGGGTCACGATTGATCTGGACGGGACGGGCAAGGCTCAGGTCTCGACCGGCATTGGTTTCTTTGACCATATGTTAGACAGTTTCGCCCGCCATGGCGGTTTTGATCTGACCGTCGAGGCCAAGGGCGACCTGCATATCGATTTTCACCACACGGTCGAAGATGTGGGCATTGTATTAGGTCAGGCCATGGCCAAGGCCCTTGATGGCTTTGCCGGTATTCGCCGCTTTGGCCATGCCGAAATCCCTATGGATGAGACCTTGAGCCGCTGCGCCATTGACCTGTCCAACCGGCCCTATCTGGTCTGGAAGGTGGCTTTCAGCCGTCCCAAGATCGGCGATTTCGACACTGAGCTGTTCAAAGAGTTCCACCAGGCCTTCGCTATGAATTCGGGAGCCTGCGTGCACCTCGAATGTGCCTATGGCGAGAACAATCACCATATTGCCGAGAGCGGCTTTAAGGCGCTGGCCAGAGCCCTTCGCACCGCCGTGGAGCTTGATCCCAAGACCCAAGGTCAGGCCGCCTCAACCAAGGGCGTTCTGTAACCGCGCCCATGCAAAAGATTGTTCTGATTGATTACGGCTCGGGAAACCTGCGCTCAGCCCAGAAGGCCTTAGTGGCGGCAGCGGCAAGCTTAGACGGGTCCTTCGACATCTGCGCCAGTGATGATCCAGAGGTCATTGCGGCTGCGGATCGCCTTGTCCTGCCCGGCGTCGGGGCCTTCGCGGCCTGTATGAGGGCGCTGGGTGAGCGGACTGGCGTGATCGAAGCCATGACCGAAGCGGTACAGCAAGGCGCCAAGCCGTTCTTGGGCGTCTGTGTTGGCATGCAACTGCTGGCCGAGCGCGGCCTAGAGTTCGGCCAAACCCAAGGCCTTGGCTGGGTCAGCGGAGAGGTTCGCCCCCTCACCCCCAGCGATCCGCACTGTAAAATCCCCCATATGGGCTGGAACGCGCTGGAAGAGATGACTGACCATCCCCTACTGCGCGGGCTCGAGGTCGGCGCGCACATGTACTTTACCCATTCCTACGCGCTGTTCCCCAGCGACCCGGCAGATGTCGTAGCTCAGGTTGATCATGGCGGACGCTTTACCGCCGCCGTGGCCAAGGCCAATGTCGCAGGCGTGCAGTTTCACCCTGAAAAATCACAATCGGCAGGCCTTCGCCTGCTCGCCAATTTCCTGGAGTGGCGGCCATGATACTTTACCCCGCCATCGACCTGAAGGACGGCCAATGTGTGCGTCTGCTCCATGGCGACATGGACAAGGCGACCATTTTCAACAGCTCCCCTGCCGATCAAGCCGCGCGCTTTGCGGCGGATGGCTTTGAGTGGCTGCATGTGGTTGACCTCAATGGCGCGATTGAGGGTCGGCCCGTCAATGCGGATGCGGTTAGTGAGATCTTGCGCACCGTTTCCATTCCGGTTCAGCTCGGCGGCGGCATCCGCACCTTTGAGGCGGTCGAGCGCTGGATCGAGGCCGGGGTTAGCCGGGTCATTTTGGGCACGGTTGCTGTGCGTGATCCGGACATGGTTCGCCGCGCTGCCGCTGCCTTCCCTGAGCAGATCGCCGTGGCGGTCGATATTCGTGATGGCATGGTCGCCGTCGATGGCTGGGTCGGAGCCTCTGATCTTGATGCCGTGACCCTATCGCGCCGGTTCGAGGATGCGGGGGTCGCAGCCCTGATCGTCACCGATATTGGCCGCGACGGGGCCCTGACCGGGGTCAATGTTGAGGCCGTGGGTGCCGTAGCCGATGCGGTCAATATTCCCGTCATTGCCTCGGGCGGCTTTGCCTCTGTCGATGACATTACCCGCCTTCAGGCCCGTCCAGGCGTGGCCATTGCTGGCGCCGTCCTTGGCCGAGCCCTCTATAATGGGGCCATCATTCCCTCTGAAGTGCTCGCCGCCGCGCAAAAGCGCCGCGCGGCCTAAGGACAGATCATGCTCAAGGTCCGCGTCATTCCCTGTCTCGACGTCAAGGACGGCCGCGTGGTCAAGGGCGTCAACTTTCTGGCCCTGCGCGATGCGGGTGATCCGGTTGAGCAGGCGCGGGCCTATGATGCGGCTGGAGCTGACGAGCTGATGTTCCTCGACATCACCGCCAGTCATGAGGGTCGCGGCGCGATCTTGGATGTGGTTTCGCGAACGGCCGAGGTCTGTTTCATGCCGGTTTCGGTCGGCGGCGGCATTCGCGCGGTTGAGGATGCAAGACGTCTCTTGCGCGCCGGTGCCGACAAGATCTCGATCAATACGTCAGCGGTTGAAAACCCGGGCCTCCTGTCCGATGCCGCCGATGCCTTTGGCTCGCAATGTGTGGTCGTGGCCATCGATGCCAAGGCCAGACCCGATGGTTCGGGCTGGGAGGTCTTTACCTATGGCGGTCGCAAGGCCACAGGGCTGGATGTGATTGACTACGCCGTTTCGGCCGTCAAGCGCGGGGCCGGTGAGATCCTCTTGACCTCCATGGACCGCGACGGTGCAAAAAACGGTTATGATACGGCCTTGCTGCGCGCCATTACCGGAGCGGTCAATGTGCCGGTCATTGCCAGTGGCGGGGCTGGGTCTTGCGCCGATCTGGTGGCTGGCGTGCGCGATGGCGGCGCTGACGCGGTACTCGCCGCCTCGATCTTTCACTTTGGTGAGGTCAGTATTGGTGAGGCCAAGGCAGCGATGCGGGCAGCGGGTCTGCCTGTGCGGCCAATCTAAGCGCAAAGGAACGAGCCCATGTCCGATAGCCAAAGATTTGCCACCGCCCTTGGCCGCCTGAGCGCCACCATTGCTGAGCGTCAAGGCGATGATCCAAGCCAGTCCTACACCGCCAAACTCTTGTCACAGGGCGCGGTGAAGGCGGCCCAAAAGCTTGGTGAAGAGGCCATCGAGACGGCCCTAGCCGCCGCCCTCAAGGACGCTGATGGGGTGGCCAGCGAGAGCGCCGACCTGATCTATCACTGGCTGGTCCTACTTCAGGCCGCTGGTGTTCCGCTGGATGCTGTGGCCGCCAAGCTCGAAGCGCGCGAAGGTCAGTCGGGCCTTGCTGAAAAGGCGTCGCGAAAGCCCTAGGCCTTCTTTTTGAGCGCCACATAGAGCGCGCCCTCGCCGCCGTGACGGCGATGGGCCTCTGACACGCCCGCTACCACCGTACGCAATCCAGGCGAGGCCAGCCATTCGGGCGTTCGCCGCCGTAAGATGCCATCGCCCAAAAACCCCTTGCCGGTAATGACCAAGACGGCGCGCGAGCCTTCATCCTGAGCCCGAAGCAAAAAGGCGACCAGAATGGACCGCGCCCGGTCCTGATCAAGGCCGTGCAGATCGAGCCTTGCCAAGATAGGATCGCGCTCACGAAACAGCCTCTGTTTGCGCCGCGGTTCTATTTCAGGAGCAGCCGTCGGTTCAGGCCTAAAGACAGCACCCTTTGCAGGTTTAGGCGCTGGACCCTTAACCTTCGGCGTCAGCCTCATGGGCGACAGCAGCTCATGGGGTTTATGACCGGGATTGAGCGGTGCAGGTTCGGGCTCATGGGCGAGTTTGGGCGGCGAACGACCCGGTCTGGCGCGCACGGTCGATAGGACCGCTGCCCATATTTTGAGCTCATCGGGACTAAGGGGACGACGCACGCGACTATTGCGCCACGGGGGTTCGGGGGCGCAGGCGATAGAGTGTCAGATTGTGCCTGATCCGCCCCGCCTCAAGCCCCGGCCCATCGCCTCGCCCCAAATAGAGGTCCGCGCGCACCTCGCCCTTGATGGCGCCGCCCGTATCAAGAGCCGATACCATCCGCTGATAGACCGGAAAGGAACCGGTCAAGACCGGCGCGCCGGCATCAATCCACAACAGGTCGCCATAACGATGTTGGGTTGGATCAATGGCCACCGCGCGCCCCGCTAGTAGGGCGATACCCGCCGCGCCGATCGGCTCCGATCCATCATCAGGACCCAGTGAAAAATAAACATAACGCGGGTTGGTCTGCATGATCTGATCGGCCTTCACGCCTCGGTTGGCCGCAAGCCACTGGCGAATAGCCTCTGCCGAGGTGCCGTTATCCGGCAGAAGGCCCTGTTCGCGCAAGGACTTGGCAATGCCAACGAAGGGTCGACCATTGGAGGCTTCATAGATCAGCCGATAGCGCTGGCCATCCGGCAACTGCGCCGAGCCAGAGCCCTGCACCTGAAGGAAAAAAAGATCCTCAGGCCGCATCCATAGGAGCGGTTTGCCAAGACCAGAGCGTTCGATCTCGGTCCGATCAGGATAGGGCTCGAACCGGCCCTGCTGTACACGACCAACCTGTCGTTTCGCTGCAGGGTCCTCATCAAATCCCGCCAGGTCTAGAATAAGCAGATCGTCCGGCCTTGCCCGCAAGGGGGCGGAGAACTCAGCGTCGGGCATTTGGCGGGCTTGATATTCTGGCGAATAGTAGCCGGTGAGGAGGCCGCTGCTCTTGATAGGCTCGATCCGAAAATTGGTTTCGAAAAAGGCCCGAACCGTTTGCGCATCAGAACCGCTCAGGCCTAGGGCGCGCGAGCAAACCGCTTTCAGATCCGCATCCTTGGTGGATTTACAGCCGATAAGGAGCGCGCTGAGTGCCGCGATCGGATCTTCTGTTTTCCATCCAGGCAGCTGTTCGACCCGATCGGACCGAGCGTCTGCCGTAACGGGAGCCGGCTCAACCGGCGGCGTTAGCGGGTTCGGCGCTGTGTCCTGCAGGACCATATTGGGCGGCAAGGGCGGCGGCGGTGCCGGAGCGGTCTCTTTGGCTGCCTCGGTTTGGACGGGAGGCGCTGTTGGTCTGTGCCGGGGCGCCGTATCAACGGGTCCGGCGGGCAAGATGGCGCAGGCTGTGAGCAGTGCCGCACTGGCCAGAACGGCCAGTCGAGGCGCGAGGGTCGCGATCACTTCCACACCGCCCAGCCTGACCTAGGCTTCTGCGGCATCAACGCGAACCAGCGTCCAGTTTGGATCTGGGTTGTTCAGCATACGGGTAAAGGTCCAGACCTCAGCGGTACGGCGATCTTCGATGGCCTCGCCCTCGGGCCCCTTGGTGCGGCTACGAAACTCGGCCAAGAACCGAACCTTAGCACTGACAAGATGGCCCGTCAGATCAATGGATTCTAAGTCCGCGCGCGGGGCTTGGATAAACTCCACCCCTTCGGTCCGTCCCTCTGCTGCACGCTGATCAATGACGGCGACAAAGCCAGTCAAGACATTTGGCGCCAAAAGACGCTCTAGGGCCGCACGGTCACCGGCGGCAAATGCCTTGACGATGGTTTCATAGGCGGTTTTCGCGCCATTGAGAAAATGGGCAACATTAAAACTCGGGTCTCGCGAGCGCACGGCGGCCAGACCAGACAGGGGGGTGTCATCGACAGGCTCAAGCGGGTCCAGAGCGTCAACCGGCGAGGGGCCTGACCGTACCATCGCCTTTTCATCTTCAGGCTGTCGGCCAACCCGGCGGCCTAAAACAGCATAGAGCTGATAGAGGACGATACCGGCCAGAACTGCTGAGATTAAAAGTTCTAGGGCTTGCACGGTTCACAACCTGATTAATCGACGACCCAAGGCTGGCCAAGATAGGAGATCAACCCGTCAAGGTCTGCGCCTAACGCCTATATAGGGATTTCCTTGCCACAAGTCAGGGGGGCCGTCATCAGCTACCGAGGGGTTGAACGCCTTAACATTGCGCAAGTTCGCCTCCCGTGTTAGCTGCGCGGCTTCAAAACATCAGATTTGGCCGATCTGCTGGATAGGGCCAAGCCTCACACGGTGAACCATTTCACCCAAGACGGGACGAGCACATGACCGATACTGAAGCTGGCGCATCCTTGACCGCTCCTGAGGGCCAGCCCTTGCCGAATGGGGCCGATACGGGTCCCGGAATCCGGATCTTGGCGCAGTTCATTCGTGACCTGTCCTTCGAGAACCCCCGTGCGCCAGAATCGATGCGCGCCGGTGCCCCTCAGCCGCAGATCGAACTGGGCGTTGAGATGAATGCGCGCGGTCGCGAAGATGGCCTGTTCGAGGTGGACCTCAAGTTGTCAGCCACAGCTCAGCGTGAAAATGAAGCGGTATTCCATATTGAGCTCCTCTATGGCGGCCTGTTCCAGATCCAGGGCGTGCCCGAGGCGGACCTTGAGCCCGTGCTGCTGATTGAGTGCCCGCGCTTCATGTTCCCCTTTGCGCGTCGGATCATTGCCGACCTGTCGAGCGAGGGCGGCTTCCCGCCCCTGATGCTGGATCCTATCGATTTTGCAGGTATCTATGCGGCCCGTCAGGCCCAGGCAGCGGCCACTGGCACCCCTGCAGGTGATTTCACCATCTCGATCTAAAGGCTTGGGGCTGGCGCGGCTTAGGTCTCGCCAGCCAACATCCCGGTCTTATACCAGATAGCCTTGTCCTTCAGGGCCTTAGCGACAAACCTGGCGTGGGTCTCACGCTCCGCTTCGGTTGAGCGCACCGCTAGCGGGTTTGGCCGCGTGCCATAGGCCACGGGCCCCACCGATAGGATCGTCTTGGCACCGTCCTTGGGCTGGACGCTGAAATCTAAGCCCCGTTCTTTGCCGCCCTGTAGTTCGAGATAGACCGCCGCCAACAGTTGCGAGTCGATCAGGGCGCCGTGCTTATCGCGAGACTCCAGTGAGATCTTGTAGCGTTTGCACAGGGCATCGAGGGAGTTGTACATCCCCGGAAACCGCTTCTGGGCCATCGGTAAGGTATCAATCCATCGATCCTCAACGATGATCGCCCGTCCGGCCCGCTCTAACTCGGCATTAATGAACCCTCGGTCAAAGGGCGCATTATGAGCGATCAGTTTGGCATCACCGATAAAGTCCAAAAACTCGTCACAGACCTCTGGTGCGTCAAAGGTCGGCTTGCCGACAAGGAAAGCATTTGAAATACCGTGCACCCGCTCGGCGTCAGGATCGATCTCGCGCTTGGGGTCGATGAAGCGGTGGAAGGTTCGACCCGTCGGCAAGAGGTCATTCAGCTCGACACAGCCAAGTTCGACCAGTCGGTGACCCTGCGTGTGCTCTAGTCCGGTAGTTTCAGTATCGAGGACAATTTCGCGCGCCATTGCCAAACCTTGCGGATGTTCGCGGCCTTGATCAAGGGGTCAAAAGCTTGGCGATGGCCGCGCGGACCTGATCACGTGCGCTGTCGAGCCCTTGGGATGTATCGATAACAATATTGGCCCGGGCCCGCTTTTCGGCATCCGGCAATTGCCGCGCCAAGATCGCGTCAAGCTTTTCCGCCGTCATGTCTGGGCGGGCCATGACGCGCTCACGCTGGACCGCTTCGGGGGCCGAAACGACAATCACCGCCGCCACATTGCGCTCGCCGCCGGTCTCGAAGAGGAGGGGGATATCAAGGATCACCAGCGGTGCTCCGGCCTCGGCAGCCGCTTGGAAAAACACCTTACGGCTTTCTCCCACCAGAGGATGGACGATGGTCTCGAGCTTTTTTAGGGCCTCGGGCTTTCCAACCACGTGGGCGCTGAGCTTGGCGCGGTCAATTGCGCCGTCGACCACGACGCCGGGAAAGGCTTCCTCAACGGGGACGACAGCGGCGCCCCCCTTGGCATAGAGCGCGTGGACGGATGCATCCGCATCATAGACGGGCACACCTTCGGCTTGAAACATGGCCGACGTGGTGGACTTGCCCATGCCAATCGATCCGGTCAGGCCAACAATGATCATCTCGAAACTCCTTAAGTGGCCGTCATTTGGGCAAGGGCGAGGCCGCGAACATCAACGGTCGCAGGCGGCGGTACACCATAGAAGGCCTCAAACGAGGGTCTAGCCTGACCGACAAGCATGTCTAGCCCATCGACGATGCCATGGCCGCGCAACCTAGCCTGTGCCAAAAATTCGGTCTCTAGGGGTTTATAGACCATGTCCATAAAGACAGCGTCTGGAGACACGGCTTGCCACGGCACCTTAGGCCCATCACCGCCGCCAAGACCCAACGAGGTTGCGTTGATGATGGCACCGGCACCCTCAAAGGCTGCTTCGGCTTGGGACGGTTCAAAAGCCTGAACTTTGGGTCCTAGGGCCGAAGCGATCGAGAGGGCCTTATCTAAAGTGCGGTTGACCAGATGGACGCGGGGTACACCGGCCAAGATCAAGGCCGCTGCCGCACCCCGCGCTGCGCCTCCCGCACCCAAAATAACCACAGGCGCGGCGCTAAGGTTCAGACTTGGCGCTTGGCGAGCAAAGGCAAAGAGCAGGCCTTCGCCGTCCGTATTGTCGACACGAACCGTTCCGTCCGCATGAAACAGAACCAGATTGGCTGCTCCCGCCAACCGCGCAAGGTCGCTGACCTGATCGGCTGCGCCATTGGCCAAAGCGAGGGCCTGTTCCTTAAAGGGCAAGGTGACATTGAGACCGCATATCGCCCCGCCGCGCAATCCTGCAGCGAAGGCTGAAAACCCATCCTGAGGCGGTGAAAAGGCGACATAGACCCCATCAAGGCCGCCTGCCTGCAGCCAGTGATTATGAATCAACGGGCTCAGCGAATGGCGCACGGGCCAGCCCACAACCCCAGCGACACGGGTTTGCCCAGAAATCATTCGTCCAAAACCCCGTACAGCCTCAACTGCGCCAATAGTCCTGACAGCGGTAAACCGAGGATGGTGAAATAGTCACCCTCGATCTGCTCGAAAAGTTGCACGCCCTGGGCCTCTAACTGATAGCCGCCGACACAAGACAGGATGGCGGGTCCCTGGTCTTGCAAATAGGCCGCTAAAAATTGGTCGGAAAATTCCCTCATGGTCAAGCTAGCGGTCACGACCTCTTGCCAAACCGGCTCGCCATCACGCGCGAGAACTGTTGCGGAGTGAAGTTGATGGGTTTTGCCGCGCAATTGCCGAAGACTGGCTTCAGCCTCAGCCATGGTCGCGGCCTTGTTAAACAGGATCCCATCAAGGTCCAGGGTTTGATCAGCGCCTATGACCAGACCGGGCGTCTGGCTTGATCGCGCTATCGCTTTGGCCTGAGCCAAGGCTTGGGCGATGACCCTTGGCGTCTGACCCTTGGCCAACAGGTCCTGTTTCAAGGCCTCTTCGTCAATATCGGCCGGGTCAACCCCAAAGGGGACGCCCGCGCCGGTCAAGATCTGCCGCCGGGCCATCGAGCCTGACGCCAAGATAAGGGCGGGCACATCTTGCTTTTGAGGCCTGATGGCGGGCTTCACGCCGGGCTCTCTGCTGCGGCTTTGGCGGCGGAGAGGAGGTTCATTACCGCTGCGGCGGTCTCTTCGACCGAGCGACGGGTGACATCAATAACCGGCCATCCGTGTTTTTCGAACATCCGGCGCGCGCGAACAATCTCGTCGCGCACAGACTCGGTGTCGACATAGGTACTTTCGCGATCCTCTTTCAAGCTTAACAGGCGGTTTCGGCGGATTTGGATCAGTCGGTCAGGCGAGACAGTGAGACCCACCACCATCGCCTTTTTCAGGTTGAAGAGATGGGGTGGCGGCTCCGACCCAGGCACCAGAGGCACATTCGCGGCTCTAATTCCACGGTGGGCCAGATAGATCGAGGTGGGGGTTTTAGAGGTTCGACTGACCCCGACCAAAACCACATCAGCGGACTCTAAATGTTGCGTCCCCTGACCATCATCATGGCCGATGGCATAGTTCAGGGCCTCAATACGATTGAAATAGTCGTGATCGAGCGTGTGCTGCGCGCCCACGCGGGTCGACAATGAGGCGCCGAGATAACGGGCTAAGGCCGAAACCAAAGGATCGAGCGCTGCGATGCAGCCAATATCGATATCGCGGCAACCCTCTTCCAAGGCCACCCTTAGGCCCTTGTCGACGATGGTGTGGATGACGATCCCGGGTGAGGCCTCGATCTCCTTTAAGACGCGCTCCAGCTGGCGCGGTGATCGGACCAACGCATAGATGTGCTCGATCGGTATAACGTCGTCAAAACGGGCGCAGACAGCCTTAGCCATAGCGTTAAGGGTCTCGCCGGTCGAATCCGACACGAGGTGGACGTGAAAATAGGTGGCGATGCGCGGCGTGTGGCTCATGACCCTAGTCATGCCCTCACGACTATGTTTCGGCAAGCACCCTGGTTTGAGAAGATTGATCTGTGGAAAAAGGGTTAACGAAACCTTAATCACTAGGGCTTGGTTAGTGACCGGTTTGGGGGCCTTTTTGGCCGCCCGTGGTCCATCGGCAGATCTCGGGAAAACCGCTTCTTTTTGTCGCCCCTTTTCCCCCGCCATGCCCTATCAAATGTCATGGCCAGATGGCCTCTGTCATTTATGGTTAACAAGTTCTAAATTATCCCCGCGCTCAAAATGGGTGCGTTAAGGTTTTGTTAATCTCTTCAATCAGATTCAAACGATCCCCAGTTTTCACAGGCTCCTGCCCAAAGGCTAAGGGTCGGGGGATAAGGGCTTCTGGGGCGTGGATAGGCCTATGGGTTTTGACCGGCCCCAAGCCAATTTCCAGCCTGTCCCATGGCCCTACCTTCACCCCAAATATTTCTATTTCTCTTTTAATAAGAAGAGGAAGAAGCCTTCGGGTCGGTGTGGGCTTGAGTATGGCTAAGGAAATGGCTTTAAGAGAGCCATGAACCAGACCCTGACCCAAACCCTGACAACGGCCGGACCTACCGGCTCATCCATGCCCGCCTTGCTGAAGGTTCTGGCCGGTCAAACCTTGGCAAAACCTCCCATCTGGTTCATGCGCCAGGCCGGAAGATATTTGCCAGAATATCGAGCCCTGCGCGCGACCGCACCTGATTTTATCTCGTTCTGTCTGGACCCCGAAAAGGCAGCTGAAGCGACCTTGCAGCCCATGCGCCGCTTCCCCTTTAGTGCGGCAATCGTTTTCGCTGATATTTTGTTGATACCCGGTGCGCTGGGTCAGGATGTTCGCTTTGAGGTCGGAGAGGGGCCAAAGCTTGGCACGCTGCCGCCATTGGACAGTATGCGCGACCAGATCGAGGCCTCTACGGGCCGGTTATCGGCGGTCGGCGAGACCCTAAGCCTAGTCCGCTCAGCCTTAGAGCCAGAACGAGCCCTGATCGGTTTTGCCGGCGCGCCCTGGACGGTTGCGACCTATATGATCGAAGGCGGTTCCAGTGACCGCACAGGTGCCAGGACCTATGCCTATACCCATGCTGAGGCCTTGGATGGGTTGATCGACATATTGGTTGAGGCGACCACCCTCTATCTGATCATGCAGGCCAAGGCCGGAGCTCAGGTTCTTAAGCTCTTTGAATCTTGGGCTGAAAACCTGCCGGAGGATCTTTTCCAACGGCTGGTTATTGGCCCCCATAAGCGGATCATCGAAAAGGTCCGGGCGGCTGGAATAGACGCGCCCTTTATCGGATTTCCAAAGGGTGCTGGGGCCTTGGTCGCAAACTATGTGGCCAATGTCCCTGTTCAGGCTGTAGCGATGGATGTGCAGGCCTCGGGGGCCTTTGGGCGTCAGTTACAGCAGACCACGGCGATCCAGGGCGCTCTTGATCCCCTATTGCTGCGGGCAGGCGGAGCAGCGCTCGATCGCCGTGTCGAAGAGATGTTGGTCCAATGGGCGGGCGGACCCTATATCTTCAATCTTGGCCACGGGATCTTGCCCGATACGCCCATCGCCCATGTCGAGCAGGTCTTGGCGCGGGTAGTTGGCTCTTAATGGTCGATTGGGGATTTTAGAGTGACCATGGATCAACCGACCAAGAAAATCGCCGTCGTCCTGTTCAATCTGGGCGGACCAGATGGGCCAAAGGCGGTGCAGCCCTTCCTCTATAATCTCTTTGCGGACAAGGCGATTATCGGCGCGCCAGCGGGGATCAGACAGGCCCTCGCCTTCATGATCTCGACCCTGCGCAAGAAGTCTGCTCAGGCGAACTACAATATTATGGGCGGTGGCTCGCCGATCTTGCCGCAAACAAAGGCTCAGGCCGAGGCTCTGGGTCTAGCCATGTCGAGCAAGGTCGATGGGGCTGAGCTTCAGCTGTTCATCGCCATGCGCTACTGGCACCCCTTTACCCATGAGGCGGCCAAGGAGGTCGCGGCCTATGGTCCAGACGAAATCATTCTGCTGCCCCTCTATCCACAATTTTCAACCACGACGACCGGGTCGTCTGTGACGGAGTGGAACCGGATCTATCGCGGTTCCGGTCAGGCCAGAGAGATCTGCTGTTACCCCACCTTGGACGGGGTTGTTGAGGCCCATGCTCAGGCCATTGAGCGGGCCTTTAAGGCCGCTGGCTCACCGGACGGGGTGCGACTACTTTTTTCCGCCCACGGTCTGCCTGAGAAGATTATTGATCAAGGCGATCCCTATCAGTCGCAAATAGAAGCCACCGCTGCCGCTGTTGCCGCCAGGCTCGGCACGGGCTGGGATTGGCAGATCTGCTATCAGAGCCGTGTCGGGCCCCTGAAGTGGATTGGCCCCACCACGCCAGAGGCGATTGCGGCTGCGGCTGAGGCGGGTCTTGGCGTGATCGTTACCCCCATCGCCTTTGTGTCTGAACATATTGAGACCCTGGTTGAGCTGGACCATGAATATGCCGAACTGGCCCAAGATCTCGGCTGTCCGCACTATATTCGCGTCCCAGCCCTTGGGACGGACCCGGTCTTTATAGAGTCCCTAGCTCAGCTCGCGGTCGACAGTTTGAACCGTACAGGCACGGCGCCCTGCTCGGGTTGGTCCTGCAACGCCAAACACGTTAAATGTCCACGTCGGGCATCGGTATCCTAGGGAAGATCAGATGGCTCAACATTACGATCTATTTCGTGGACTACACATCATTGCCGTGATCGCTTGGATGGCGGGAATGCTCTATCTGCCCCGGCTCTATGCCTATCACAGTGCCGCGACGCCCGGATCGGAGATGGATGAGACCTTTAAGGTCATGGAGCGCAAGCTTTTGCGCATCATCATCAATCCGGCCATGGTCTTGACCTTCCTTTTTGGCGGCCTGCTGATTTGGGCCGATAGCGAGATCCGGGGATGGGGCTTTTTGGCTCAGCCTTGGATGATCACCAAACTGTCCGGAGTGGTCTTTCTGGCAGGATGGCATGGCTTTCTGGCGGGGGCGCGCCGCCGATTTGAAAATGGCACCAACCAGCGTACGGGCAAGTTTTGGCGCATGACCAATGAGCTACCCTTCATCGCGGCGATCATTATGGTCATTGCCGTGACTACGGAATTTACGCAATTTTGAAGTCAAGCCACAGAGGCGGATTTGGCATTGTCTTGACCTGATCAGCCTTATGTGGTTCGGCTAGTCACAGACGTGGTGCGCCACGTTCCCGCCTCTCGCCGACACCTTACCGCCGGTCCGCATCCGGATCGCATCAAGGTCTATCGGTTTTCCCTTCGCGCCGATTGGCGCACATCACTGGTCTTAAACCCTGAATGTCGGGGATATAGACGCGCGTGGCTGTTTGATTGCAGCCAAAATGACCTGAGACCTTAAATGCAAGACGAACCGATGCACGATACCGATGCCGACCAACTGATCGATACCACGGCGACCGATAGCCCCTCGGTGGAGGGTGATCTGGAGCCCACGGGGGGTGACGCAGCCTCTGCAGTGGCCCAGATGGGCATTACGCGGATGTCGCTGATGGAGCTGAAGCTCAAGTCACCCAGCGACCTGCTGGCCCTGGCTGAAGCCATGGAGATTGAGAACGCCAACTCCATGCGCAAGCAGGATATGATGTTCGGGATCCTCAAGGCTGTCGCCGAAGAGGGTGTTGAAATTTCGGGCGGCGGGGTGATGGAGGTCGTGCAGGACGGGTTTGGTTTCCTGCGGTCTCCAGAAGCCAACTATTTGCCTGGCCCCGACGATATCTATGTTTCGCCCTCTCAGATCCGCAAGTTTGGTCTTCGTACCGGCGACAGCGTCGAGGGGCCGATCCGCGCGCCGCGCGAAGGCGAGCGTTATTTTGCCCTCTTAAAGGTCGACTCGATCAATTTCGAGAATCCCGAAAATGTTCGTCACAAGGTTCACTTCGATAATCTAACACCGCTCTATCCTGACGAGCGCCTGACCATGGAAATTCAGGATCCAACCCTGAAAGACCGGTCCGGCCGCGTGATCGACATTGTCGCGCCCTTGGGTAAGGGCCAGCGCTGTTTGATCGTCGCCCCGCCTCGCGTGGGTAAAACCGTGATGTTGCAGAACATCGCCAAGTCGATCGCTGCCAACCACCCAGAATGTTATCTCATTGTGCTTTTGATCGATGAGCGTCCCGAAGAAGTGACGGACATGCAGCGCACCGTGAAGGGTGAGGTCATCTCCTCAACCTTCGACGAGCCCGCAACCCGTCACGTTCAGGTCGCCGAGATGGTCATTGAAAAGGCCAAGCGTCTGGTCGAGCACAAGCGTGATGTGATTATCCTGCTCGACTCCGTGACCCGTCTTGGCCGCGCCTATAATACAGTGGTGCCGTCCTCCGGTAAGGTCCTGACCGGCGGTGTTGACGCCAACGCCCTGCAACGGCCCAAGCGCTTCTTTGGTGCCGCGCGAAATATCGAAGAGGGCGGGTCCTTGACCATTATCGCGACCGCCCTGATCGATACGGGCAGCCGCATGGACGAGGTCATCTTCGAAGAGTTCAAGGGAACCGGTAACTCGGAAATCATTCTTGACCGTAAGGTTGCCGATAAGCGAGTCTTCCCCGCCATCGACATTTTGAAGTCAGGCACCCGCAAGGAAGACCTCATCACGCCAAAGGATGTGCTGCAAAAGACCTATGTGCTGCGCCGCATTCTCAACCCGATGGGTCCGCAGGATGCCATCGAGTTCCTGCTCGACAAGATGCGTCAGACCAAAAACAATGCCGACTTCTTCCAGTCGATGAACACCTAAGAAAAAGGGCGGCTCCGAGATCTCGAGGCCGCCCTTTCACCGCAGTAAAAACAGATATTTATCAAGGAATTAGCAGGGTCGCGCCGATGGTTTCGCGTCCCGCCAAGGCCTCGTGCGCGGCGCGGGTATCCTTGAGCGCATATTCCGCCCCAATCTGAATCTTGACCGCACCTGAGCCGATGACTGCAAACAGAGCGCTGGCGCTCTCATCGAGATCCTCGGTCGTGGCAATATAGTCAAACAGGGTTGGGCGGGTGAAGAAGAGGGACCCCGCTGAGGCTAGCCGTGCGGGCGCAAAGGGCGGCACAGGCCCTGACGCATTACCGAAGCTGACAAACAGGCCCCTACGGCTAAGGCTGGCGAGCGTCGCTTCAAAAGTGTCGGCTCCGACGGAGTCGTAGGCGACCACCACCCCCTGCCCCTTGGTGATTTCGCGCACGCGTGCCGCGACATCTTCTGTGCGATACTGGATCACGTGATGACAGCCCTGAGCCATGGCCAGATCGGCCTTGGCCTGCGACCCGGCTGTGCCAATGACGATGGCGCCCAGGGCCCTGGCCCATTGTGTCATGATCGACCCGACCCCACCCGCCGCAGCATGGATCAGGATCATATCCCCAGCCTTGACCGGGAAACAGCGACGTAGGAGGAACTCCGCCGTCATCCCCTTAAGCATAGCAGCCGCAGCCTCTTTGAGGCTAACGCCCTCAGGCACCTTAACGGCGCGATTGGCGGCGGTGACATGAACCTCTGAATAGGCCCCGAGGGGTCCGCTGCCATAGGCGGCCCGGTCACCCACGGCAAAGCGGGTTACGCCCTCGCCGACCGCATCAACAAGCCCAGCACCTTCGAGACCGAGAACGGTGGGAAAGGGGATCGGATAGAGGCCGCTGCGCTGATAGATGTCGATAAAGTTTAGGCCAATGGCTTCGTGGCGGATGCGGATCTGGCCGGGCCCTGGCATGGGCTCGGGAAGGTCGATGGCCGTGAGAACCTCTGGTCCCCCGGCCTGGATCGCTTGAATGGCGAGCATGGTGTGGGTCTCCGGTCTCAGGGTTAAAGGTTGGCAGCAAAGAAGGCCAAGCTGCGCTGCTCGGCCAAGGCGGCGTCGGCGGCGTCATAATGTTCACCGCCCTTGCGCGCAAAGGCGTGATCGCGGCCCGCATAGCTATGAAGGGTGACAAGCCGGTTGCCAAACAGGGCCTCGGTCAGGGTCGCCTGCGCGGCCTTGGGCACGAACTGGTCCTCCTCTGCCACGTGCAACATCACCGGGCGCTTGAGGGCCTTGGCTTCGTCCACCTTGTTTTCAATGCCAACGCCATAGAAACAGACGGAGGCATCAATATCGGTGCGGGTCGCGGTCAAGAATGATAGGAGCCCGCCGAGGCAAAAACCGACAGAGCCAACCTTCCCATTACAGCCCTCATCGGCGCGAATGGTGGCGAGGGTGGCGGCAATGTCCTCGACCCCCCTATCGACATCAAAGGCGGTATAGAGTTCAAAGGCCTTGGCCCATTCGGCTTCCGACTGGTCGGTAATGTCGATGCCCGGCTCTATGCGCCAGAACAGGTCAGGACAGATGGCCAAATAGCCTTGGGCGGCAAGATCATCGGCAATGGCCCGCATCACCGCATTGACGCCAAAGATTTCTTGGATGACGACTATGGCTGGGGCCTTAGCGGCGGCAGGTCTGGCCACATAGGCACTGAAGGTTCCGTCTTTGGTGGTGATAGTGGTCATTGTGCCAGACATGGTCGGGTCTCCAAGGTGTCGGTTGGGACTAGGGTTGGGTTCAAGATAGAGGCCTCGCGGCGATTAGGCCAAGGGTCTTGCGGTTCAATGGCTATCAAATCTTAATAGGCGCATGACAGGGTTGTGGGCCAGCCACTGTGAGGAGGCACATTGCCATGAAGATGACCATCGAGATTGATTGCACCCCGCTCGAGGCGCGGACCTTTCTAGGGCTTCCGGACGTTAGCGTTTTAAATGACCATTTGGTGCAAGAGATGAAGAACCGGATGGACACCAATATGGCCCTGCTTCAACCCGATGAGTTGATGAAGAACTGGATGGCCTTCGGTGGCCAGGCAACAGAGCAGTTTCGAAAGCTCATGACCGCCGCCGCGACCTCGACCATGACCGGCAGCAAACCCTAAACCGAAGCGAATGACCGACACAATCTATGCACCGGCAACGGCCCCTGGCCGCTCAGCGGTCGCCGTTGTGCGCCTATCGGGACCGCACACCAGCGACGCCCTGCGCCAACTGATCGGTACCTTGCCCGAGCCCCGACGCGCGAGCCTGCGGAGATTGAGGGACCCGGTGACCGGAGGCGTCTTAGACGACGGTCTGGTGCTGTGGTTCCCCGGCCCGGCCAGCTATACGGGTGAGGACTCCGCCGAGCTTCATCTTCATGGCGGCATTGCGGTGGTCGAGGGCGTTTTGGACGGGCTGGGCCAGCTCGGTTTGCGGATGGCTGAGCCTGGCGAATTTACCCGCCGCGCCTTTCAAAACCAACGTATGGACTTGGCACAGGCCGAGGCCGTCGCCGATCTGGTCGATGCTGAGACGGCGGCGCAAAGACAGCAGGCGCTGGATCAGCTCTCCGGAGGCCTGTCTCAGCGCTATGGCGGGTGGCGAGATCAGTTGCTCGGTGCCTTGGCGATGATTGAGGCTGGGATTGATTTTCCAGACGAGGAGGTCCCGGAGGCCGTGGCCAACATGGCGCGTCCGCCGCTTGAACGTCTGCTCTTAGAAGTCCGCGTCGCTTTGGATGATGGCAAGCGGGGCGAGCGGATCAGGGATGGCTATCGCGTCGCCGTCATTGGCGCGCCCAATGCGGGTAAGTCGAGCCTCATCAACGGGCTTTTGGGCCGCGACGCCGCCATCGTCACCGATATTGCTGGAACGACACGCGATATTATCGAAGCGCCGTTGGTCCTGGCGGGCTTCAAGCTCTTGCTCGCCGATACGGCGGGTATTCGCCAGAGCGACGACTTGATCGAGCAGGAGGGGGTGCGGCGGGCCCAAGCTTGGGCGCAAGATGCAGCCCTTCGGCTCTGGCTGGTTGATGGAGCCGCAACATCGGGTGATTGGGCCTTGGCCAAGGACCTCGTCGGTCCTGGCGATGTCTGTCTGATCAATAAGTCCGACCTTGGCCTATCGGCTGACGGTGTCGCCGCTGAGGCTTGGGCGCGAGCGCACGGGTTGGCGCTTCAGGTTCTGAGCCTGTCTCGGGATGGCGCTGACGCCGTCCGGCTTGATCTAACCGACCGCGTCACGGCAGCCCTGTCGGGTGCGGACTTTCCGGCGGCGACCCGGCGACGGCATGCGGTCCACCTGTCCGAAGCCGCCGGTCATATAGAGCGCGCCCTAGGGGTTCTCGCCCTCGGCTCCGAACTGGCCGCAGAGGATGTGCGTTTGGCAGCGCGGGCGCTCGAGCGTGTGACGGGCAAGATCGATCCTGAGGATGTTTTGGGAGCTGTCTTTTCCACCTTCTGCATCGGCAAGTGAACTGTTTCACGTGAAACATAGGCCGCCGCCGCGGTGATTGATGGGTGATGTTTCACGTGGAACACCGCCCTCCGCCCCGCATGGCCCCTGACTCATCTCGACGCCAAGCGGTGGTTGGCCTATAAGGCGCTCAGCGGCACATTGGCCCGCCCTGCCCCACATGATCAAACCCGTGAGCGCCATTCAGCCCCCTCTGCCGACAGCTGCCTGGGACGTCATCGTCATCGGCGGTGGCCATGCGGGCTGTGAGGCCGCAGCGGCTGCGGCGCGCTTTGGGGCCAAGACCCTGCTTTTGACCCACCGGCTAGAGACCTTAGGAGAAATGTCCTGCAATCCGGCCATTGGCGGCTTGGG
>CANCJE010000041.1 GCA_947378235.1 Caulobacteraceae bacterium | reverse complement strand
GCCTGGTGCCAAGCCGGTCCAAATTCACCGCCGCCGCGGATATTGGCCAGCACATAGACCCCGCCGCGCTCGAGCCAAAGCTTCCCCGTTAGGCCCGAATAGGCCGGGGTCATGGAGATTTGAAAGCCGCCATAGGCATAGAGCAGGGTCGGGGCCTTTCCGTCGAAGGCCAGATCTTTGCGGCGCACGACGAAATAGGGAACCTTGGTGCCGTCCTTGGAGGTGGCCTCGAACTGTTCGGTGACCAGACCGCTAGCGTCGAACCGCGCCGGAGCAGACTTGGCCTCATGGGTCAGGCCCGAGGCGGCATCGGCCAGCCACAAGGTGGTGGGCATCAGGAAGCTGGTGGCCGAGACAAAGAGTTGATCATCCCGGTCGCTGGCCGTGACCACGCCCAAGGTCGCCGGAGCGGGCAGGTCAAGGCTCTTGCCGGTCCAACCCTTGGGGCCATGGCCGTAGCTCATGATTTGGCCGACGACATTGGTGGTCAGGGTAAAGACCAGACGGGACTTGGTCGATCCGACCCCATCGATCGATTGGCGCTCATTGGGCGCGAAGATCAGGCTGGGCTCGATCGAAGCGGGATCGGCAATGGCCTTGGCCAGATCAAAGCTAATCAGGCTGCCCTGCGCAAAGGTCTGACCACCGGCCTTGGGCGTCCAAGCCTCTTCCAACGTAAAGACCGCCTGACCGTCCAGATAGGCTTGGAAGCTGGATTGGGTTGGAACCAGCAGGCGCACGGGGCCCTTGGCCGTCAGGATGTAATATTCACTGTCAAAGAAGCCGACGGCGCGGGTGATATAGTCGGCCACATGGCGGCCCTCTGCATCGCGAATGACCCCCGGCCAAACGCCAACATCGGTCTTGGTCCCCGAAAAGACCTCGGTCGCCTCAGACAGGGCTTGGCCGCGCTTCAGGCGCTTGATGGTGTAGGGATAGCCGGACTCGGTGACATTGCCCGCCGTCCATTCACGGCCAACCAGCAAGGTGTCCTGATCAATCCAAGCGGCCTGTTGTTTGCCCGCTGGCAGATGGAAACCACCGGCAACAAAGGACTTGGCCTTGGCGTCGAACTCGCGCACCTCGACCGCATCCTTGCCACCGTCGGACAGGGAAACCAGACAGAGCCGCTCTTCGGGGGCCAGACAATTCGCGCCCTTATAGACCCAGTTGGCGCCCTCGGCCTTGGCCAGAGCGTCAATATCGAGAACCGTGTCCCAAGCCGGATTGGCACTTCGGTAGCTTTCAAGGCTGGTTCGCCGCCACAGGCCGCGCACCGCCACCTGATCCTGCCAGAAATTGTCGATCGCTCCGGCGCGGAACGACGGCATCGGCACCCGGTCGGTGGCATTGACGATGGTCAGGGCCTGTTCATTGAGGCGGGCAAAGCGTGGATCGGCCTGCAGCAGGTCAAGGCTGCGCTTATTTTCCGTCCCCACCCAATCTAGGGCGCGCTTGCCCTCCACCTCTTCCAGCCACTGAAAGGGGTCGGCGGTCTGCTGGGTCATGGAAGGGGCCTTAGGGGTCGAGGAGGAGGATTGGGCGAAACTGGAGGCGCAAAGACCTGTCACGGCGATGAAGGTCAGGGCGGCAAGGGTGCGAGGCAGAGCAGAATGGGTCACGGCGTCTCGGTCGTCATGGGCAGGGATCGTTAGGCCCTAACCCTAGATCATTGTTCCACAGCGGCAAGAGACCTTGACGGATCCGCCGCACGACAGGTGCATCCCGTGCGCCGTTAGCCTATATGGGAACCATGACCCACCGGTTTCTCAAGATGAACGGTCTTGGTAACGACTTCATCGTCGTCGATGCCCGCCGCAGCCCCTATCGCCCGACCCCTGATCAGGTCCGGGCCCTGTCCGCGCGCGGCGATGGCGCTATCGGCTGCGATCAGTTCATTGTTCTAGAGCCCTCCAGCCGCGCCGACCTGTTCATGCGCATCTGGAATGCCGATGGCACCGAAGTTCAGGCCTGCGGCAATGCCACCCGCTGTGTGGGCCAGTTGCTCTTGGATGAAACCGGCGCGGCCAGCGCCACCATCGAAACCGCCGCCGGGCTCTTAGGCGCAAGCCGCCCCTCAGCCGGTCAAACCGGTGTGACGGTTGATATGGGCGCGCCGCGTCTGGACTGGACCCAGATCCCTCTCTCGCAAGAGATGGATACGACCGGTATCGAGCTTCAGGTCGGCCCCATAGACGCGCCGATCCTGCACACACCAGGCTGCGTCAATATGGGTAACCCGCATGTGGTGTTCTTTGTCCCCGACATTGAAACCGCTCCCGTGCGCGAGGTCGGCCCGATGATTGAGCACCATTTTCTGTTTCCAGAAGGGGTCAATGTCGGCTTTGCCCAGATCCTTAGCCCCGACCGCATCCGCCTTCAGGTCTGGGAACGGGGCGCTGGCCTGACCAAGGCCTGCGGCACCGGAGCCTGCGCGGCGCTGGTCGCCGCCCACCGCCGAGGCCTGACGGGCCGGGAAGCCACGCTCGTGCTCGACGGCGGCGAGCTTCACATTGCTTGGCGGGCCAGTGACGACCATGTGCTGATGACCGGTGCTGTGGCCCTTGACTATGAGGGCCAACTGCCGTGAGCCAGCCCCTCGCCCCCACTCTCTCTGAGGACAAAGGTGTCGAGGTGGTGACCTTTGGCTGCCGCCTCAATGCCTACGAATCCGAAGTGATCCGCAAGCGGGCGGCGGAGGACGGGCTGAGCGATGCGGTGATCTTCAACACCTGCGCAGTGACCGGCGAGGCCGTCCGCCAAGCGCGCCAAGCCATTCGCAAGATGCGCCGTGAGCGGCCAGAGGCCCGCCTGATCGTCACAGGCTGCGCCGCCCAGATCGACCCCGCCGCCTTTGGGGCGATGGACGAAATCGACCTCGTGCTCGGTAATGCTGAGAAGACCCAAGCCGGGGCCTATGCCATCGCCGCCCCCGACGCCCCGCGCGTGCGGGTCAATGACATCATGTCAGTGCGCGAGACGGCGGGCCACCTGATCGACGGGCTTAAGGAGCGGGCGCGGGCCTATGTCGAGGTGCAAAATGGCTGCGACCATCGCTGCACCTTCTGCATCATCCCCTTTGGCCGAGGCAATTCGCGCTCGGCCCCTGCAGGCGAGGTGGTCGAACAGATCCGCCGCCTGACCGCCGAGGGCTATCGCGAAGTGGTCCTAACCGGCGTCGATGTCACCTCATGGGGCAGCGACCTGCCCGGCCAGCCCACCCTTGGCCAGTTGGTGGCCCGCATCTTGAAGCTGGTGCCCGACCTGCCGCGCCTTCGCCTCTCCTCCATCGACGCGGCTGAGATCGATCCCGACCTTCTGCGCTGTCTGGGCAAGGAGCCGCGCCTGATGCCCTATCTGCACCTGTCCCTGCAGGCGGGGGACGATATGATCCTCAAGCGCATGAAGCGGCGGCACTCGCGCCAGCAGGCGCTGGATCTGGTTGCCAGCGTGCGCGCCGTGCGGCCCGATATTGCCTTTGGAGCCGACCTGATCGCGGGCTTTCCCACCGAGACGGACGAGATGTTCGACAATACTGTGGCTTTGGTTGAAGAGACGGGCCTTGCCTTCCTGCACGTCTTTCCCTTCAGCCCCCGCCCCGGCACCCCTGCCGCGCGGATGCCGCAGCTTGACCGAGGCCTCATCAAGCGCCGGGCGGAGCGACTGCGCGCCGCCGGGGACGCGGCCCTGATCCGCCACCTCGAGGCCCAGATCGGCCAGGTTCTTTCTGGTTTGGTTGAGCGGGCCGGTACGGCACGGGCCGATGATTTCAGCGAAATTCGTTTTGAGGGCGAGGCTGACCTTGGCCAAATTCTCGGTCAGATCGTGCCCATGCGCATCACCGGCCATGACGGCAAAAGACTGACGGCAGTTCTCGTCTAGCCCCTAAAACGCAAAAGTCCCCGGGGTCATCAAGACCACGGGGACTGCGTCCCGCCGAAGCGGAAAGATTAAATCAGACTAGCTGAGGTCTTCGTTGATCAGGCCGACCTTGAAGAAACCATCGGTCTGGAGCTGGTTCACCACGCCCATAAAGTCCTCGTAACGGACTTCCTTATCAGCGCGGATCATGACGGTCTCTTCGGTTGGCTTGGCCACGTCGAAGCGCTTGGTCAGATCAGCCGCCAAGGTTTGGCGCGAGGTTGGCTTGTCGACAATATAGATGCCGCCATCGCTCTGGATCGAAATGAAGGTCGGTTCCTTCTTGGGCTTGTCCTTCGGGGCTTGCGCCGGGGGAAGGTCAACCTTGATCGCCACAGTCGCCATCGGTGCCGACACCATGAAGATGATGAGGAGCACGAGCATGACGTCCACCAGCGGGGTCACGTTAATGTCAGAGTTCTGACCGAGGTCGAACTTATCGCCTGAAGCGCCGGAAATCTTGCCCGCCATATCTCATTCCCTACTGGGTCGCCTCACTTGGCGCGACCGAATCTCGTTGCAGCCCCCGCTAAGCAGGGGTCGGGTCAAACTAAAATCAGAGAAACGTCACAGGAGCAAGACAGCGCAGCGATTCTTCCTCACAGATTCTCATTTGTCTCTCAAAGTTGGCTGGGCAAACCGGGCCCCGTCGGGTTATTGCCCATATATGAGCCAGATGTTCGACGCCTATGTCACTGCCGCCCTCTTTTGCGGGGCCGACGCCTTCTTCGCCCTCGGAGATGGAACGGTCCGTCTCGATGACGGGACCAAGCCAACAGCGCCGTCTGTTCAGGCCCATGACGGTGCCGTGCTCTGTGCCGCCCCACACCCTTCCGGTGAGGGGCTGATCACCGGCGGAGATGATGGCAAGCTGGTTTGGACGCGGCGCGAGGGCGACGGCCTGACCTGCCAGACCCTGGCCGATGCCAAGGGTCGCTGGGTCGATAGCCTCGCGACCAGCGCCGTCACCGGTCTGATCGCCTATGCCACAGGCAAGACGTTGATCGTGCTGGACGCTAGGGATGCCAGCTTTGCGCGCAGCTTTGTTCATGAGCGCTCCGTCGCCGCCATCAGCTTTGATCCCAAGGGCCGACGCTTGGCTGCCGCGACCTATGGCGGCGTGGCCCTGTGGTATGCGCGGATCGCCGATCAGAAGCCGCAGTTTCTGAAATGGGCCGGTAGTCATGTGGGGGTCTGCTTTAGTCCGGATGGCAAGTTCGTGCTCTCGACCATGCAGGAGAACCAACTCCATGGCTGGCGTCTATCGGATAGCAAGGACATGCGCATGGGCGGCTATCCCGCCAAGATCAAGAGCCTATCCTTCTTGGCCAAGGGGTTAATTCTGGCGACGTCAGGCTCTAATGGCGTGGTGGCCTGGCCCTTTGTCGGCGCCAATGGCCCGATGGGCAAGGAGGCCGCGGAGGTCGGCTATGATCAGGCCGCTCTGGTGACCCAGGTCTCCGGCGCGCTGAACCATAATGTGCTGGCCGCCGGTCTTGATGATGGGCGGGTTTGGGTCTGCGATCTAAGGTCCCAGAAGATCGAGACCCTCAAGGCCGAAAAGGGCGCGGCCATCAGCGCCCTCAGCGTCAATAGCCGCGGTGACCGCCTCGTCTGGGGCGACGAGGATGGTCAGGCCGGAACCTTCGCCATCCCCGCCCTCTATCCTTAAGACCAGATCAGTCAAAACCACGCAGATCGGCGACTATATCCAGCCCGTCTCGGCGGGTGCGCCAGCCATTGATCGGGGCAGTCTCGTCGCGATAGCCCAGCGCCATGCCCGAGAACATCATCATCTCAGGCGGCAGATCGAGAAAGTCTGCAATGGTCTGGCCCCAGCGCGCCCAAGCCTCCTGGGCGCAGGTGTCGAGCCCGCGCTCCTTGGCCAGCAACATGACGGTCTGCATCAACATGCCCATGTCAGACCATTGGGCGGAGCCCAGATTGCGGTCGATACAGAAGAACAGGCCCACCGGCGCGCCAAAGAACTCATAGTTCTTGGCCATCTGCATCAGGCGTCCGAGCTTGTTTTCACGGGCCACATTGATTGAGGCATAGAGATCTTCGCCACACTCGAACCGCCGGGTCCGGTAAGGGTCCCACAGATTGTCGGGGTAGATTGGATATTGGGTGGGTTCAGCCCCCGGATTGGCCGCCTGTTTTTCAACAATTAGGGCCTTAAACCGGGCCAATTCCTCACCGGCCAAGGCATAGATCCGCCAAGGCTGCAGGTTGCCGCCGGAGGGTGCGCGCAGGGCTCGGCCCAGAAGGTCGCGCACCAGATCGCCCGGCACCGGGTCGGGCTTAAAGGCGCGGATCGAGATGCGCTGTTCGACGGCTTCACTGACATTCATGATCGGACCTTACGGGACAGGTGGGGGCCATGTTAGGGGCGACAATAGGATGGGACGCAGTTAGCATCCCGCCGCAGGGTCAAGGCAAGGGGGTGCGTGTGCCGAAGAAATCTAAATCTAAACCACGTTCGACCTCAAAGCCCCGCAGCGTTCGCACTCAGCCGCGCGGCTGGATCCGTCGCCTGATGATGATCCTCTTGATCGTCGGGGTGGCCCTACCCGTGACCCTAACCCTGATCTATCGGTTCGTGCCGCCGCCCATCACCGTCCTAATGGTGCAACGCAGTCTTGAGGGTAAGGGGCTAGACTATCGCTGGCGGGATCTGGACCAGATTTCCCGCGCCCTGCCTCAGGCCGCGATGGCCGCCGAAGATGCCCGCTTTTGTGAACACTATGGCTTTGACTTCAACGCCCTTGAGCAGGCCATGATCCATAATGACCGGCGCCCCGGCAAGATCAGAGGTGGCTCGACCATCAGTCAGCAGACCGCCAAGAATGTCTTTCTGTGGCCAGACCGATCCTATGTCCGCAAGGGTCTAGAGGCCTATTTCACAGTCCTGATCGAGACTCTGTGGGGCAAGAAACGGATCATGGAGGTCTATCTCAATGTCATTGAGTGGGGACCCGGCATCTATGGCGCGGAGGCCGCTGCCCAACATTATTTCCACAAGAGCGCCAGCCACCTGACCCGGTTTGAATCCTCGCGCCTAACCGCCATCCTGCCGAGCCCGCTAAAATGGCGCGCCACCAAGCCGGGCCCCTATGTGCAAAAGCGAAGCCGCCGCATCGGCGGGGCTGTCGGAACCATTCGAAATGAGGGCCTCGCGGCCTGCCTCTCATAGGGGCACATCCATGCCGCGCAACTGAGGCCTTGACTCACTTCATGCCCCGGCTTCCCATATCCTCAACATTGGCGATGCAATGACCTCGGCTGCGCCCAAAGATCTGACCCTAAGGACACAGGATGAAGATGAAGCTTCTGGCACGGGTGGCGGCCGCCGCCCTAACCGTGACCACCTACGGCACCGCGCATGCCGCTGCCTCCTCTAGGCCCACGGCGGCAGAGGCCATCGCCTTTGTCACCAAGGCTGAGGCCGATCTGGCCAAGGCCAATGTCTATGCCGCCAAGGCCTCCTGGGTGCGGGCGACCTATATTACCGAGGATACGCAGTGGCTCGAAGCCAAGGCTGGGGCCGAACAGAATGAGATGGCCACGCGGCTGGCCATGCAGGCGGCGCGCTATAATGGGGTTAAGCTAGACGCTGTCACCCGGCGCAAGCTGGACCTTCTGAAGCGCTCGCTGGTCCTGCCTGCCCCCAACCGGCCCGGTGCCGCCGACCGTCTGGCGACCCTCGCCTCCAAGCTGGACTCGACCTATTCGACCGGCAAATTCACCTATCAGGGCAAGAGCCTGACGCTGAACGATGCGGAAAATATCTTGGCCACCTCGCGCGACCCGAACGAGACCAAGGCGGTTTGGGAAGGCTGGCGCACCATCTCGCCGCCCATGAAGGCCGACTATGCTGAACTGGTCTCCATGGCCAATGAGGGCTCGCGCAGCCTTGGCTATCCGGACACCGGTGCCCTGTGGCGCAGCGGCTATGATATGGACCCCAAGGCCTTTGCGGCGGAAACCGACCGGCTGTGGAAACAGGTCGAGCCCTTCTATAAGAACCTGCACTGCTATGTGCGCGGACGGCTAAATGACCGCTACGGCTCAGCGGTCCAGCCCCGCACCGGCCCGATCCGGGCCGACCTTCTGGGCAATATGTGGGCTCAGGAATGGGGCAATATCTATGATGTGGTTGCCCCCAAAACCCAGGCGTCAAGCTATAGCCTAGACCATCTTTTGGTCAGCCACGGCTATGACCCCATCAAGATGGTCAAGACCGGAGAGGGTTTCTACTCCTCCATCGGCATGGCCCCCCTGCCCCAAACCTTCTGGGAGCGCTCACAGATCACGAGGCCGCGTGACCGCGAGGTGGTCTGTCACGCTTCGGCGTGGGATGTGGATGACCGCTCGGACGTTCGCATCAAGATGTGCACCCAGGTGACGGCTGAAGACTTTGTCACCATCCATCACGAGCTGGGTCACAACTATTACCAGCGCGCCTATCAGGACCAGCCCTTCCTGTTCAAGAGCGGGGCCAATGACGGTTTCCACGAGGCTATCGGGGATTTCGCGGCCCTGTCGGCCTTGACTCCAACCTACCTCAAGCAGATCGGCCTGCTCGAAACGGTGCCGGGTGCGGAGGAAGATATTCCGTTCCTGCTCAAGACGGCGATGGACAAGATTGCCTTCCTGCCCTTTGGCCTCTTGGTCGACAAATGGCGTTGGGAAGTCTTTTCCGGTGAGGTCAAGCCCGAGGGCTATAACGACGCCTGGTGGGCGCTGGTGAAGCAATATCAGGGTCTGGTGCCGCCCAGCGCCCGCCCAGCCGATGCCTTTGACCCCGGAGCCAAATATCATGTGCCCGGCAACACGCCCTATATGCGCTACTTCCTCGCCCGGATTTACCAGTTCCAGTTCCACCGCGCCGCCTGTCAGCAGGCAGGCGTAACCGGTCCACTCCATCGCTGCTCGATCTATGGCGACCAAAAGATCGGCAAGAAGTTCAACGCCATGCTTGAAATGGGCCAATCCAAACCTTGGCCCGATGCCCTTCAGGCCTTTACCGGTCAGCGTCAGACCGACGCCAGCGCCATGACCGAATATTTCAAGCCTCTGGATGCTTGGCTAACCGAACAGAACCGGGGCGAGACCTGCGGCTGGTAGGTTAGGCCAGCTTGATCTCTCTCAGGCGCTCTTGAAGAAAATCCTCGGCCGTTATGGGCTCATAATGGTTGGGGTTTTCAGCGCTGACACAGGACGGCAGGGTCTGGATCAGATAGTCCGGCTCGAAATGTAGGAAAAACGGCGTCGAATAGCGCGAAACCCCGCGCCGCTCCGGCGGAGGATTGACCACCCGGTGGGTCGTCGACGGCAGGGCCTGATTGGTCAGGCGCTGCAGCATATCGCCAATATTGCAGACCACAGCCCCAGGCGGCGGCGCGATGGGCAGCCACTGGCCGTCCCGGTCGAGCACCTCTAGCCCTGCCTCCTCGGCCCCCAAGAGCAGGGTGATGACATTGATGTCCTCATGAGCACCGGCGCGGACACCTTCGGCATCGGCCGGAACCGGCGGATAGTGCAAGAGCCGCAAAACGCTGTTGCCCAGATCAACCTTGTCATCAAAAAAATCGCGCTCAAGGCCCAGATGGTGCGCAATGGCGCTGAGCAGCTTGCGGCCCAAATCATCCAAAGCGCGATAGAGCCCGCCGACATAGGTCTCAAAGCCCTCGATCTCGCTGGGCCAGAGATTGGCGGGCATATAATGACCAAAAGGATGGCCTTCGGGCAGATCCCGGCCCATGTGCCAAAACTCTTTTAGATCGACATGGCTAGCCCCCTTGGCGGTTTCGATACCAAAGGGCGTGTAGCCGCGCGCGCCACCGCCGCTGGGCAGGCGATAGGCCGCCTTAACCGGCGTCGGCAAGGCAAAGAAGGCCTTGGTGCGCGCAAGAGCCCCCTCGACCAGCTCGGGCGACAGGTCATGATCACTGACCACGGCAAAGCCATAGCGCGCAAAGGACTGGCCCAGAGCGTTCGAAAAGGCCGCAAAATCTTGATCAAACAGGGTCAGGGACACGGGCGTGATGGCGCAGTCGGATGCGACGAGGGATGACACAGCAAGGCTCCTAACCAAATCAGGGTAACGGCCCTATCATAGCGGCTCGCATCGCCTCGCATAGGGTCCCAAGATGCTGCGAAAACCAGCAACTTCGTCGCGGGCGTTTCAAAGCCAAAGGTCTGGCTCGCCAGTGGCCCAAGACGCCGATATGGCCTAAAGACCAGCTCACAATCCGATAGGAAGCGATCATGGTTCAGAAAGTTCACGCCGATGCCGAAGCGGCGCTCGCGGGCCTGCTGTTTGACGGCATGACGGTGATGGCCGGTGGCTTTGGCCTCTGCGGCATTCCGGAAAATCTCATCGCCGCCATGAGGCTGGCCGGGGTTCGCGACCTGACGGTTATATCCAACAATTGCGGCATTGATGGCTTTGGTCTCGGCATCCTTTTAGAGAGCGGTCAGATCAAGAAGATGATCAGCTCCTATGTCGGTGAGAACAAGCTGTTCGAAAAGCTTTACCTGTCCGGTGAGTTGGAACTGGAATTTAACCCGCAAGGCACCTTGGCCGAGCGCATCCGTGCGGGCGGCGCGGGCATCCCAGCCTTCTTCACCAAGACCGGCGTCGGCACGCTGGTGTCGGAAGGCAAGGAGATCCGCAATTTCGACGGGGATGACTATGTGATGGAGCGCGGCCTGGTGGCCGACCTATCGATCATCAAGGCCTGGAAGGGCGATACCGAGGGCAACCTGATCTATCGAAAGACCGCCCGAAACTTCAACCCAATGATGGCCACAGCGGGCAAGGCCTGCGTCGTCGAGGTCGAGCATCTGGTCGAGTCGGGACAGCTTGACCCTGACCATATCCACACACCCGGTATCTATGTCGATCGGATCATTGCTGGTGCCCGGTTTGAAAAGCGCATTGAGCGGGTCACGACCCGTCCGCGCGACACCGCCCCTGGAAAGGAAGCCGTCTAATGGCCTGGACCCGCGAAGATATGGCTGCCCGTGCAGCGCTCGAACTCCAAGACGGTTTCTACGTCAATCTGGGCATTGGCATCCCCACCCTTGTGGCCAACTATATTCCAGACGGCATGAGCGTCACGCTGCAAAGCGAGAATGGCATGCTCGGTATGGGTCCCTTCCCCTTTGAGGGCGAGGCCGATGCGGACCTGATCAATGCTGGGAAACAGACCATCACTGAACTGGCCCAGTCGTCCTATTTCTCATCCTCAGACAGTTTCGCCATGATCCGAGGCGGCCATATCAACCTGTCGATCCTCGGTGGGATGCAGGTGGCCGAAAATGGCGATCTGGCCAACTGGATGGTGCCCGGAAAGATGGTCAAGGGCATGGGCGGTGCCATGGATCTGGTCGCAGGCGTGCGCCGCGTGGTCGTGGTGATGGACCATTGCGAAAAGACCGGCGCACCCAAGGTCTTGAAGCGCTGCAACCTGCCCCTGACGGGCGCAGGCGTTGTCGACCTGCTGATTACCGATCTGGGCGTCTTCGAGATCGACCGCAAGGTCGGCGGCATGCGCCTGACCGCGCTGGCCACCGGCGTGTCGCTGGATGAGATCACCGCCAAGACGGAAGCAGAGTTTGTCGTCGCGCTCTAGAGGCCGTTAGAGCCGGTTCTGGGCCATCCAGTTGAGACAGGCGGCGGCGACGTCCAGATAGCCCGGCTCACCGGGCAACCAGTGGCTCATCTCTGGGAACACCGAGACAGTTCCTGACAGGCGCGCCGCCGTCTGGCGCACGGTGGCGGGCGGGTGGATCACATCGCGTCCACCGGCGATTGCCAGAACCGGGACCTTGATCCGTTCAGCAGGCACCATAGTGGTCATGAAGGGATCGAGCCACCAGTTCAGAGTCTCCCAAAGGGCGCGGCCACTCTCTGGTGCCATCCGCTCAAACACGGCTCGGCGATCCGGGCTGGACAGCCGGTCAAGACTATAGCCCTTGGCCAAGCCATAGTCTGGCGCAACCGCTTGGCTCCAGAAGGGGCCCAAAGCATAGAGGCTGACGGCACTGACCGCCTCCTCCATCGTACCGCCCTGAATCCCCCAAGGGGCGGAGGGGGCCAAGAGCACCAGCCCCGCCACCTGAGCCTTAGAAGCCGCCATCTGAGCCACCAACCCGCCAAGGGAATGGCCCATCAGGACCGGGGGCGTCTCGCAGCTTCGAATGAGATCAGAAATATCGCTGGCATAGTCGCCCATCGACAGGCCCGCCGTCTTGCCGCTCCGGGCTCCACCGCGAAGATCGGGCGTGAGGCAGCTATGACCGGCGGCCTCAAAGGGCGCGCGGAACAGGTCAAATGTCCAGCCGCCGCAAAAGGCTCCGTGAACCATGATAATCGGCGTCAAGAAAACGTCCTTTTCGCCATGCGCCCGCCACCGTGGCCGACGCGCCTTAGTGCTGAACTATAGCGGCCCAAGCCCCGGCGCGCCTATAGGACATTGCAAATGGAGTGATTAATCCACCGGTTTTGCAAAGGCGGTGAAAGCCTCAGCAACCGTCGCATAGACCTGCCGTTTGAAGGGCACAATCGCCCCTAGGGCTTCGGCCATGGTCGCCCAACGCCAATCGTCAAATTCAATCTCATCATGGGCCGCCAGATCAATTTCGCGATCCTCGCCGATAAAGCGATAGGCGTACCAGACCTGCTTTTGGCCCTTCCATCCCCGTGCTCTTGGCGTGCCCAGCAGCGTAGGTGGAAAATCATAGACGATCCAGTCTGACGTGCGGGCCAAGAGCGCAACGGACGAGATGCCGGTCTCTTCGTGAAGCTCGCGCAGGGCCGCGGCATCGAGATCTTCACCGTCATCGACGCCGCCCTGAGGAAACTGCCAGTTATAGGGACCTTGCGTGCCGGCACGGCGACCCAGCCAAACGCGGCCAAGGCGATCAAAGACAACAACCCCGACATTGGGCCTATAGCCAGTCAGATCGGTCATAGACCTCAAACCCTTCGCTGCCGCCCTTAGCGGCGCGCCATGACCGCCGAAGCGGGCGCTAACTGAAAGCCCCGGGCCGAAGCCTCGCGGGACCACCGAGCCAACTGGTCAATCGTTACGGGATAGGCGCTACCGACCCCCAAGGCCTGACCATTTTGCTTGGCGGCGAGTTCTAAACCCTCAAGCTGCTTTCCGATAGAGTCTGCGGACAGCTGCTGGCCATCGACCACCCGGTCGGCCGAGGCCCGCTGCACGTCGCCCACGCGCGTAAAGGCGGTTCCGTCGTCGATAAAGGCCAAGCCCCGCTGGCGCAAAACCGCAAAGAGCGCGTTCATGCCCTCATCCGAGCCAATAAATTTCGAGCCGAGATAGTTGGTCAGGCCAAAATAGCCGGTGGCCCGCCCCATGACCCATTCCAAATGTTTGGCATTTTCTACAGGAGGGCTGGCCGACATCAGGCCTTGCGGGCCAGGATCATTGTCTGGGTAGTCCAACGGCTCCATCGGCACCTCCAGCAGCACCTCATGACCCTTGGCCCGGGCAATATTGACCCAGGTCTGCAATCCGTCGGCATAGGGCACGAAAGATAGGGTCGTCTCAGGTGGCAGGGCATCGATGGCCTGCTGGGTGATGCGTGGATTTAGACCAAGGCCGCGAACAATCAGAGCGACCTTTGGCCGTCCATCGGACTTGAAGGGCCGTGCATAGGCCTTCGAAGAGGTTCGGCCATCGGCTCCAATGATCGGAAGGGGGCCGCTAGGACTGTTGGCGAACAGTCCAGCAATCGGCGCGGGCTGGAGCGGGCCAGAGGTTGGACCGGACCAGCTTGGCGTTGGACCGGCGAGCGCGGCCTGACCCCCGACCGAGACCCGAACCACTTTCGGCGGCTCGGTAAAGAGCTCCATCGGCTCGGTTGTGAGCTTAGGCTTGGCATGAGGTGCGGCCTGAACCTTTGACAGGGCCTCGGCCCATCCGGCTGGCGCAGGGGCTGCGTTCTTCGGCAGGACCGGCATATGGACCTTAGGCTCTCCCGCATGGGGGTCGCCCAAGAATGCAATCAAAAGGCCGCCGATCAGCAGGGTCGGACCGACAATGGCTGCAAAAATCAGGTGCGGCCCAGGCAGCTTCGCGCCACGCCCCTTTGCAGCCTTGTCGCTGGGAAGATCCGCTGGCGCATCAAAGGTGAGCCGTGATTTTTTAGAGACCATGGATGGGTGCCCGACGCCTAACCGGAAAGTCCGTCGTCGCGATTAAGAAACCACTAAACTTGCCCCATCTTCTACAGGAAGACGGGGCAAGCAAGCGACTTAAAGCCCCTTAACGATACCTTCGACCATTTTCTTGGCATCACCGAACAGCATCATGGTGTTGTCGCGGAAGAACAGCTCGTTCTCGACACCCGCATAGCCAGAGCTCATACCGCGCTTGATAAAGAGCACGGTCCGGGCCTTTTCAACGTCAAGGATCGGCATGCCATAGATGGCGCTGGTCGGATCGGTCTTGGCCGCAGGATTGGTCACATCATTGGCCCCAATCACGAAGGCCACGTCAGCGGTTGAGAACTCGCTGTTGATATCTTCCAGCTCGAAGACCTCGTCATAGGGCACATTGGCTTCGGCCAAGAGGACGTTCATGTGGCCGGGCATGCGGCCCGCGACGGGGTGGATGGCATATTTAACCTCCACGCCCTCTTCTTTCAGCTTATCGGCCATTTCGCGCAGGATGTGCTGAGCCTGGCTGACCGCCATACCGTAACCCGGAACGATAATGACCTTTGAGGCGTTCTTCATGATGAAGGCCGCATCCTCAGCCGAGCCCTGCTTGACAGGACGGGTCTCGACATGGCCTCCGGCACCGGCCGCCGCTGCATCCGCGCCAAAGCCGCCGAGGATCACCGAGATGAAGCTGCGGTTCATGGCCTTGCACATAATATAGGACAAGATTGCCCCGGACGAGCCGACCAGAGCGCCCGTAATGATCAGGGTGGTATTTTCCAGCGTAAAGCCCAAGGCCGCCGCCGCCCAACCCGAATAGGAATTGAGCATCGAGACCACGACCGGCATGTCTGCGCCGCCGATGGGGATGATCAGGGTTATGCCGATGATCAGAGCCAAAGCAAAGATCGCCCAGAAGGCCCAGATGGCATGACCGCCGCTCACGACCAGCACGACCACCAGAGCCACAATGCCCAGACCCAGCGCGATGTTCAGCAGGTGACGAGCGGGCAGCAGGATCGGCGCGCCGCTCATATTGCCGTTCAGCTTGGCAAAGGCGATGACCGAGCCGGTGAAGGTGATCGCTCCGATGGCCAGACCCAAGGATAGCTCGATGAGAGATTGGGTGTGAACCAGACCATTTTCGCCCAAAATACCATAGGCGGCGGGCGTATAGATGGCTGCAACCGCCACCAGACAGGCGGCAAGACCGACCAGAGAGTGGAAGGCGGCAACCAGTTGCGGCATGGAGGTCATGGGCACACGGCGGGCGATGATCGCACCGACGCCGCCGCCAACGGCGACACCGCCAACAATCAGGCCAAGGGTGATGGGGTCCAGCGCCCCTTGGCTGAGCAGGGTCAGCAGGGTTACACCCACGGCAATGGCCATACCGACCATGCCCATATTATTACCCCGGCGCGAGGTCTCGGGGCTGGACAGGCCCCGAAGGGCCAAAATGAACAGGACGCCTGAAATCAGGTAGGCGATGGCGGCGATATTGGCGTTCATGTGCGTCGTCGCCCCTATTTCTGCTTTTTCTTGTACATGGCCAGCATGCGCTGCGTGACCAGAAAGCCGCCAAAGATATTGACGGCGGCAAAGCCTGCGGCCAGCGCGCCAGCGCCCTTAGAGATCCAGACTGATCCGGTCGCCTGCGCCCCGTCGACGCCATGCGCTGCCGCCGCCAGCAAGGCCCCGACGATAATCACTGACGAGATGGCGTTGGTCACAGCCATGAGCGGCGTGTGCAGGGCGGGGGTAACGCTCCAGACCACATAATAGCCAACAAAAATCGCCAGCACGAAAATGGCCAGACGGAACACGGTGGGATCAACGGCTTCCATGGGTCTAGGTCCTCTTGAGCGGAGACGTGGAATAGGTGGCACTGGCAAAGCTGATCAGGTCGTCAGAATCATATTCATGCCGCTCGGCGACCACATGACCGGACTGATTGCGATAGACCAGAATATGATCCTCGAGCCCTTCACAGACGCCGATGGGATCAAATTTGAGATTGCGCACCCGCGGCAGGGCGGAGCGGACATAGATCTCCAATGCCGACTTGCCCTGCAGCTTGCCATCAGCAGACATGCCCAGACGCGCAACAAAGGGAGAGTGAAATTCAACCGCGTCGGCATAGAGCGCCAAGATGGCGTCTGCCTCTCGGCCATTCCACGCAGCGAACCAGCGTTCGGCCTTGGTTTCCATCAGGATCGTCCTCGCCTAGGTCGGCTTGAAGGCGGGATGCACAATGGCCCCGCCATGGGTGAGGGCCGAAGCCTTGAGAATTTCGTCGTCGAGATCAGCGCTAACCTTACCCTCTTGCAGGCCCAAAAGACCGACAAAGGCGAACAGGTTGCGGGCATAGAGCGCGCTGGCATCGGTGGCGATGCGGCCGGGCAAGTTGGGAATACCCATGATCTTTGCGCCGTTGGCGGTGATCACCGTTCTATCCAGCTCAGCACCGACCACATTGCCGCCCTGCTCGATGGCCAGGTCGACCAGCACGGATCCGGGCTTCATCGAGGCCACCTGTTCGGCGCTGACCAGTTTGGGCGCAGGGCGACCGGGGATCAGGGCGGTGGTGATGACAATGTCTTGCTTGGCAATGTGGCTCGAGACCAAAGCGGCCTGCTTGGCCTGATAGTCGGCGCTCATTTCCTTGGCATAGCCGCCAGCCGTCTGGGCGTTCTTGAACTCTTCGTCCTCGACAGCCAAGAACTTGGCCCCAAGGCTTTCGACCTGCTCCTTGGTGGCGGGCCGAACATCGGTGGCGGTCACAACCGCACCCAGACGCCGCGCCGTGGCGATGGCCTGAAGGCCTGCGACGCCAACGCCCATAATGAACACCTTCGCGGCTGCGACCGTACCCGCCGCCGTCATCATCATCGGCAGGACGCGGCCATAGGCTTCTGCCGCTTCGATCACAGCGCGGTAACCGGCCAGATTGGCCTGAGACGACAGGGCATCCATCACTTGCGCGCGCGTGATTCGGGGCACGAACTCCATGGCAAAGGCGCTCGCGCCCTTGGCGGCCAGAGCCTCGATCATCGGGCGGTCATTATAGGGGTTCATCAGAGCGACCACGATCGCTCCGGACTTGAGGGCCGCGATCTCTGCGTCAGAGGGCCCGCGCACCTTGAGGACAAGATCCGCCGCCGACAGGCTTGCGGGGCCTGAAGGCGCAATGGTCGCACCAGCGGCGGCATAGTCTGCATCAAGGATCGACGCCGCTAGGCCCGCGCCGGTCTCAACAGTAACTTTATAGCCAAGACCCATCAGCTTTTTGACGGTTTCCGGCGTTGCCGCGACCCGGGTCTCCCCAGCGCGTGTTTCCTTGGTGACGGCGATTGTCGCTGTCATTCGGTTTCCCCCGGCAGTCATGAACAGTTGGGGGGAGGTTAGGGAAGGAATTTGCCTATTGTCCAGCCCGTATCGGCAATGGAGGCAAAAAATTGCTGCGGCGCATCATAAAGGCCGCATGTCCAAGCCCTTGGGCTTGGACCTCAGGACGGCGCGTTGATGGCTTTAATGTGCGCTTGGCTTTTCACGCAGCAGGACAATACCGCCGACCGTAACAACCACGGCACCGATAAAGCCGGGCAAGAAGCCTGCGGGCGTACAGAACCAAACCACCAGAGCCACAAGGCTGGCAACGATCGCTAAGCCGCCCCACTTGGTCAGGCCCATAAAGGCGCTGTAGGTCGAGGCCTGTTCTTGGATGTCCATCGCGCCGCGCTGATAGTCATGATTGTGGTCGGCAGAGGGCGTGGCCATGGTTAGTCTCTTTGGCAAGTCGTTGAACCTAGAAGGGGGGCTTATACCATTCAGCGCCGCGCCTCAAGCGTGACGACCCGCCGCAGGCCCTTGCGATCCATCTGGTCTTTTCCGCCATATGTCTTAGGACAGGCCTTAGCACCCTAATGGAGCCACCCCATGAGCCGTTCCATCGCCCGCGCCCTGCACGGGATCATCAACCTGGCCACCGCCGCCCAAAGCCCCAGACGGCGGGCCATGACCCTGTCACGGCTGGTGGAGCGGTTGGACAGTTCAGCGGCGACCGCCATCAAGACCGACCGTGGCCCCCTTCAGGTCCTGCCCCTGCGCGGGCCCCATTTGGCAGCGGCGGCCTTGGACTTCGATAATGAAGAGCCTGAACTGCTGACCTGGATCCAAGAGATCGCGGCGGGTGAGGTCCTGTGGGATGTCGGGGCCGCGACGGGCCTCTTTGCCATGTATGCCGCCCTCAAGGATGGGGTCGGGGTCTATGCCTTTGAGCCCAAGGCCACCAGTTTTGGCGTTCTGGTCGAGCATCTGGCGCTCAATGGGCTGGGCGAGCGGGTCTTTCCGCTCTGTGTGGCCCTATCCGACGAAAGCGGCCTGACCCGCTTGGAATTGGCCGCCATGGCCCCGGGCTCGGGGGGCAACTCCGTCTCCGGCGCGCCCAACCAGTTTGGCGAATATAATTCGGTCTTTAGCCAAGGTGTCCCAGCCTATCGGATCGATGATCTGCGCGCCGCCTTTAATCTGCCAGCCCCGCACTATTTGAAGATCGATGTCGACGGGGTCGAGGGTGCCATCCTGCGCGGTGCCGCCGCGACCTTACCGATGATCAAGTCCGTTCTGGTCGAGGTCGAGGGTGATAATGCCCGCGAGGCCGCCACCCGCATCGAGCCGCCGCTCTTTGCCGCTGGTTTTGTCGAAGATACGGCCGTGCGCACTACCGGATCGGGCCGCAACCGCCTCTATCGCAATCCGAACCCAAAGCGGGGCTAAACCCTTCGGTATTGGCACCAAGAAAAACCCCTCCGGCCAAGACCGGAGGGGTTCTCTATGTCAGTCGCAGCTTAGGCCCAAGGCCTACCAGTTGTAGCTGACGCGCGTATAGATGAAGCGGCCGTTGAAGCCGAAGGGCGAGAAGCCCGGGAAGCCAACGGGGCCGTTTGTATTGACGTTGGTCGGGGTCATGTTGGGATATTCATCCAACAGGTTGTTCGCGCCAACCGAAAGGTTGATCTTGTCCATCAACTTGTAGCGGGCTTCCAAATCCACCACCGTGTGCACGCCGGTATTATAGTCGAGCGATGCGGTATTGTTGGGGACCAGAACCTCGCCATAGCGGGTGGCCTTCAAGGTTGCGCCCATCTTGTCCTTCGACCATTCGGTCGTGAACACGAACTTTTCTTGTGGCGTACCCTCTTCGAAGGTCAGGCGATTGCTGCGGTTGAACAGCAGTGGCGGCACAGGCAGGGCCGACAGTTGGCTGGTTGCAGGCAGACGGTTGACCTTGGTTTGGTTGAAGTTGCCAGCCAAGGTGAAGTCAATCTTGCCCATCGCGTCGGCGTCAAGACGATAGCGCGCCACGACATCCAGACCCTTGGTCGTGGTGTCCACGCCGTTGATGAAGAAGCGTGCCGCACCCAAGGCGCCGCCGGCTCCCGGAGGGTTGATGAGCTTGTAGATGGCCAGAGCCGTTGCCGAAGCACCAGCCGTGCCCGGAGCCGAACCGGTGATGTTTTCCGACAGCACGATGCGGTTGTTGAGTTCAATATAGTAGGCGTCCGCCGTCAGCTCAAAGCTGCCCACGTGATAGACGAGGCCACCGGCATAGTTGTTGGACTTTTCGGGCTGCAGCGCCTTACCGCCCAGAGCCCCGGCCGTGGCGCTGGTGGCTGGGAAGGTACCGACTTCAACCGGGGTCGAGATGCCATTGATGGCAATGAAGTTGGTCGATGTGGCCGTGAAATATTGCTGCTGGAGCGACGGCGCACGGAAACCGGTCGAAACCGCGCCGCGAAGGGCGAAGGCTTCATTGAAGTCATAGCGCGCGGCGATCTTGCCGGTGCCGGTCGAACCAAAGTCTGAATAGTCTTCATAGCGGACGGCGACATCGACGTCGAAAGCCTTGGTCACTTGGCTGTCCAGATCAGCATAGAGGCTGAAGGAGTTGCGTGACTTGTCGACGGCGTTCGAGGGCTGGAAGCCTGGGAAGCCCTGAGCGCCAGCGGCCTTACCGGCAACCCCACCGAAATAGTAGGACGCTTGGCTGCCCGCCGTGATCTGATAGCCTTCCGAGCGATATTCAGCACCGAAAGCCAGTTGCGAAGGCGTCGCCAAACCGAGCGACACAGGACGGCTGAGGTCCAGGTTCGCGGTCAGCATGTCATATTCCATCGCGCCCGCATCGAAGGTGGTCGGCGAGGCCGCACCCATCGAGGCATTGACCGAATTTTCGACGCCGTACTGAACCTTGTTCTTGCCGTAGCTGAGGCTTGCATCAACCGCAAAGCCCGACAGGTTGCCCTTCACGCCGCCGCCAGCAGACATGTCATCAATGTCGGTGGTGATCAGGGGCAGGAAGCCATTCGGGAAGATCGCAGGCACGTTGGCCGAGTTGGTGGACAGACGCGGATTGGCGGCGCTGTCACCGACGCGGTTTTGATAGCCGAGCCAGCCATAGGCTTCGAAGCCTTCAGCCAGAGGCTTGCCGGCATTGGCATAGAAGGTCTTGCTCTCAACGCGTGGGTCGCCATAGCGTGCCGTGACCTTGAAGGGCACAGTGCGCGGGTCGAGGTCCGAACGGTTGGTGGGGTTACGGAAAGCATAGTCCGCTGAAACGGTCAGGTAACCGTCTGCGCCCAAAGGCAGACCCTGCCAGCCCGACACAGTGTAGACATTACCATCATGAGCCTTGCGGCCGCCTGGATTACGGGCCGTCTTGACCTCGGTATTGTACTCACCCCAGCTGGCCGATACGCCGCCGCCATGGCTGGCTTCGCGCAGACGCAGATTGATGACACCGGCGATGGCGTCAGAGCCATACTGAGCCGAGGCACCGTCACGCAGCACTTCGACGCGGTCGATGGCCACGGCTGGAATGGTGTTGAGGTCAACCGCTGCCGAGCCCCGGCCGATCGAGCCGTTGACATTGACCAGAGCCGAAGAGTGGTAACGCTTGCCGTTCAGCAGGACCAGGGTCTGGTCAGGCGCGAGGCCGCGCAGGGTCGCTGGACGAACGCTGTCGGTACCATCGGTGATGGAGGGACGCGGGAAGTCCATCGAAGGAATGAGGTTGGCAAGGGCCTGCGCCATTTCAGGCGTCGCCTGCTGAGTCAGGGCAGCGCTGCTGACCACGTCCACAGGGGCGAGGGTTTCGAG
>CANCJE010000040.1 GCA_947378235.1 Caulobacteraceae bacterium | reverse complement strand
AGCACTTCACGGACAAAGCCGTTGACCAGCAACTGCACAGCCTCTTCACGCGATAGGCCACGCTGCATGACATAGAACAGTTGGTCATCAGACAGCCGCGTCGTCGTGGCCTCGTGCTCGAACTTGGCCGAAGCATTGCGCGCCTCGACATAGGGGACCGTATGAGCCGCGCAGCTCTTGCCGATCAGCAAACTGTCGCACTGGGTAAAGTTGCGCGCGCCCGTCGCCTTGGCATGGGCCGAGACCAAACCGCGATAGGTATTGGATGAATTTCCGGCCGAAATACCTTTAGAAATAATACGTGAGCGCGTGTTTTTACCAAGATGGATCATCTTGGTTCCCGTATCGGCCTGCTGGCGACCATTGGTGATAGCGATCGAATAGAACTCACCCACGCTCTCATCACCGCGCAGGATGCAGGAGGGATATTTCCAGGTCACGGCAGAACCCGTCTCAACCTGGGTCCACGACACCTTAGAGCGCACGCCCCGGCAATCGGCGCGTTTGGTCACGAAATTATAGATGCCGCCCTTGCCGTCCGCATCGCCGGGATACCAGTTTTGGACGGTGGAATATTTGATCTCGGCATCATCGAGCGCCACCAACTCGACAACAGCGGCGTGAAGCTGGTTCTCGTCGCGCTGAGGCGCGGTGCAGCCTTCTAAGTAGGACACGTAAGCGCCCTTGTCGGCGATGATCAAGGTGCGCTCAAACTGCCCGGTTTCCTGCGCATTGATGCGGAAATAGGTCGACAGCTCCATCGGGCAGCGCACGCCCGGCGGGATATAGACGAACGATCCGTCCGAAAAGACCGCGCAGTTCAGGCAAGCAAAATAGTTGTCCGTGGTCGGAACAACTGAGCCGAGATAGAGCTTCACCAGTTCGGGATGCTCACGCACAGCCTCGCTGAAGGAACAGAAGATCACGCCGACCTGCGCCAATTCCTTCTTAAAGGTGGTGACGACCGAGACACTGTCGAACACGGCGTCAACGGCATAGCGCGGTGCGCCCTGCACGCCCGCCAGAACCTCTTGCTCGCGCAAGGGAATGCCCAGCTTGGCATAGGTCTTCAGCAGCTCTGGATCGACCTCGTCCAGGCTCATCGGGCCAGCCTTCTGGCTCGGCGCGGCATAGTAATAGAGGTTCTGATAGTCGACCTTGGCATATTCAACCTTGGCCCAGTCCGGCTCTTCCATCTGCAGCCAGCGGGCATAGGCCTCTAGCCGCCATTGCAGCATCCATTCCGGCTCCTGTTTCTTGGCCGAAATGAACCGCACAATATCTTCGCTCAGGCCACGCGGGGCGAAATCTTGAGCAATATCCGTGACAAAGCCGTGCTCGTACGTCTCGAGTTGCTCAACCTGATCGATGGTCTTTTTGACCGCAGCCATAGTCTTTACGCTCCTGTCCCTTAAGCCGCCGAGGCGGGTCTACGGGACTGATGACGCTGGTTGGCCTCAAGCCAAACCTGCGCAAATCTTGTCCAATCCAATTGTGTCGTATCCCAACCGCCGCTGACCCGAAGGGCCGATCCGGCGAGGGGTTCTAGGCCCATAGCGGTCAAGACCGGACTTGGCCTCACCTTGCCCGATGAACAGGCCGCCCCGGTGGAGACCATGATCCCCGCCAGATCCAGCGCCATCACCTGAAGGTCCGCGCTAAAGCCTGTCTTGGCCAAGCAAAGCGTGTTGGGCAGACGCGTCGCGCCTTCGCCAACAATCTGGATTCCCGCTTCGGTTTTAAGATATGCCGCCGCCTCATCACGCCAAGCCGCCTGCATCTTGATCTGGGCCATATCCGTCATGGCCGCTGAAGCCGCCGCGCCAAAGCCTGCAATACCCGGCAGGTTTTCGGTGCCAGCACGGCGTCCGCGCTCCTGCCCGCCGCCATGCAAACGGCGCGACAGCACTGCGCGAGGGCCAAAGGTCAGGGCTCCCGTGCCCTGAGGACCACCCAGTTTGTGCGCAGAAAGGGCCAAGGTGTCGGCACCGCAGCCGCGTCCATCGACAATGATCTTACCGGCGGCCTGTACCGCGTCGACATGGAGCCAACCCTCATAGGTCCGCAAAAGATCAGCCGCCTCGCCCGTAGGCTGGATCACGCCGGTTTCATTATTGGCGAGCATCAGGGCCGCAAACGGGCGGCCATCAGCACGGTCCCAACGGGCCAGCCGCTCCCCCAGCCAAGCCAAATCGGCAACACCGTTGGCGTCAACCGGCCAGATCTCGACAGCTGCGCCACTGGCCAGCGCCGTTTCCAGCACGCAATCATGTTCCGTCGCGCCAATGATCAGGCGCCGACTGCCCGCCGCCACAGCGCTTTCAATGGCAAGGCCATTGGCCTCTGTACCGCCGCTGGTGAAGATGATGGTCTGGGCGGGCACCATGATCAGCGCCGCCACCGCCTCGCGCGCTGCCTCAATCACGGCTCGAGCCGCGCGGCCACCGGCATGGATCGAAGACGGATTACCCACCAGATCAAGAGCCGCCATCATGGCAGCCTTCACCTGCGGCCGAACCGGGGCCGTGGCGTTGTAATCCAGATATGTGCTCGAACCGGTCAAGGAAATCAGGCCGCCTGCGCTGCGTCTTGGCTCAGCTTGCCGGAAATCACATCGTCGAGGGTGACGCTGGCCAGATAGGAATGGATATGACGACCCATTTCATCCCAAAGGGCATGGGTCACGCAGCGCTCGCCGCCCATCATGCAGCCCTTGGGGGAGCCTTGGCCCGCGCAGCGGGTCGCGCGCAGGGGCTCATCTACCGCCAAAACAATTTCAGCCACCGAGGTCTCGTTGGCGTGACGCGCCAAGCGATAGCCGCCGCCGGGCCCACGCACACTCTTGACCAGACCGCCGCGCCGCAGACGCGCAAACAGTTGCTCCAGATAGGACAGGGATATTTCCTGACGCGAGGCGATATCGGCCAGCGAAACAGCCTTGTTGCCGCTCTGCTTGGCCAGATCGGTCATAGCCATGACGGCATAACGGCCTTTAGTGCTCAATCGCATGGTTCGCTCCCGCAGAAATCGTGCGCAACAGCCGCCCTGTGTGTTACAAACCGCGACCTAGCGGGTGAACATTGGACAGCCGTTCATAGATTGGACATAGGAAGACCAAGCGCAGCGGTCAAGTATTCTCCGCTGATTTGGCGCAGATTGCGCCGCCTTGGTCCGCCGCAGTTAAGTTGGAGAGACGATGCCTGAAGTGGTTCTGACCGGAGCAGCCGGACGAATCGAAGGACGCTATGCACCGGGCAAGCGCGAAAACGCCCCGATTGCTCTGATCCTCAGCCCCCACCCTAAGGCCCAGGGCCATATGAACAACCCGGTGGCGGTGCAGCTGTACCACCTGTTCATGAAGCGTGGCTTTGCGGTGTTGCGGTTCAACTTCCGCGGCGTCGGTCGCAGCCAAGGTGAATTTGACAGCGGTATTGGCGAGTTGGCCGATGCGGCGACGGCGCTCGACTGGTTGCAGACCACTAACCCTACGGCGTCTCAGTGCTGGGTGGCGGGCTATAGCTTTGGCGCTTGGATCGGGATGCAACTCTTGATGCGCCGTCCGGAGACCGATGGCTTCATCTCGGTGTCACCGCCGACCAACATGTATGATTTCAGCTTCCTCGCCCCCTGCCCCGCTTCGGGTTTGATCCTGCACGGCTCGGCCGACACCATCGTACCTCCGTTGGAAGTCGAGCGGGTCGTTTCAAAACTGCGGACGCAAAAGGGCATCACCATCGATTATGATGTCGTTGATCAGGCCAACCACTTCTGGGGCGAAAAGCTGCCAGAGGTCGAGCAGCGCGTCGGGGCCTATCTGGATATGCGCCTGGAAGCCAACCCAGCCTAAGGATCAACCACCCGGCCGCCGACCAGCAGCTGGGCAACACCCGTGGTGCCGGGGAACGAGATCGGCAGACCGCGCACCGTGCGGGCCGCCAAAAAGGCAAAGGCTTCGGCCTCTACGGCATCACCGCGCCAGCCCGCCTCTTCAGCGGTGACGACCTGCACCCCGCAACGCTGACGCAATCCCTCCAGGATCGCGCCATTGTGACGCCCGCCGCCGCAAACCATCAGGGCGCGCGGAGGCTGAGGAGCCTGCCCCAAGCCGTGGGCCACCGATTGAGCGACAAAGGCGGCAAGGGTCGCGGCGCCATCTTCAGGCGAAAGTCCCTCGACGGGTTTTGCTGTAAAATCATAACGATCTAAGGATTTTGGACCGGTCTGGGTGAAGAACCCGTGGCTCATCATCTGGGCCAGAATAGCCTCATGCACCCGTCCGGACTGAGACAGGGCCCCGCCTGCATCATATCGGCCTAGGCCATGGGACTCGACCCACTGATCCAGAGGTCCATTACCCGGCCCCGTATCGAAGGCCAGAAGATCGCCCCCCTCGCCGACAAAGGTCACATTGGCCACGCCGCCAATGTTCAAGATCGCCACCGGCCCATTCAGTGCCGAACGCCTCGCCAAGGCGGCATGATAGACGGGTACGAGCGGCGCGCCCTGCCCGCCTGCCGCCACATCGATGGAGCGAAAATCATAGGCTGTGCGAACGCCCGTGAGGCTGGCCAGCAGGGCTGCGTCGCCCAGCTGCCTTGTTCGCCCAACAGCGCTCGCGGTTGGCGGCTCATGCAGAACGGTCTGGCCGTGAAAGCCGATCAGGTCCAGATCGGCAAAGCCCATTCCATGTCGGCTTAGAAAGCCCGCCGCTGCCAGCGCGTGGGCTTCGGCAATTGCTCTTGCAGCCTCGGTAAAGACCTCTGGTTCTGGCGTCCCACGCGCCCAAGACCGGCCCGCGACAATCGCCTCGAGCACGAGCGTGCGAACGTCATCAGGCAGGGGCGCTTCACCAGACGGCCCAAAGCTGTCGATGGTTTGCCCATCGGTGCGCAGGATGGCCATATCGATCCCATCGAGGGAGGTGCCGCTCATGAACCCTAAGACCTGTTGCATTTGCACCCTCTCTCGTCCCACGGCTTGGCCGACTGTGTGCGCCCGTGCTACACGCACGCCCTTGCTTAAGAAAGCCCAACGCCATGTCTGAACCGACCGCAACCGCCTTTAAACCCAAATCAAAGTTCCTGCAGGTCCTGCAAGAGCGCGGCTATATCCATCAGTGCACCGATCTGGAAGCCTTGGACAAGGCCGCCAGCGAGGGCGTGGTGACAGCCTATGTCGGTTATGACTGCACGGCGGACAGCCTGCATATCGGCCATCTGATTTCGATCATGATGTTGCGGTGGCTGCAAAAGACTGGCCATCGGCCGATCACCCTGATGGGCGGCGGCACGACCAAGGTGGGCGACCCGACCGATAAGGACAAGCAGCGCCCGCTCCTGACCGACGCCCAGATCGCTTCGAACATGGCCAGCATCCAGACCACCTTTGGCAAGTTCCTGAGCTTTGGCAACGCGACGACCGACGCAGTAATGGTCAACAATGCCGATTGGCTTGAAAAGCTCGGCTATGTCGAGTTCCTGCGCGATTATGGCGTCCATTTCACGATCAACCGCATGCTGACCTTCGACAGCGTCAAGCTGCGGCTGGAACGTGAGCAGCCCCTGACCTTCCTCGAATTTAACTACATGCTGATGCAGGCGACCGATTATCTAGAGCTTAGCCGTCGCTATGGCTGCGCCCTACAGATGGGCGGTTCGGACCAGTGGGGCAATATTATCAATGGGGTGGAACTGGTCCGCCGCGTCGATGCCAAGCCCGCCTATGGCCTGACCACGCCGCTCTTGATGACTTCGTCTGGCCAGAAGATGGGCAAGAGCCTTGGCGGGGCCGTATGGCTCAATGCCGACCGGCTCAGCCCCTATGACTATTGGCAGGTCTGGCGCAATACCGAGGATGCCGATGTGGGCAAGTTCCTGCGGCTGTTTACGGAATTGCCGCTGGAGGAGTGCGACCGTCTGGCCGCGCTGCCCGGCGCTCAGATCAACGAGGCCAAGAAGGTTCTGGCCGATGAGGCCACCACCCTGCTGCATGGCCGCGATGCTGCCCAAGCGGCGCGTGCAGCGGCTGACAAGGCCTTTGAACAGGGCGTGCTGTCCGAGGATCTGCCAACCCTAGAGGTCGACCGCGCCGTCCTAGAGGCCGGTATTCCCGTGGCCAATCTGGTCGTAGATGCGGGTCTGGCCGCCTCTCGCTCGGATGCCCGGCGCCTAGCACAAGGCGGCGGTCTTCGGGTCAATAATGAGCCTGTCGCCGACGGGGCAAGGGTGCTGACCCTGACGGACCTGACGGCGGACGGCGTGATCAAGCTGGCCGCTGGTAAAAAGAAGATCGTATTGATCAAGCCGGTCTAATCTCCAGATTCAGGGCTCCGGCTTCGGTGTCGGAGCCTTGAACACCGCCTTGCCGAGCGGCACACCGTCAAAGACCCGCCGCAACATGCCCGGCGTTGCCAGCGACAGCGGATTGACGAACACTCGCGGCGCTTTCAACGGGCCCTTTGCCGAGTAGGTGAGGCCAAAGACACCCTCACCTTGGCGTGAAATCATCAGGGCCCCCAGAACCGGGATCTTACCGACTGCGGAGTTGAGCGCATAGGCCGGGGCCATCGCCCCCGCCAGATCAAGCTCTTGCTTAGACAGATCAATATAGCCGTGGGTGGTCAGGCCCAAGGCATCGCCGGTCGCCCGAGCCTCGTTGATCTCAAGTGTCTTGCCGCGCAGGGCCATGCGGCTCGACACCTCCGAAAATTGGATGCCCTCGCCATTGAGCGTATCGGCAACACCGCTAAAGGCTCCAAGGGTGAGAATCTGCGCGAGCGCCGGAACCCGCGCGACCCGGATCGATTGCGCCGTGAGCAAAAGATCGGCACCGCCGGGCACCAGATGTCCGATCACCTGGGCATTACCGCCCTTTAGATTGGTGAAACCCGACAGGCTTTCGACCATCTGTCCGACGGACTTGACCTGTGCAGAGACCGTGATCTGATCATCTTTAGGCGCGAGATTGACACTGATCTCGCCGTCGCCCGAGCCTTTGGCCGAGGCCTGTAACTGACGGTGCAGCCCCTGCCCCCAATCAGCGGTGACCCGAACATCCCTTATGGGCGATGCATCTGTGACCTTCACCTCGCCAACCGCAAGATCCAAGCGGATCGGGCCTGCGCCTTGGGTCTGGCCCGCCTCCAGATCGGTCAGGTCGATCCGTTGAAGTTCATGCAGCAGACGGCGCGCATCGAGATAGTCCGCTTTCACCACCAAGGCCGTGCCAGACCCGTCTTTGTCAAAGCTCACCTGACCATCGAAAAGCCCCTTTATACGGGCGCGAGCGGAGGACAACGTCACCAACTGTCCCTTGCGAATGGTGCCCGACAGGAGGGCCTCGATGGAAGCCCCCTCAGCCCGAATGGCCGTCAATTCGATGGCGTCATCCGCCCTACCGATAAAGTCGGCCTTTAGCGAGGCGGACTCATCGGCGGGTTTGGACCAGGCAGTACCGACTAGCGCCAGTTGCGCGGCCGTCATATCAACCTCAGCATGACCGCTGATCAGACCGCGCTCCTCGAACTCCAACCGGGCGCTCAGCGGGACCTCACCGGTCAATTCCCCGGGGGCCAGCAGACCCAGACGTACGGCCGCATCGCCATTAAGCCTGCTGCTGATCTCGACTGTCTGATGTCTGGATCCCGATTGCAGACTGTCGAACCTTAAGGGCGCGCCCGCGATCGTCACGTCACCACTCAGACCTTCAGTTTCGGCCACCCACTGACCCTCGATCGTGACGGGCTGAGCAGGCTTGATGAAGGCTGGCGCACCAAGCCCCCGCAGATCCGCCTGAGAGAGGGTTGAGCGACCTTGATAGACCAGTTGGCCATCGGATCTGCGTACCCAACCAAAGCGCCCCGTCAGCGCGCCAAGGGCGACATTGGCGTCTCCATCCTGCTTGGTTAGCCGAGCGGCGAGCCGCAAGGGCTGGGCCGTTTTTAACAACGGCATCTCCCCCAGACCCAGAACAGTGGCCGCAGCGCGGTCAATTTTGGCGGTGAAACCGACATCAAGTTGATCTGCGGTCAGCAGCGTCAAATCACCGACCAAGGCCCCGGCCGAGACTGGCCCGCGCCATTGATCACCCCTGCGATCCAGAACAGCCGAAAGGTCAAAGGCCGCAGCCTTGGCCGATACCGGCAAGCCATAGCGACGCAATCCTCCCGCCGCGACCTGACCATCGATGGTCACACGGCCGGCATCGCCGAGGGTCCAACTGACATTGCCTGACGCCGCCCTACTGTCAAACCGACCCCGCCCGCCAAAGCGATCAAGGGTGAACTGCCCCGTGGTCGGGACAGGATTGTGGGCATCAAGGGCGATAACGCCATCGAGCGCCAAGCGGCTCGGCGCACCGGTCGGGTTTTTAAAGGGCAGTTGATAATCAATATTGCCGTTAAAGATGCCAACCTTGGCCAACCCCGACGCAGAGAGCCCGCGATTATCGCCGCTAACCTTGACCACACCCTTTTGAAGATCGAGACCCATGGCGACCTTGCTTATGCCGCCATTGGTCACGGTTCCGGCAAATTGGTAGCCATAGTCCTTGGCCAAAACCACCTTGGTGGTTGGCCGGGTGATGGTGAAGGACACATCCGCATCCCCTGAAAAATCTTCCGCCTTGAATGGGCTCTGCGCCAAGAGTTGCAAGGGCTGCCGATCGAGAATGCTCAAGATCTGTTCGGCAGGACCGCGCGCCCGGCCCTTGAACAGACCGGCTGCAGCAGGGCGGAACCGAGGATAGGACACGAGCCCCTCGCTGAGCCGCACGCCCTCCATCATTCCTGAGGCGACGGTCAGGTCAAAGCGGTCGCCTTGAACCATCGCCTTGCCACGCCCCTGTTCAATGGGGGGAAGCCCGGGGACAATCACAATGGTGACGCCGTCAAAGTCAAACCCGACCTTCAGCATCTCGTTGGTGAGTCCGTGTTTGGTTGTGCCTGCCGGAATATCGACCGTAAGAAGGACGTTCGAGAGCGTGCCCTTCATCAGCGCGGCCTTGACCCAGTTGCGAGCCCCCTTACCGACCGTATCGGGCCAAAACGGGTAGGCCTGATCAATGCTCGCCTTCCCCTCAATTTGAGCCTTAAGCTTGGCACCCCACGCCCCCTGCGGCAGGCCATCCTTGCCGAGCGCCTGCATCACATCACCGCTGGCCGTCACCTTTGCGCCGGCCAGAACCGCGCCAGCCTTCTCAAATTTCAAATGGCCGGCTTCGGGCGTGTAACCGCCTTTGACATAGAGATTTTCCAGGGTCTGAGGCTCTGAATTGGGCACGAAAGCCATGACCGCTTGCGGACCCTGTAGATCGAAATCGAGGCGTGCAGGCTGGTTCTTGCGTCCCTCTGGGATCAGCCTCAGCCGACCCTTGATGTCCAACTGCAATGGCGCGGCCTTGAGCTTGACGGAGGCCAACTCCACCTCGCCGGTGCTGGGATCATAGGTCGCGCGCGCCTCAGCCCGATCAAACCGTTGCATGGCCTTGCCAAACCGGATCTGACCTGCGCCCGCTGAGAAGCTGACATCCGCAGCCCTGACACCTTGATCGAGGGCATAGCTCAGCGAGCCTTGGCCATCGACTTGAGCATTGAGGGCCGAAAGTGGACGGGTTGCACCGACTGAGGGGAAGATCTTGGCCGGGTTCAAGCGACGTATCTTGCCGGAGATAAAGGCTTCCTTCAGCCCCTCGGCAGCCTTGGCCTTGATCGAGAGCTCCGCACGCTGATCACCCTCGCCCAGAGAGACATCGCCAACCAGATCCACCCGTCCAAGGGCCTTGCGCAGCGTCAATTGGCGCACATCACCAGACCAAGAGACGGGCCCGCCGATCTGACGCAATGAGAGGCTGCCGTTCGTCAGTTCGACATCATGCAAGAAGCTGGCCCAACGTCCGCGCCGCGCCGGTCCGGTCACCTCTGAAAAGAGACGGCCCAGCAGGGTCAACTCATCGGGCCGACCAAGCGCCTCGTAACCCAACTCATAACGTCCCTGTGGGGAGACACTCAGGGCTATGAAAAAGTCTGACGCGGCAATACGTCCGGGCGCAGGCGCGAACACCAGAACCGAGTCTAACGCCATGGCGGCTTGAACACGACCGGCCCGCAGCACAGGCCGCCCCTGTTGATCGGTAACCGACAGGTCCTCCATCTGCACACCGAGGGACTTGGCTTGATCGAACCAGACGATCCCAACATGACCAACCTGCGCCCGGCCGCCCTTGACCTGCCGCTCTAAACCGCCAGTGATCATCGATCGAAGGAAATCGGCGGGGATAGGCCCCTGCGACAAACGCCATGCCGAGACGCCAAAAAGAGCGATGATCGCTAGGATCAGAACGACTGCGGCTTCAAGCCCATGCTTCAGCGCCGGTCGCAGCAACAGAAAATTCTCCGTAATCGCCGAGGAACGGCTGGACGTAGGGGCACACAGACACCACTTTGCGTCTAGACCATGGCCGCACTAACTTTAGTGCCTGTAGTACGGGATACGTCAATGACAGACCAACTCCAACCCGGAGATCGCGCACCGGCGTTCGATCTGGCCTGCGATGGTGAAAAAAACCTGTCCTCAGCCGAGTTGCCGGGCAAAATTGTCGTTCTCTACTTCTACCCCAAGGATGACACGCCGGGCTGCACGAACCAGGCCAAGGGCTTTTCAGCCCTGTCAGAGGAGCTTGCCAAGGCGGGCGCGGTGGTCATTGGCGTGTCGAAAGACAGCACAGCGAGCCACAAACGGTTCCGCGCCAAACATGACCTGACGATTGCCCTCGGATCGGATCCGAAAGGAACGACGATTGAGACCTACGGGGCTTGGGTTGAAAAGAGCATGTACGGTCGCACCTATATGGGAATTGAGCGCTCAACATTCTTAATCGACGCAGCGGGGGTGGTTCGAAAGGTCTGGCGAAAGGTCAAGGTCCCGGGACATGCGGAGGCTGTCTTGGCTGAGATTAAGGCGCTCTAATCCCACACAATCCCTCATCTGACTCTGATGATTTAGCCGGGAAATGTGAGGGGTTAACTGACGAATTGGGCCCAAAATCTAACGATAATGAAAACTATTGTTATCGGCTCGAATCACGTTCTTTGTAGACTCTTTGACATTGATCATTGCATATCGCCTAAATCAAAAACGGCGAGTATCCGAGACCATGACCAATGGCCACGTGGCGCGTTTCCAAAGAGCCTTAGAGCGCGTATTTCCAGAGCGGCATTTGTATGTTCGCTCTGAAGGCGAACTTAAGAGCTTCGTACTTACGCCCAATCGTCAGATGGCCATCGCCACATCATTGCTTGCCCTTGCCCTTTGGCTGGGGGTCGCGACGGCTTCGATGGCCATCAACGCGCTCTCTTTGAGCAATACCGACCGCGAAGTTGCCAAGACCCAGGCCAAATATGAGCGCTGGATCGCCGACCGCCAAGCGCGCCTCAACAGTGCGGTCGCCCAACTCAACGCCAACAATGGCTCCATCGACCAACTGGCGAGCAATGTTGAAAAGCGCCATGCTGCGCTCGCGCAACTGATGGGAAATTTTAAGGGCGTCCCGGGGGCAGAGATCGCATTGGCTCCGTCCAAATCGCTAAAGACCTCACTGGGCGTTGCCTCCCCCATCGACAGGGTACAGGCGGTCAGCATGGACCAAGAGCGTATGATCACGCGCGCTGAGACCTTTGCAAAGACCCGTGCGGATCGGCTCAGACTTGCCTTTCGCTTGGCGGGGTTAAACCCAGTCAGCTATGCCGACCGAAACAGTTCAGCCTCCAGCGGCCTAGGCGGCCCCCTGATCGAGGCCAAAGACCCCCGCGCTCTGGCCGCAGTGCTCGATGTCGACGAAGATTTTGCAGAACGGATCCAAAGCGCGGCCAACAATATGGCGGACATGCGGGCCCTCAACCAAGCCGCTGAGCGCCTGCCATTTGCGCGTCCGACAAACAGAACGCCGCAATCGAGTGGGTTTGGTGTTCGGTTCGACCCGTTCACCAGACGTCCAGCTTTTCATTCCGGCCTCGACTTCACCGGCGGGTTCCTAACCCCCATTCAGTCTACAGCTCCAGGCATTGTCTCCTTCACAGGTGTGCGCTCAGGCTATGGCAACACGGTCGAGATTGATCACGGTGCAGGCTTCAAGACACGCTATGCTCACCTCCAGTCGATCGCTGTCAGTGTGGGGCAGCGCGTCGGCGTCGGGCAACGTCTAGGGGCGATGGGCTCAACCGGGCGATCGACCGGCGTTCATTTGCATTATGAGGTCTGGGTCAATGGCCGCGCTCAAAATCCCAACCGTTTCGTAAAGGTAGGCGATTATGTTCAACAAGCGGGCTGACAGCCAATCGTCCATCCCGGCCCTGTCCTCATCGACCGACAATGGCGCGCGCAAGTCGCTTAAGGTTGCCTCGGTGATCGGTGACGATGTGATCATTGACGGCAGCGTCACCGGCCACGGCGAGCTTCATTTGGACGGTACCGTGCGCGGCGACATCACCATCGAACGGCTTTCGATTGGCGAGACGGGGCAGGTCGAAGGAACGGTCACCGCCGAAAGCGTCGACATCCGTGGCAAGTTGACCGGGTCCATTTCAGCCAAGCAGGTCAAACTCTTTGGCACCGCCCATGTCGATGGCGACATCACCCATGAGCAACTTTCCATGGAACCGGGGGCCTATTTCCAAGGCCGAAGCCTGAAGTTCCAACGTCAAATCTCAGCACCAGCCCACGACATGAAGGAGAGCGTCGGCCTCGAAGGCTTCGCCGAAGACTAGGGGCTGCCCCCTAGCCTTCCCGGGTCACGCCAACACGCTGAGCCAATGATGCACCCATGAAGTTGTCGAGGTCACCATCCAGAACGCCTTGGGTATCAGACGTTTCCACGTCGGTGCGGAGGTCCTTGACCATCTGATAGGGTTGCAGGACGTAGGACCGGATCTGGTGACCCCAACCAATATCGGTCTTCTGGTCTTCCAAGGCTTGCGCGGCGGCTTCGCGGCGCTGCAGTTCTAACTCGTAAAGTCGGGCGCGGAGCATTTTCCACGCCTCTTCCCGGTTCTGGTGCTGTGAACGGCCCGACTGACAGGCAACGGCCACACCTGTCGGAATGTGGGTTAGGCGCACTGCCGAGTCAGTCTTGTTGATGTGCTGGCCGCCAGCCCCCGACGCCCGATAGGTATCGGTGCGCACGTCAGAGGGGTTGATATCGATCTCGATCGTGTCGTCGACGACTGGATAGACCCAGACCGAGGCGAAGCTGGTATGGCGCTTGGCCGCCGAGTCAAAGGGCGAAATACGAACCAGACGGTGGACACCCGCCTCGGTCTTCAGCCACCCATAGGCATTGTGCCCCTTGATCTGCAGGGTCACGGACTTGATCCCGGCCTGTTCGCCTTGGGTCTCTTCGATCACATCAAAGGTCATGCCGTGGGCGGTGGCCCAGCGGGTATACATCCGCAGTAGCATCCCAGCCCAATCGTTGGACTCTGTCCCACCAGCGCCCGAATTAATTTCGAGATAGGCGTCGTTGCTGTCGGCTTCACCCGACAACAGGGCCTCAAGCTCGGCACGGGCCGCCTGTTCCTTGATCGCGGCCAACTGCGCGCGGGCCTCTTCTAACGAAGCCTCGTCGCCTTCCGCATCGGCCATTTCAGCATAGCCGACCGCATCCTCAAGCTCACGCTCAAGGTTAAGAACCGCATTGATCTGACCGGACAGTTGGGTGCGCTCACGCATCACCGCTTGGGCTTCGGTCGGACGATCCCACAGGGTGGGGTCCTCTACCCTGGCATTGAGCTCGTCGAGCTTGCGCAGCGCTGGATCCCAGTCAAAGTCTCCTCCTGAGCAGTCCGATGGACTGCTCGATGTCGGCAGCAGCTGCCTCGACATCCGCTCTCATGATTGGCTCCTACGCATTCGAGGGCGCGGCTTAACGTGCGCCGCGCCATAAGACAATGGACCCGTGCCATCAGTAGAGGCCCGAAAGGTCCTCAGGCACCTTCTGAACCTTGGGCGGCGGCGGCGGGGGCGGCACAGCAGGTCCACCGCCCCAAGCCTCGCCGTAGGGAACCGGCCCTTCAGGCGTCAACTGGGCCTTCGGCTCGGTTCCGGGCCGGAAGGCTTCGCGGATACCATTGACCAGAACGAACTTGGCGTTTTTCGGCGGCTGGAAATCGCGATAGGGACTGCCGCGCAAGGCGGTCTGCATGAACTCGATAAAGATCGGCACAGCCGCTTGGCCGCCTGTCTCATTGTTACCGAGCGAGCGATTGTCATCGTAACCGACAAAGACGCCGACCACGATCTCGGGCGAATAACCAACAAACCAAGCGCTACGATATTCGTTGGTGGTTCCAGTCTTTCCCGCCAACGGGCGCCCCAATGAACTGACCTGCGCCGCTGTGCCCCGCTGCACCACGCCCTGAAGCATGGAGGTGATTTGGTAGGCCGTGATGGGGTCGAGAACCTCTGTCCCAGCGGCAGGCAAGTGCGGGGACTCCTCACCTAAGAAGCCCACATTACAGCGGTCACAGTCACGGCCATCGCCCTTGAGCAACGGCTTGCCTTCACGGTCTTGTACGAGCTCGATCAGATGCGGCTCGATACGGCGGCCACCATTGACGAACGGGGCGTAGGCCGCGGTGAGCTTAAAGGGCGTTGTCTCCCCCGACCCCAGAGACATGGCCAGCACAGGCTGCATATCCTTAACAACGCCCATACGAATGGCGGTCTCGCGAACCTTATCCATGCCCACAGATTGGGCCAAGCGTACGGTCATAGCGTTGCGAGACTGCTCTAAACCCTTTCGCAAGACCAGATTGCCGTAATAGTCCTTGGTGTAGTTCTCGGGCGTCCAATCCTTGTCTGCTGTCTCACCCTTAATCGTGATCGGGGCATCGGCCACGACGCTGGCTGGCGTATAGCCATTGTCCAGTGCCGTCGCATAGACGAAGGGTTTAAAGGCCGAACCAGGCTGACGCTGCGCTTGGGTCGCGCGATTGAACTTGGACAGAGAGAAACTATAGCCGCCGACCATGGCCAGCACGCGGCCAGAATAGGGGTCCATGGCGACCAGCGCACCATTGACGGTCGGAATCTGCTTGAGGGCAAACTGACCCGACGACTTTCCGGGTGCGACAAAGATTAGATCACCAACATTGAAGCCCTTGGTCGCCCGCGCCCAGACGACATCCTCTTCGGCGATCAGACCGGACTTGCCGTCGATCAGTTGGACCTTGACCGGCCCCTTCGCCGCCTCGACCACAGCGATGACCCAGTCGCGTCGCTCGTAGGGCGGGGTCAGGGCCTTGGCCTTCTTTTGCCAGCCCTCCTGCCCAAGCTCGACATGACCAATGGCCCCGCGCCAGCCATGACGGCGGTCATAGAGCTCTAGCCCCTGCATCAGGGCGACCCGTGCGGCGGTCTGCAATCGAATATCCAAGGTGGTGCGAAGATAGTAGCCCCCCTCATTGACCTTGTCGCCAAGGGTCAAGATCGCGCGCTGGCGAACCTCTTCGATAAAATAGTCCGCGTCGCGATAGCGTGCCCGGCTAGGTTCGGCCTGAACCTTGAGGTCATCGGCCATGGCCACCTTGGCCTCCTGTGGCGTGACCCAACCAAGATCTGCCATCTCGCCGATGATCCAGTTACGGCGGCGGATCGCGTTGGCCTTGTTTCGAACCGGCTGATAGTTCTGAGGCCCCTTAGGCAAGGCGGCCAGATAGGCTGTCTCCGCCAAGGTCAGATCCGAAAGAGGCTTGCCAAAATAGTTGTAGGCCGCAGCGCCGACCCCGAATGAACGATAGCCGAGCCAAATTTCGTTGAGATAGAGCTCCAAAATCTGAGACTTGCTCAAGACCTGCTCGAGGCGATTGGCCAAGATCGCTTCTTTGAACTTCCGGCCAAAGGTGACGTCACTATTCAGCAGCACATTCTTGGCGACCTGCTGCGTGATCGTCGATCCACCTTCCAAGCGTCGGCCACGGCTGACGTTCAAGACGTTCTTCAGGACGGCGCGGCTCAGACCCTGATAGTCGATCCCATCATGTTCATAAAAATTACGGTCTTCAGCAGCCATAAAGGCCTTAACCACCCGAGGCGGAATCTGATCGTAAGGAACGAAGATCCGGCGTTCGCGTGAAAACTCACCGATCAGAGTGCCATCCCAAGCATAGACCCGGGTCGCGGTGGGAGGGCGGTAGTTCACAAGATCAGAGGCATCGGGCATGTCGTGAAACAGCCAGGCCGAATAGACTGCCAAGCTGATACCCGCCGCAGCAATCAGGCTGAGGATGGCAACGCCCGCAATCGATATCCAACGTTCAAACCGCTGCAAGACCCAGAACCTCCACGGGGCATCTCTACGGATGCTGAACCCGTACAGATGTCGATCTATCCCGTGTCGCGGTCAGAGGTAAAGCGCAAGAGGTTGAAAATTGAACGTGGAGCAGCCTTGCCACTAAGCTAACGACAATTATCGCGATGCGAGGCGCAGTTCTTCGTCGAAATAGGCGTCAATGGAATCGCCAACAGAATCCATGAAATCCTGCCGAGACTCGCGATCGGCCAGCAGGGCCTCATCGTCGACATTGGTAATGAAGCCCATCTCCAGCAACACGGCTGGGACGTCGGGGGCCAACAACACGACAAAACCCGCATCGCGATGGCTGCGCGCCAAGAGCTGAACATGCTCGTCAATACGCGTCAGCAGCAGTTGGGCAAAGGTTGCGGACCGATTTTTGGTGGCGCGCTGGGTCAGGTCGAGCAGGATCTGCTTTACCGCCTTATCTTGAGCGGGAAGGTTCACATCATAGAACCAGTTATTTTTCTCGAGCGCATTGCGTGCGGCCCGATCAGACCCTTTGTCGGAAAGGGTATAGACACTTGCACCTCGGGTCTGAGTGTTAGAGCCCGAATCCGAATGGAGCGAAATGAAGAGGTCAGCATTGGCGTGCCGCGCGACCTGTACGCGGTTCTCCAAAGGTATGAACACATCCGTGTCGCGCGTGAGGATAACCTTATACCGGCCAGAACGCTCCAAACGGTCCTTTAGAGAGAGGGCGGCTGCAAGATTGATGTCCTTTTCATTGGTCTCAGAACCCTTGGCTCCGGGATCGTGACCACCATGGCCAGCATCGATCACAATGACCTTTTTCAGACGCAGAGGCGCAACATAGGGTCTCGGCGTTGTCGCGGCCTTTTGAATGATCACAGGCTCAGCGCGAACCGCAGGTGCGGGCGTCGAAAGAACGGGTGACGGCAAAGTGACCGATACGGGCGTCACAACCGCTGGATTGGCGCTCTGCAGAGGCGCAACCGTGGCACCAGGCGCGTTGGACACAATATCCACCACGTACCGATAGGCTGTTGAGCCTTCGCTCGGCGGTAGCAAGAAACGCCGCTTGACGCTGGCCGGACCCGCCAAATCGAGACGAAGACGCGCCGCCCCACCGGCCTGATCCATCACCCAAGCCTTGACCAGACCTTGGCCCGGCCCTTCCAAGTCCCCCGCGACCTGAAGGTCAGCAAGGGTCAAGATGATACGCTGATCGGCATCAGGGCCAGTTTCCAAGCGCCCGACTGTCGCCTTATCCAGCTCGATAACGATCCGAGTTTCGGTTTGATTGCCGCCAAAGCGAACCTTGGTCACGCCCGCGCCAGCCGCTGCGGCACCTTGAGACAGAGCCGCTGCAATAAGGCAAAGGGCAGCAGCACCCGCGAACGTCCATCGTCCGCCAGGAACCCGTGCCAACTTCACCAAACGATCGAACATGCAAGACCCTAGGTAGCCCTAACTAGAGTTAAGGGCCGCTAACGAAGGCAAACCTTATCACCCCAAGTCCGTAGACAAATGGTTAAGCACAGTCCCCTTCCGCAGAAAGCTTTCTTTTTTCTGGAAATGCTGCAAAATGGTCATCACGTTTCGGTCGCCCTGCCCTGCATGGCGCGATCGGCGTGTCCCGAGTTTACGCTCAGCCCCTATCGGCGGCACTGACTCATTCTCCGATCCGCGCCCAACGGCGCGTCAAGGAACCAAAAACCTCATGGGCAGCGTCGCAAACGCCCCTTACTGGCCCGAGCCCCTCTCATCCGCCCTTCGGGGTGGCGGGGCTCCCTGTGTCGCCTCTTCTGGCGACAAGGCTCGTGGTGCGCGCGCCCCCCTTCAAATCCGGCCCCGGGACCCAAGGTCCTGCGCGCGCCGTGGAGATAATTTAAATGTCGAAGAAAATGTTAATCGACGCCGCCCACGCCGAAGAGACGCGGGTGGTGGTTGTAGATGGTTCACGAATTGAAGAATTTGATTTCGAAAGCCGGTCTAAGAAGCAACTCCGCGGAAATATCTATCTAGCCAAGGTCACGCGGGTCGAACCGAGCCTGCAGGCTGCCTTTGTGGAATATGGCGGCAATCGCCACGGCTTCTTGGCTTTCAACGAAATCCATCCGGACTACTACCAGATCCCGATGGCCGATCGCGAAGCCTTGATGCGCGACATGATGGAGGATGATGACGAGCCTCATCACGCCCCGGCCCATAGCGACTCCGAAGATGGTGACCACGACAGTGACCATGGCGACCATGACGAAGGCGATGTCATGGAAGAAGAGGTTGCGCGCCGCCGTCGCCGTCTGATGCGCAAATATAAGATCCAAGAGGTGATCAAGCGTCGGCAGATCATGCTGATCCAGGTCGTCAAGGAAGAGCGCGGCAATAAGGGCGCGGCCCTCACCACCTATCTGTCTCTCGCCGGTCGTTATGGCGTCTTGATGCCCAACACCGCACGCGGCGGCGGCATCAGCCGCAAGATCACCACGGTCACCGACCGTAAGCGCCTAAAGTCCGTGGTTCAGAGCCTAGACGTGCCTCAGGGCATGGGCTTGATCGTTCGCACGGCCGGCGCCAAGCGCACCAAGGCTGAGATCAAGCGCGACTATGAATATCTGCTGCGCCTGTGGGAAAATATCCGGGATGTGACCCTGCATTCGATCGCACCGGCCCTGATCTACGAAGAAGAAGATCTGGTCAAACGCGCCATTCGCGACATGTACGACAAGGAGCTTGAGGGCATCTGGGTCGAGGGCGAGGCGGGCTACCGCGAAGCCAAAGAGTTCATGCGGATGCTGATGCCGTCGCAGGCCAAGAAGGTCATGCCCTACCGCGAGGCCACGCCCCTCTTCGTCAAGCATAAGGTCGAGGATCAACTGGCGGCCATCTATACGCCCGTCGTTCCCCTGAAGTCGGGCGGCTATCTGGTCATCAACCAGACCGAAGCTCTGGTGGCCGTGGACGTCAATTCCGGCAAATCGACCCGCGAGCGCAATATTGAGGCCACGGCCTTAAAGACCAATATGGAAGCGGCCGAAGAGGCGGCTCGCCAACTTCGATTGCGCGACCTCGCCGGTCTGGTGGTCATCGACTTCATCGACATGGACGAGTCCAAGAACAATCGGGCCGTCGAAAAGAAACTGAAGGACTGCCTCAAGGACGACCGCGCCCGCATCCAGATGGGCAAGATCTCCTCGTTCGGTCTGATGGAAATTTCCCGCCAGCGCCGCCGCTCGGGTGTTCTGGAAGGAACCACCCACATCTGCGAACACTGCGCCGGTGTCGGCCGTGTCCGGTCGGTGGAGTCCAGCGCGCTCGCCGCCCTGCGCAGCATCGAGATGGAAGCGGTTCGCGACGGCGCGGGCGCGATCACCTTGAAGGTCCCACAATCGGTCGGCCTCTATATCCTCAATGAAAAGCGCGTCTATCTCGAGCGGGTGCGTCTGGCCCAAGGCCTGTTTGTCACCATCCAGATCGACGAAACCCTGTCTCACGCTGAACACGAGATTGAGCGCACGGAAACCCGTGAGTTTGAGCCCCGTCCAGAAGATCTTGCCCTGCTGGGCGGCCCTCTCGCCCTGCCCTTCGATGACAGCGCCGACGACCATATTGTCGACGATGATGACGAAGAGGACGAAGAGATCATTTCCTCCGACGACGAGGATGATGAGGACGAGCCATCAGAATCCCCTGCCCGTTCGGCGTCGCGCGGCTCTGCCGAACGCACCGAAGAGGCCGGTGATGACAGCGAAGCCGGTCGTCGCCGTCGTCGCCGTCGTCGTCGCGGACGCCGTGGTGATGAGCCCTCCGATCGCGCAGCCTCCTCCGAGGCCGATGCTGAAGGCGACAATGCCGACGGTGACGATGATGACAGTGCTGAAGGCAGCGAAGCGCGCGAAGGTGAAAGCAGCGAAGCCGAGGCGGCGCGCCGTCGTCGTCGCCGCGGACGCCGCGGTGGTCGCCGGATGCGTGAAGATATCCGCACCGACGAGCCCTATGGCTGGACCCGCCCCCGGGCTCCGGATGGCGACCCCTACATCTGGTTTGATCCACTTCAGCCACGTCAACGTCCGGTTCAAGCCGCAGATGTGGCGACGCCGGTGGTTGCTGAGGTCGCGCCCGTCCAGATCCCCGTCTCCGACGAGGCTGTGGTGGTTAGCCCAGAGGCTGAAAAGCCTGCCAAGCCGGCTCGCCGCCGCCGTCCGACCAAGGCTGAACTCTTGGCTAAGGCCGAGGCTGATGCGGTCACTATAGAAGCCCCAGAAGCGGTCATCGAAGCGGTCATCGAAGCCGATGCCCCCGCCCCAGTCGCCGCCGAACCGGCGGTCGAGGCCGATATCTGGGTCGAACTTCCAGCCGTCGATGAGGTTAAGGCCAAACCGGCTCGTGCTCGTCGCAGTCGCGCCAAGGCTCAGCCTGAAGCCGAGGTGCAGGCGGAAACTGTGGCCCAAGCCGTGGTTGAAGCGGTGCCCGTAGCAGCTGAACCGATCCCAGCCCCCGCTGAACCGACCCCTGTTGCAGTGGCAGAACCTGCCCCCGAGCCGACGCCCGATCCAGCGGCCATTGTTGCGCCACCCGCTCAGCCAAAGAGGGGCTGGTGGCGGCGCTGATAAGGCGCTAACCTCCGCCTAAGGGGCATTACCCCCCGCGTCCTGACCGGCGCGGGGGTTCAATTTTGGAGCGGTAAGTTTGGCCCCTCGGATGTCGTCAAGCACAGCTGTAAGCGAGCCAAATATCGGTTCGTCTCGGTCTTTGACCCAGCAACTCAAAGCCTTTGTTGGGGTCAGTACTCTGACCCTCTCCTTGATCCTCGCCCCCAATATGGCGCGCGCTCAGGATGCCACCTCCCTCATCCGCGATACCGAAATCGAAGATATTTTGCGCACCGATGCGGATCCCGGCTTTATCGCTGCTGGACTCAATCCGAAAGATATTCGGCTGCACCTTGTTGGCGACAAACAGATCAACGCCTTTGTCTCGGGCGGCCAACAGATGTTCATCAATACGGGACTGATCATTCAGACC
>CANCJE010000039.1 GCA_947378235.1 Caulobacteraceae bacterium | reverse complement strand
GGCGTTCCAGCCAAGGCTTCTGCGGCGCGGCTAGCGGCCATGTCCGGAGACTCGCTGCCCTTGGTGCGAATGATAACGGTGGCCGAGCCTTGTAACTGATTGGCCCAGCCTTGGGCGGCACGATCGGCGCTGATGGCAAAGATCGCGGTCGCGCAGGCCAAAAAGCACAGAACCGCGACCACAAAGACCAAGGCCCCATCGTGGGCCTCCTCACGCGGCAGGAGGGCAGCAGGTTTCCAGCGGGCGGGATTGAAGGCCATGCTCATGGCCCCTCATCCTCAAGACTGTCTTCTTCGGATAGGGTCAAGGGGCGACGATAGACGAATTCCGGCTCGCCACTGGCCACCAAGCCGAGATCATCGGCAGGATCGTCCTCCGTCGCGTCCATGTAGGGCGAGGTCAGGCGGCCATTTTCGATATTGAAGGCGGGCATGCCCGAACGGGCAACCAGATCCAAATCATGGCTGGCGATCAGCACCGTCGTGCCGAGACGGTTCAACTCGGTAAAGAGTTTGAGAATTCTCTGGCCCATCTCGTGATCCAGATTGCCCGTCGGCTCATCAGCCAAGATGATCTCAGGACGGGCGACAACGGCTCTGGCAATGGCCAGCCTCTGACGTTCGCCGCCGGACAGGGTTTCGGGCATGGCGTGCATCTTGGTCCCCAACCCAACCCACTGCAAGAGCTCAGCAATATCGGTACGATAGGTCGCAGGTTTCTGTCCGGCAAGGCGCATCGGTAGGGCGACATTGTCGAACGCGGTGAGGTGCTCCAACAGATGCATCTCTTGAAACACGACCCCGATCCGACGCCGCAAAAAGGGTAGGTCCTTACGTTTGGAGCGCCCGATGTCTTGACCAAACAGTTCGATACGGCCCCGCGACGGGCGATGTGCCAGATAGATCAGCTTGAGGAGCGAGCTCTTTCCGGCTCCGGACGGGCCGGTCAGGAAATGAAAACTCCCGGCCTTTAGCTCAAAGCTCAAATCCTGTAGAGTTTCGGGCGAACGACCATAGCGTAACCCTACGCCATCAAATCGAACGATGGTGTCAGTCTGATCTCTGTCGGCGAGTTCTATCAAGGGGCACGCCAGCGCTTCTGGACAGAGTGACGGAAATAGGCAACGTCGTTAGGTCGACCATTGGAGCTTCCGATTCGACTGCCATGATACTGACCTGTCCCGCCTGCGCCACCAGCTATTTCGTTGACGATGCCAAGATTGGCAGCGAGGGACGGACTGTGCGCTGTGCCTCCTGCGGTGAGCGTTGGTTAGCCAAGTTGCCAAAAGAGCAGGATGCGCCTGCGGCGGTTATTACGGATGAGCAGCGCGCCGAGGGTGCTGCCGCCCGACGGGCCCAACGCTTAAAGGAGGCCCAAGAGGCCGCTCAAGCGGCCGCGCCGGCGGAAGATGGTCCGCTCCTTTTCGCCTCCCAGACCCGCAGCCGCAAGAAGGCCGCACCGCAGATTTCGCCGATCCTGATCACGGGGGTCATGTCGGCTCTACTGGTAGCCTCCATCACAGCGGTGATTGTGATGCGCGCCGATGTGGTGCGGATGTGGCCACGCTCGACCAGTGCCTACGCCCTTGTTGGCCTTGCCCCCAACCCGACCGGATTGGCCCTTGAAGGGATCAAGGCCGATCGTATTCTTAAGGATGGCCACGCCGCCCTGTCCGTGACCGGTGCCATTCGTAATGTCTCGCACAGCGCCCTGATTGCGCCGCCCCTGCGCATTACCTTGACCGATCCCGCAGGAAAGACCTTGGCAGTCCAGATCGCCAAACCGGATGGGGTGACCATTCCCGTGGCTGCTGTTCGCTATTTCGCGGTCTCGATCATCGATCCCCCGGCTCTGGCGCGCGACATGGATGTCGATTTCGTGCTCGACAAGCCGGTTCAAAAGGCACCTTCCGCGCACTCGCCTGCCGCGCACAACGCTGACGCGAAGCCCGGCCCATCCGGCCCTGAACCGTCCGACGGCACGGCTAAGGAGGTTAAGCCCCTACCCGCAGATTCTCCCTACGCGCTGCACGATGCAGAAGGTGCGGGACAAGAGGCCCACGCAGCCCCGGCTAAGGCTGGCCCAGCCAAGGCATCGACGGCCAAACCGGCCCCGGCCCATGGGTCCGCTAAAGGTCATGAGTGATAAGCCCGCACCGACCATGCTGCTGACCTCAGCAGAAGTCGCGCGTCATGTGTCCGACCTGGCCAAACAGATTGCTCCGAACATTACCGATGAGACGGTGGTGGTCTGCCTGCTGACTGGGGGTATATGGTTTGCGGCTGATATGACGCGGGCCCTCTCGGACCTTGGCTGCAATCCCCTGTTCGACGCGCTTTGGCTCTCATCCTATGGCGACGAGACCCGATCCAGCGGCTCGGTGCGCGTGCAGGCCGGTCTGCAGCGACCCATTAACGGACGGCAGGTTCTTCTGCTTGATGATGTGTTCGATACGGGCCTGTCCCTATCCGAGGCCGTGCGGATCGTCAAAGAGGCCGGGGCTGCTGAGGTCCTAAGCGCCGTCTTTGCCCGCAAGCCTTGGCCCACCGCGCGAGCAATGGAGCCGGATTTCGTCGCTTGGGAAGCCCCGGCCCGGTTCCTGGTCGGTTACGGCATGGATGATGGCGGCCGCCTGCGCGGCCTATCGGGCATTGGCGCTCTAGACCCCTAGGCCTTTAGCCAAGGAGCCATGGGTTCACGAGCCAACATCTCGTCATAGCTTGGACGTGGGCGGATCACCGCATAGTCGTCGCCCTTGACCAGAACCTCAGGCACCAGCGGGCGACTATTATATTCACTCGACATGGCCGCGCCGTAAGCCCCCGCCGACAGGAACGCGACCAGATCACCGGACCCCAAGGGCGGCAAATCGCGGTCGCGGGTAAAGGTGTCGCCGGTCTCGCAGACGGGGCCGACCACATCATAGGTCACAAGGCTGGCGTCCCCTGTGGGTTCCTTCAAGGGGCTGATGGCGTGATAGGCGTCATACATGGCTGGACGAATTAGATCGTTCATCCCGGCATCGAGCACGAGGAACCGGCGCCCCTCTGGCCGCTCATGGACGTGGATCACTTCGGAGATCAGAACCCCGGCATTGGCCGCAATCATCCGTCCTGGCTCGAAGGCCAGTTGCACATCCAGCCCTTGGGTCACCTCGGCGACCATGGCCGCGAACGCATCGGGGGCGGGCGGCGTCGGTTGATTGAAATAGGGAACGCCCAGTCCGCCGCCGAGGTCTAGTCGCTCGACCCTATGGCCATGCTGGCGCAGATTTTCGACGAGCCCGCGCATCTTAGCAAAGGCCTCGCGCATGGGTGTCAGGTCGGTGATCTGGCTGCCAATGTGGCAGGCCACGCCTGCGGCATGGATCGAGGGCAGGGATTCGGCCTTGGCATAGAGCCTCAAGGCCTCTGCGAAAGAGACCCCAAACTTGTTTTCCGACTTGCCGGTCGCGATCTTGGCGTGGCCACCCGCGCTGACATCGGGATTGACCCGGATGGCGATGGCCTGGCGCTTGCCCAGGCGGGCGGCGACCTCGGCCAAGAGGTCAAGCTCAGGCTCAGACTCAACATTGATCTCGCAGACGCCGGTCTGGACGGCAAAGGCCAGCTCCGCCGCCGTCTTGCCGACCCCAGAAAAGACGATGCGAGATGGGGGGATGCCAGCGGCCAGCGCGCGGCGAACCTCGCCTTCAGACACCGTATCGGCCCCGGCCCCTTGGGCGGCAAGGGTGCTGAGAACCGACAGGTTGGAATTGGCCTTGACCGCATAGGCGACCAGCGGCTCACCGACGCCCAGACCCTTGAAGGCATCTTGGAAGACGTTGAAATGGCGCTCTAAGGTGGCCGAGGAATAGACATAGACCGGCGTGCCAACGGCCTTGGCGATGGCCGACAGGGCCACGCCCTCGCACCAAAGCTCGCCGTCGCGATAGTCGAAATGATCCATGGGGTCTCTGTCTGGGCTCTAAATCAGTTTGGGGTCGCAGGTGGCGCGGCTTCGATCTCTCGTGGTGTTAACGGCTGAGGCGTCACGACCTTGGCTTCGGCAGCCTTAGCGGCCGCATCGGCCTCTGCCTGTTTCTTGGCGGCATAGGCAGCCTTCGCCTCGGCCCCAAACAGGGGCGCGGGTTGATCCAGCTTGCCTTGCTTGCCACAGGCGCTGATCAGCAAAAGGCCTGCAGCAGCAACCACGATCAGGGCAGATCTTCTGAGGGGGCGGCTGATCATGCGAGCAGGTCCTTCCAGCGTTGGATTTGCGAGCGCACCTGATCGGGCGCGGTGCCGCCATAGCTGCGGCGGCTGGCGGCGGAGGCGGCGGGGGTCAAGACGGCATAGACCCCGTCCGTGATGCGAGGTTCCAGCGTCTGAAGATCGGCCAGAGGCAAATCGGCTAGACCAAGGCCCAACCCTTCAGCCCGCTTAACCGCCGCGCCCGTGACATGGTGGGCATCACGGAACGGCATGTTCAATTCGCGCACCAGCCAGTCGGCCAGGTCCGTGGCCGTCGAATAGCCAGAGCCTGCGGCTGCTGCCATGCGATCCTTGACCGGCTCCATATCGGCGACCATACCGGTCATGGCCGCAAGCGCCAGATCGAGACTGTCAAAGGCTTGGAACACCGGTTCCTTGTCCTCTTGCATGTCCTTGGAATAGGTCATGGGCAGGCCCTTCATCACCACGGTCAGGCCGGTCAAGGCGCCCAAAATCCGGCCCACCTTGGCGCGGACCAACTCGGCGGCGTCAGGGTTGCGTTTTTGCGGCATGATCGAGGAGCCGGTGGTGAAGGCATCGCTGAGCTTGATAAAGCCAAATTGCGGCGTGACCCACAGCACGATCTCTTCGGCCAGACGCGACAGGTGCACCGCGCAGATGCTCGCTGCCGACAGGGCCTCCAGCGCAAAATCTCGGGCCGCGACACTGTCGAGCGAATTGGCCGTCGGCCGATCAAAGCCCAGCGCCTTGGCGGTCTGGAACCGATCGATCGGAAAGGGCGAGCCTGCTAAGGCGGCGGCCCCCAGAGGGCATTCATTCATCCGCTGGCGCGCATCGACAAAGCGCGAGGCATCGCGGCCAAACATCTCGACATAGGCCATCAAATGGTGGCCAAAGGTCGTCGGCTGGGCCGGTTGCAGATGGGTGAAGCCGGGCATCAGCGTATCGGCATTGGGCTCGGCCTTGGCCACGAGGGCGCGCTGCAGGGCCATGATCTGGGCGGCGGTCCGGTCGCAGGTGTCGCGTACCCACAGCCTAAAATCGAGGGCGACCTGATCATTGCGCGAGCGGGCTGTGTGCAGACGGCCCGCTGCTGGACCGATCAATTCGCGAAGGCGCGCCTCGACATTCATGTGGATGTCTTCAAATTCCTCACGAAAGGGAAAGGTGCCGCTCGCGATTTCTGCGTCGATCTGCGACAAGCCGTCTTGGATTGCGGCCTCATCAGCGCTTGAAATCACCCCGGTTGCGGCCAACATTGCAGCATGGGCCTTTGAGCCTGCCAGATCTTGGGCCGCAAGACGTTTGTCAAAGCCGATCGAGACATTGATCGCCTGCATCAGTTCCGCCGGTTTGGCAGAGAACCGCCCGCCCCACATGGTCTGGCCGGTCTGCGCCTTCTGGCCGGAGGGGGTGTCAGCAGAATTGGGCACTGCCGAAGGGATGTCAGTCATATGAGCACTATCCAAAATCCGCCGACAGAGGACGGGAACGGCAAACCTTCAGGGGCGGGCAAGCGGAGTCTGATGTCTTTGGCGATCGGCACCCTGATGCTGATCGGTGTGGCGTACATCCTATATGTCATCCTTAGCGCCTCGATCAAACCCAAGGCGGCGCTGGACCTTAACGAATTTAAGGTCGGGGCCCTCGCAAAGCTGCAGATCGTCGCTGAACCAAGGCCTGTTCCAACCGCTGGCTTCAAGGATGCCGATGGTAAGCCCGTGACCTTGGCCGATTTCAAGGGACAGGTGGTGGTGCTGAACCTTTGGGCGACCTGGTGCGGGCCCTGCAAGGAAGAGATGCCGACCTTGGCCAAACTGCAGGCCGCCTATGCCGCCTCGCCCTTTAAGGTGGTGGCGGTCAGTGTCGACAGTATCGACTATGATGATCTGGCCCGCTCGGACATCGCCAAGACTCCGCCGCTGGCCCTCTATCGCGACGCCAAATATGCGCTGGCCTTTGGTCTAACGCCGCGGCCTGCCGGTCTGCCCACGACCCTGATCATTGACCGCAAGGGTATGGAGCGGGCGCGGCTGGAGGGCGGCGCGGACTGGTCGAGCCCGCAAGCGCGCGGTCTGGTCGAGGCGCTGCTGGCCGAAAAATGAGCCTAGCGGATCCCTCAGAACTTGAACCGATCACAGCGCGAGCTTGGCCCGCTGCCCGTCAGCGGAGGCTGGGTGACTGGACCCTCTATGCCACCGATGGCCATTCCTTAAGGATCAATTCCTGCTGGGTGGCGGGCGATCCGGGCCTTGGACTAGAGGCCGCGCTGAATGAGGTCGAGGCTTGGTACGAAGGGCAGGGTAGGGCGGCCATTTTTAAATGCCCCTATGGCGCAGGCTCTGGTGATCCCTTGGCTAAGGCCCTGATGGATCGGGGCTATGTCTGCGGCAAAGAAACCTTGGTCATGACCGGGCCCGTCGAGGGGGCGTCGGTTGATGGTGAGGTGAGCGTCTCATCCATGCTGGATGAGGTGTTTGGCGCCGTCTTTGCCGCGACGGCGACCGATCCGGCTGATAGCGCTGAACGGCTGGCGGCCCTTAGTCGGATTGAGGCACCTCGGTTCTTTGCGCGTTTAGAGGTGGACGGCCAGCCCGCCGCCATTGGGGCCAGCGCGGTTGAAGGGCCGTGGGCCGGCATTTTCGGCATGCGCACAGCCCCGAACCATCGCCGCCAAGGCTATGCGGCCCGCATCCTATCAACCCTTCTGACCAAGGCGCGGCAGGCGGGGGCGACAAAAGCCTATCTTCAGGTCGAGGCGGCCAATGTTGGGGCCATCCCGATCTATCAAAGGGCCGGTTTTGAGATGGCCTATCGCTATTACTATTGGACGCGGCTGGCGGCCCATTGAGCCAAGACCACGCCCGATAGGGTCAGGGCAGCGCCGAGAATCTGCCAAGGCCCGATCGCCTCAGCGAACAGGATCCAGCCGACAATAGCCGCGACCACGGGCTGAACCAGCACGACCAGCGAAGTGATGGCGGTCGGCAACCTGCCCAAGGCCCAAGCGATGGAGCCTTGACCTGCAACATGGACGAGCCCGAGCCCGAGGCAGGCCGCCCAGCCCAACGACGTGGTCGGCAAGAGCGGCTCGTGCATGACGAGGGCCACGACCATCAGGCACGGCGCGGCGGCGAGGCTGGACCAAAACATCACCTGCGGCGCTGTTAGGGTCTGTCGGGCCTTGCGTACGGCGAGGAAATAGAAGGCGTACCAGAGCGCCGTTCCCACCGACAGGGCATCACCCAATCCCGTATTGCGCCCTGTGCCCGCGCTAGCCGCGCCATGGGCGAGGGTGAAGGCTCCGGTGATGGCAAGGACCAGTCCGGCGAGAAACAGTCTTTGAGGGGTCTCTTTAAATACCAACCAGGCCACGCCCGTAACCACGATCGGGGTGAGGTTACTTAGGACTGTGGCATTGGCAACGGTGGTGAAGCCGATAGCATAGTGCCAAAAGCTCAAATCGGCGGCGAAGGCTAAACCCGCTAGGACCGCGACCATGGGCGGGAGGGTCTTGAGACCAGTGCCGACTGCCCCGCTCTGGCCTGCCGCCCTTTGGGCCAGAACCGCGAGAAGGGGGAGGGCAAAGGTCAAGCGCCAAAATCCCGTCGCGGCAGGGCCTGCGGAACTTAGACGCACAAAAATCGGCGCAAAGCCAATGATGCAGGCCCCAAGGATCAGGACCGCCATCGCCTTGCGATAGGAAGCACGGGTCATGGGTTCCTTTTGGATCAACTGGGCGCGGGCGTAAAGTTTGATTACCACCCCTCCGTTTTCCCCGCGAAGGCGGGGAGCCAGACCCTTTTACGCGGATGGGAAGTGGTTGAGAGCGCGTGGATGTCCCCCTCACCCAACCCTCTCCCCCAAGGGGGCGAGGGCTATGTCGTTCTTAGCCCTCTCCCTATGGGAGAGGGTTGGGTGAGGGCCTTGTTTTATCTCGTCATTGCGAGCGCAGCCAAGCCCCCTAAACCCGCCGCAGGAACGTCACCTGCGCTGCGCCATAGGTGCGGTTGTCGAGGATCTCATAGCCTTCAACGCTCATCGGCGGCTCATCGGCGGCCCGTTCCCAGACGCAAATGGCCCCGGGTGCGAGCCAGTCGCCGGACAGAAGACCCCGAAGAGCCTTTTCGCCAAGGCCCTTGCGATAGGGGGGATCGAGAAAGGCCAGATCGAAGGGTTCACCATCGCCTGCGGGCTTGGCCCCAAGGTCGGTACAGTCGCGACGATGGATGCGGGTAACCCCAAACAGACCCATGGAGTCCGCATTTTCGCGGATCGCGCCCCTGGCGTCCGGGTCGGTCTCGACGAACAGGCAATAGGCCGCCTCGCGCGACAGGGCCTCAAAGCCCAGCGCGCCTGATCCGGCAAAGAGGTCAATCACGCGCAGGTCGACGAGGCCTGGCGACCAGTCGGCATGGTCAAGAATATTGAACACAGCCTGACGTGCGCGATCCGAGGTCGGGCGCGTGGCCTCGCCCTCGGGCGCCGTCAGAACCTTGCCGCGAAACCGTCCAGCGACGATACGCAGGGCCAAGGTCTAGTGCTGGCTTTCCGGCAGGATGACGACGATGCCGTCCAATGCGTCGGACATCTTAATCTGGCAGGACAGACGCGAGTTGGGCTCAACGTTCTCTGCGAAATCGAGCATGCTCTCTTCCATAGCAGATGGCTTGTCGAGCTTGCCGACCCAGGCCTCGCCCACATAGACGTGGCAGGTGGCGCAGGCGCAGGCCCCGCCGCAGTCGGCGTCTATGCCGGGGACGTTGTTTTTGACGGCGGCTTCCATGACGGTCAGGCCGTTTTTGGCCTCAACCACGTGTTCGGTGCCGTTATGTTCAACAAAAGTGATCTTAGCCATAAGCTTCCTCGCGCGGCAGTCGGTTTAGACCGCTACCTGTTTCATAGAGATGGACATATCGACAAGTTTGTCTCGTGCAACAGGTTTTTGCGACGCGACCAACTGTTTTCCGGCCATAAACTCGGGCGCAGCATTCACGGCCTCGACGGCTTGGATGCAGCCCTGCTTGAGATGGAACACCGCGAACTTGGCAGTGTCGGGGTCCCCCCGGACCAGAATCTCGTCGGCATCGAAGGGCATGCCGGCAATTTGGAGTTTTAGATCGAACTGATCGGACCAGAACCAAGGCACTTCGGGCGGCGCAAGCGGCCGTCCCGTCACGGCGCAGGCGACGGCCTTGGCCTGTTCCAAAGCGTTGGGGACGCTTTCGAGACGCACGCTACGGCTATAGAGCGGCATCGGACGCTGGGTCAGGTCACCAACAGCAAAGATGGCCGGATCAGAGGTGCGGGCGGCCAGATCAACCACCACGCCATTATTGCACTCTAGCCCAGCCGCTTTGGCGATCTCGTCATTAGGGATGGCGCCGACCCCGACCAGGGCCGCGTCGCAGGCAATGGTGCGTCCATCAGCGAGTTTGACCCCCGTCACCTGCCCCTTGTCGCCGACAAAGGCCTCGACCCCGGCGCTAAGCTCGAAGGTTACGCCACGGGCGGCGTGATAGGATTGGAAGAAGCTGGATAGCTGCTCGCAGGCGACGCGGGCCAGAACGCGATGTTCGCGCTCGATGATCACGGCCTTGGCGTTCAGGCTGATGGCCGAGGCTGCGGCCTCTAGACCGACATAGCCGCCGCCGACCACGGCCAAGGTCTTGCCAGCCCCCAGCGCGGTCTTGAGCTTTTCCGCATCCGCCGCCGTGCGCAGTTCCATAACGCCCTTCAGGTCCGCGCCCGGAATGGTCAGGCGCCGTGCCCGCGCCCCCATGGCCAAGACCAGAACGTCATAGGCTATTGGCGCACCCTCAGAGACGGCAACCGTTTTGCAGGCGCGGTCAATGGCCACTGCATGGACCCCAAGGCGCAGGTCAATATTGTTTTCCGCGTAAAATTCCAGTGGCTTGAGCGCCAAAGAGTCCGCGTTCGCTTCACCCTTGAGCCATGCCTTGGACAGGGGCGGGCGCTGATAGGGTGGCAATGGCTCTTCGCCGATGAAGGTGATCGGACCAGCAAAGCCATATTGGCGCAAGAACGCAGCCACAGAGCCGCCGCCATGGCCAGCCCCTATGATGACGACCCGCGTTTGTGGGTCCATAGCCTCTTGATCGCTCACTGAAACCCTATCCCCAACGGCTTTCCGATTTTGACGCCAAATATGACTGTCCCACTGCCGACTGGCAACCGGCCTTGACTGCGGCAAAGGGGTTCAGGGTGGAAATAGGCCAAGACCCCTACCCGGGCTACGCCGGTACTTCCCCCAGAGGGGGAAGATTTCGCTGTCGTTGATCCTCCCCCTCTGGGGGAAGCGATGCGCCTCGGCATGACGCGGAAAAGATCTCTCAATACCCCCACTCCCGTTTTCCCCGCGAAGGCGGGGATCCAGACCCTTTTACGCCGCATGGAATCGACCCGCTTGATCCCCGCCTTCGCGAGGAACTCGGCGGTGAGAGTGGAGAAACCATCCTCGTCCTTCGACAGGCTCAGGATGAGGATGAATGGAAAAGCGCGGGCCTGACCGTCTTCCTCATGCGGAGCTGGCCTGCGCACGAGGAAGTGGTGCCTGTAATCGAGTTCTTAATCCGCCGGCGTTCGCACCGTGAAACCCTCGGCCTTGAGCCGTGCCAAGATTCCGTTTTGCGCCACGAGGGGACGGATATTGGCGACCATGACTGTCTTGCCGGGTTGGTCTAGGGCCGCCTTGATGGTTTTGATTTCGGTCTGATAGACCAAGGCTCGCTGTCTTTTAATTTCAGTGACGCTGTAGAGGCAGTCTTCAATACCGGATGATGGCGTTTGATTGAGCATCTCTGCGGTGTGGCCATTCGCCCAAGCCTTAGAAACCGGCTCGATGGTCGTGATGTTATGCTCCACATCGGTCACGAAAGCGTCGAAACACTGGGCTTGATTGGCCTCCGACATGCTCATCATAGCTGTTGCCAGCGGTAGGGCAGGCGTTTCAGACGCCCGTCGGGTTTTAACCCCGGCCTTCTTGGCGAGGCTGACAATATCAGACTCTGCCGTGGCCCAGTCACCGACCTTGATGGCCTTGGCCTCCAGCGCAAAGCCTGCAAAGACGGGTCTAAAGGTCGACTTCAGCAAATTGTCGCGCCGGAAGGCGGGTGGGAGTTGCCGGTAATGTTCAGCGACTGAGAGCGGTAGCACCTGTTCAAGGGTTCGATCACCGTCGTTGCTAAACTGGCTAAGGTTTTTCAGAGTAAATTTAATGACTTCGCCCAATTTCGCGGTCGCTACCGAAGGCAAAATGACGCCCTTTGCGCCCTTAAGAATATCGGCTGTACGGGTCTTGTCCCAAGCCAAGTTAGAGGGAATGTGGCTGGGGACCCCTAAGATCCAGACCTCTGAGTCGCTATCCGACACCCGCCAATAGGCCGGGCCGGGATAGCGGGCGGTGACGACGAGCTCTTCGACGATGGCGTTGGGGTCATCTGCTGGTGCTGCGGTCTGGGCCAAGGCCGGGGCGGCGATCGAGGCCAGAACGGCGATTGAGAGCAGGACGAGGGGCATAGGTACGCGCATAGGGTAATCCCATGTGAAGTTGTTATGTCCCTTGTCGTCACCCTAGGGGCAAAATTATGGCCCGTCATTCGGAAAGTGAGCTTCCTTCGGAATCGGCCTAGGGTAACAGACCGTCTAAGAGAGCATCCATGGCCATCCGCCGCCTTCCCAATGAGACCGTCAATCGCATCGCCGCTGGCGAGGTGGTGGAGCGGCCTGCCAGCGCGGTGAAGGAGTTGGTCGAGAACGCTCTCGATGCGGGCGCCAAGCGGATTGAGATCCAGGCCGATCAGGGCGGCTTGACCCGCATTCTCGTCGCCGATGATGGCAGTGGCCTCTCGCCTGAGGACCTTGCCTTGGCGGTTGAGCGTCATGCGACGTCCAAGCTGGTGCCTGATGATGCTGGTGACTGGGACCTGCTGCATATTCTGACGCTCGGCTTTCGCGGGGAGGCCTTGCCTTCCATCGGTTCTGTGTCGCGCCTGACCCTCTCGTCAAGGGCGAGGGGAGCGAGCGATGCCTATTCGCTCAGCGTTGAGGGCGGCGCGGTGGGGCCTGTTCAACCTGCCGCCTTTCCCGGCCCTCACGGTGCGCGCGTCGAGGTTCGAGATCTGTTTTATGCCACCCCCGCCCGGCTGAAGTTCATGAAGTCGGAACGGGCCGAATCCATGGCCATTGCCGACGAGATCAAGCGCCAAGCCATGGCGCATGAGGATGCCGCCTTCAGCCTTGATCTGGACGGTCGCCGGACCTTGCGACTGGCTGCCGAGGACAAGGGCGATCAAGGCCGGTTGGCCCGATTGGCGGCCATCTTGGGCCCAGAGTTCGAGGCCAATGCCTTGCTGCTCAATCAAGAACGCGAGGGTGTACGTCTGTCGGGCTATTGCGGCCTGCCGACCTATTCGCGCGGCAATGCGGCCCATCAATATCTGTTCGTCAATGGCCGTCCGGTGCGGGATCGGTTGCTGCAAGGGGCGTTGCGCGCGGCCTATGCGGACTTCTTGGCACGGGATCGTCATCCGACCGCCGCACTCTATCTCGACCTCGATCCGACCCTGGTTGACGTCAATGTCCATCCCGCCAAGGCTGAGGTGCGGTTTCGCGATCCCAATCTGGTGCGCGGTCTGATCATCGGGGCCTTGAAACATGCCCTTTCAGGCGCGGGGCACCGAGCCTCGACCACGGCGGCGGATGCGGCCCTGAGCGGCTTTCGACCGGGCTATTCGGGCTATGTGGCCCCGCCCTCGGCAGCGGGCTTTTCAGCGTGGCAGTCCGGCGGTTGGACCCAAGCGCCGCCGCGCCCCCTGATGCAGTCCCACACCCTGCCTGGCCTTATGGAGCCAACGGCGCGGGTTGAAGGGGCTTTTGATGGTCCAGCCTACCGTTCTGGTGCGCAGGAGCCGCAGGTCGAAGATCTGATCGACCGGCCCCTCGGTGCAGCCCGCGCTCAGGTCCATGAGACCTATATTGTCGCCCAGACCCGTGACGGCATGATCTTGGTCGATCAGCACGCTGCCCATGAACGTCTCGTCTATGAGCGTATGAAGGCCGAGATGGCGGCGGGCGGTGTGACGCGCCAGACCCTACTCTTGCCAGAGGTTGTCGATCTTGACCCGGCCGAGGCTGACCGTGTGCTGGCCAAGGCCGATGAGTTGGCCGCTCTTGGGCTGGTCATTGAGAGCTTTGGTCCGGGCGCGATCCTGGTGCGCGAAACCCCAGCCATGCTTGGGGAGACCTATGTCCATGGCCTGATACGCGACATTGCCGATGATTTGGCGGAAAATGGTCAAGCCTTGGCGCTAAGTGAGAGACTGGCCGATGTCTGCTCGACCATGGCCTGTCATGGATCCGTGCGGGCGGGGCGCCGTCTGACGGCGACGGAGATGAACGCCCTCTTGCGCCAGATGGAGGCCACGCCCCATTCCGGCCAATGTAACCATGGCCGCCCCACCTATGTGGAGCTGAAACTGGCCGATATTGAGAAGCTGTTCGGGCGGCGCTAGGGGCACCTATTCCCCGCGTCATTGCGAGGCGCATCGGGCCGAAGCAACCCAGGGCACCATCAATTCAGGTTTGAGTCAGCCTTCTGGGTTGCTTCGCTGCGCTCGCAATGACGCGGGTGAAAGAAGGCCCTTTCCCCCCTTGAGGGGGAGAGGGTTGGGAGTGGGGGGTGTTCATCCTCTGTCTTCTCAGACTTTGCACGATATTAGAGGGCCGTTTTCTGCCTGAGGGAAAGGGTCTGGATCCCCGCCTTCGCGGGGAACGCGTAAGATAAAAACAAGGCCCTCACCCAAACGAACGGTTTTACCCCGCCTTGAACTGGTCGTGATGGCGGATGACTTCCTTGATCACAAAGGCCAGAAACTTTTCCGCGAAATCAGGGTCAAGATTGGCATTTTCAGCCAAGGCGCGAAGACGTTGGACCTGTTCCACCTCGCGCTTGGGATCGGCGCTGGGCAAGTTCAATTCAGCCTTCAGCTTGCCGACGCGCTGCGTACATTTGAACCGCTCTGACAGCATATGGATCAGGGCCGCATCAATATTGTCGATGCTATTGCGCAGGGTCAGCAGTTCGGCGGGTACAGCGGGGGCCTGTTCGGTCATCTTAACTTCCTGAACGTCTCTCAGCGCCCCGATTCCAAGGCTCATGAAGCATTTTACAGACCTTGCGTTCGGATGAAATGGCCGAGTGGCGAATTGTCTGGGCAAAGAAAAAGGGCGGGGGCCCTGTTTCAGACCCCCGCCCGCAATTTTCAGTCGGTCGGCTTAGAACTTGTAGCCACCGCGAAGACCGAAGGTCTGGGGCGTGTTGCTCACGATATAGTGGCGTGAATAGCACTGGCCGCATTCCACTGAACGCGACAGTTCAGCCCGTTCGTCTAGCAGATTGTCGATATAGACCTCGGCGGTGAAGTGCGCCCAATCGATACCGTAGGCCACGTCGACGGTGGTGTAGCCCTTGATGTCCCCGAGCAGCGCTGCTTCGCGTGAGCGGATGTCCGACGAGGCGGAGCCTTGGTTGACCACGACCGCTTGGAAGTGTGCATCTCCGTTGGCCAAAGGATAGACATAGCGTGCCATCATGTTGGCCTTCAACTTCGGCGTGACGGGCAGTCGCGTGCCCTTCTTAGCCGAGATCGAATTGCCCGCGCCCGCGCAGCTATAGGTCGGGTCATCAATCTTGCAGAGGTTCTTCTGGGTGGAGGCGTCCGTGTAGGCTCCGCTACCCGACAGGGTCAGGTGGTCGGTGACACGGAAGGACCCATCCAATTCCAAACCCTTGATGCGCGCATCAGGTCCATTGTGGATTTCGGTGAAGCTGTTTTGACCCAAGAACGCGAACTGGAATTCCTTCCAGTCTTGCAGATAGACCGCACCGTTCAACTTGAGCTTACGATCCATCCAACTGGTCTTGAAGCCAAGCTCAGCATTGGTCAGGAAGTCGGCCTGATAGGGGGTGACGGTCGAACGACGGTTGATACCGCCGGGACGGAAGCCCTTTGACCAGGTGGCATAGACCATCTCATCTTCGTTTGGCTTCCAGGTCAGGTTCAGACGATGGATCGTGCCATTGTCCTTAACCCGCTTGGGCTCGATATGACCATTGATGAAGGTGCCGAGGTTGGTACAGGGCGAGCCCGAGACGGCGGCTGGCAATAGGGTGCCGGTGCCACGATCGCGAACCGTCTGGCCCGTGCTGGTATAGCAGCCTGCGACACCCGTTTTTGAGCTGCCGGCGCCATTATAGGGCGGGCCAGCGGGGTTACGACCAAAGCCGAAGAAGCCAATCAGCGAATTGTCATACTTATAGGAGCGCAGACCGCCTGTGACGGTCAGGCTGGGCATGATGTCATAGCTGACTTCACCGAAGACGGCATAGTCCTTGTCGACTCGGTTCTGCTGAGTCAGCCAGATCGTGCCAGGCAAGCCGTTGACCGACATGGCCGCACTCAAGCCTGCGACCTGATAGTCCTGATGGATCGCATGTTCTTGCTTTTGGTAGAAGGCACCGCCGACGACCCGGAGGGCCTTGTCCTGTGGCGAGGAAATCCGGAACTCGTGGCTTTCCTTGGTGAAGTCGTCCTTACCGACAATGTGCTGGCTTGGCAGAACCGGATGGCCCGCATTGTCAGTCACATAGAGATAGCCCGCGATCCCGCCGTAATCGGCATAGAGAGCGTCATAGGCTTCGGCATAGTCGGTATAGTCGCTGTTGGCGTCGATCTTGCGCTTCATATAGGCACCGGCATAGGTGGTGTCCCAGTTGCCGATCTTGCCCTCGATGGTCAGCGCGCCTTGCACGAAGCGGTCATGGCGGTTTTCAGCACCGAAGTGCTGAACCTGCAGGTCGCCGACGCTTGGGTCATAACCAAAGGTGCCGTTGTTCTTTTGATCTTGCGCAAACACGGTGCCAGTGGCGGTCCAGTTGCTGTCGAGGTCCACCTTCAGGGCCGCGCGACCGCCATAGACGTCAACATCATTGTAGTTTTTCTTGACGTATTTGGCATTGCTGACGCTCAGGCCGCCGGGCTGAGGCAGGAACTTGCGGGTGCCCGCAACATTGTCGATATAGCCCGCATCGTGCTGATAGAAGCCGACCAGACGGGTCGCGACCTTGTCATTGATGGGCAGATTGACGAAACCTTCGATCTTGTGACCAAAACCGCCGTTCTTGACGCGGTTCAGTTCGGCATCGATGGCACCATAGGTACCCTTATGGTCAGGCTTGTTGGTGATGATCCGAATGGTGCCGGCTTGCGAGGATGCGCCATAGAGGGTGCCTTGAGGACCGGCGAGGGCCTCGATCCGAGCGACGTCATAGACGTGAACATCCAGAGCGCCGTCAATGGTTGTGACGGGCTGTTCGTCCAGATAGACACCGACGCTGGGCAGCGAACCGGAGTGGTTGCCGTCACCGCCACTGGCCACGCCGCGGAAATAGACCTGCGAGGTGCCGGGCTGGCCGGTCTGGAACGAGACGCTGGGCAGCATCTTCGTATAGTCGTTGAAGTTGGCGATGTTCAGCTGTTCGAGCTTCTGGGTGCCCAGAGCCTGAATGCTGATCGGCACCGTCTGCAGATTTTCACTGCGCTTTTGCGCCGTGACGATCACCTCGTCCACATTGCTCGCGGCGTCTTGCGCGAAGGCGGCTCCGGCTGAGGTCAGCATGGTGGACGCCATCAGCACGGCAAAACCGGCACGGGTCATAGGATTGCGACGATTGGAATTCATTGGAGGCCCCCTTAAACACTAATCTTTATCGTCGCCAAAAAGACCCCGCCTGTGCAAGGCGCAAATGGGCTTGTGACGGATCTGTCATGATTTAACCCATAATTGTTGTAAATTAGTCATGTGCTGTGGGCTTTATGCCCTAGCGGAACCAGCTTTCGGCTATGTCTCCGAGCGCGTCGCGCAGCGGACTGAGATGGGCCTCATAGGGACGCCATTGACCCACACCGTCGCGGTTGATCGGACGACGCACCTGTTCGCTACTGGCGGTTCGCACGGCGCGCTTGGTCTCGTGGAACTGCAGGCAGGCCTCTTCGAACGGCAGGCCCAGATGGCCGAGAAGGGCACGGATCTGGGTCTCGGGCTCGTCGAGCAGATCCTCGTGAATAACCCGGTGAACCCGTCCGGGCAGGGTCTCATCCAGATGGCGCATCAGACGTACATAGTCGCTATAATACCGGCCCATATCCTCCAGACTGTAGGAGAAGCTCTGGCCCCGCGCAAAATGCTGACGGAAGTTGGAAAAACAGCAGTCCATCGGATCGCGCCGCGCATCGATGATCTTGGCCTGCGGCAAGATCAGGTGAATGAACCCCGCATAGAGCCAATTGTTGGGCAGCTTATCGATAAAGAAGGGTCGGCCCTGCTTGCGCTGAATCCGGGTCCTTTGCAGATAGTCTTCTCCTAGGGCCTTGAGCGCCTCAGGTGACAGGTCGCTCAAGGAGGTTGGGTAGCGCTGGGGGCCTTCGCCGGTGCGGGTGGCTAAGGCGGGAATATCTGGCAGCTCCATCGTGCCTTCGACTTGAGAATGGCTGGCCAAGATCTGCTCGATCAGGGTCGAACCGGCGCGTGGCATCCCCAAGATGAAGATTGAGTCTGGCCCATCGCATCCCACACCTTGACGAGCCTCAAAGAAGGCGGGTGTAAACAGGGCAATGGCACGGTCCACCTGACGGCTAATATCGCCAGGGTCATAGTCGAGCTGTTCGCGTCGCAGGGCGTTGGCGGTGGCATAGTGCCTAAAGGCACCTTCGGCATCCTTTTGATCATCCAGCGCCTTGCCGAGCGCGAAATCCAGATGGAACCGGTCTTCGGCGCTTAGTCGTTCTTGGGTCAAGGCCTGCTGCATCTTGGCAATATCGGCGGCGTCGAACTTGACCGTCTTGAGATTGGCCAGGCTCCACCAGACCTCGCCGAGGTCAGGCTTGAGCGCTAAGGCCTGACGATAGGCGACGATACTGTCCTCTTGGCGGCCCACCGTCTTGAGCACATGCCCATAGCTCATCCAGATCTTGGGATAGGCCGGGCTGACCGCGAGCACCCGTTCATAGAGACCCAAGGCCTCCTCATAGTCCCCGATCCGGCCAAGGGCGGCAGCCTTGAGATTATTATGGGTCGGGCTGTCGGGTTCGGCGGCGAGCAGAAGATCAAGCTCGGCCAGCGCCTCCTCGGTGCGGGCTTGGCGGTGCAGAACGGTCGCCAGGTTGGACCGAGCGGCCAAGAATTTGGGGGCCAACTCCAGCGCGCGGCGCAGAAGGTTCTCGGCATCCCGATAGCGCCCGATCCGCCCGGCCAGTTCGGCCAGCATCCGAATGGCGGCCACATCGGTGGGGATGGTCTTTAGTCGTTCTTTCAAGATCGGTTCTGCAACGCCCAAATCATTGGCCGCCAGGGCTTGGGCAGCCCGTTGCAGGTCAGCGTCATGGACCGACATGCGGATGGCCTGCATCTCGGCGGCTTCAGCTTCGGCGGTTTGGCCAAGCGCCCGATAGGCCCGGCCCGCCATACGGTGAGCCTCAGCCAGATAGGGGGTCTGGGCAATCAGGGCCTTGGCCTGGGCAAGGGCTTTGGCGGGATCAGAGGCCGATAGATCCGAAGGCACGATGGGACGGTCCGATCATTGGATGGGCAGGGCCTAGGCGGCCGCGCAGATTTGGCTTCCTGTGAAGCAGAAAAACGCCAGAAGTTCTAGGCATATGGCAGTCATCTGCTAGCGTCCCAGCCGCAGATTAGGATTTGGTTTCAGTTGGACTTCTTTATGGCGGACGAAAAATCATTGGGCGCGAAGACGCCGCGGCGTCTGGGGTTCTGGATGTGCACGGCCCTTGTGGTCGGAAACATGATCGGTTCGGGAGTCTTCCTGTTGCCGACCTCGCTCGCCCCCTATGGCTGGAACGCGGTCTTTGGCTGGCTTCTGACCATCGGCGGGGCCATCTGTCTGGCCTTTGTCTTTGCTAGATTGGCCAAGGCCATGCCGCGCGGCGGAGGTCCCTATGCCTATACGCTAGAGGCCTTTGGTCGGGCACCGGCCTTTGCTGTGGCCTGGAGCTATTGGATCAGTCTTTGGGTTGGCAATGCGGCCATTGCGGCGGCGGCGGTCAGCTATCTCAGCGTCTTTTTTCCCGTCATTGGTCAGGTTGCCGGGCTGCATGCCTTCTTGACCTGCGCCACGGTCTGGCTCTTTACCGCGATCAATTGCCGGGGTGTGCGATTGGCGGGAACGGTGCAGTTGGTCACCACCCTGCTCAAGCTCTTACCCCTGATCGCCGTCATGGCCTTGGCGGCGATCCTATTGGCCAAGACCGGCCCCAGTGTCCTAATGCCCTTCAAAGCCAGCGCCATTACCCCTTCGGCCATCACGGCGGCGGCGACCTTGACCCTCTGGGGCATGCTGGGTTTGGAATCGGCCACCGTGCCCGCCGACAGTGTCGATGACCCTGAGCGGACCATTCCAAGGGCGACCTTGGCCGGGACCATCGGCACGGGCCTGATCTACCTCTTGGTCTGTTCAGCCGTGGTCTTGATGGTGCCCACGGCCATGGCCGCCAATTCCAACGCCCCTCTGGCCGATTTTGTATCGCTCTATTGGGGGACCAATGCGCGTGATCTACTGGCCCTCTTTGCGGCGATCAGCGCCTTTGGAGCCTTGAACGGCTGGATCTTGCTGCAGGGCGAATTGCCTGCTGCCATGGCTCGAGACGGCGTCTTTCCGCGCTGGCTGGCCAAGTCTTCGGCGGCGGGAACGCCGGTGCGCGCCCATGTGGTGTCGAGTCTGCTCCTCACCGCCATCGTTCTGCTCAACTTCCAAAAATCGATGGCCCAACTCTTTACCTTCATTATCCTTTTGGCCACCTCGGCCTCTCTGGTGATGTATCTGGCCTGTGCGCTCGCGGCCCTATGGATGGTCTTTAAGGGTAAGATGACGGGCACGCCCCTGTTCATTGCCGCATCAGTGGTCGCCACCCTGTTCGCCATCTGGACCCTGATCGGAGCGGGGGCCGAGGCCAGCCTCTGGGGCGGTGTGCTGTTGCTGGCCGGTCTGCCGGTCTATTGGCTGATGCGGCCACGGCGCGTTTAGAAACAAGGCCACGCACCGTCCAATCATCCTCATCCTGAGCCTATCGAAGGACGAGGATGATATAACGCCCTATGCGGCCGCCCATGCTTCGACAGGCTCAGCATGAGGGGGTGCGGGGTAGGGGGTCTTATCCGAACAGATCATCGCTCGCTCGCTTGGCGGGACGCCTGTCGTCTGGGGTTGAGCCGTCGGTCCGCGTCCGGCGGCTGAGCAAGAAAATCGCCGACTCGGCGCGAAGATTTTCCATAAAGCTGCGCGGATTGATCTCCCGCACAGGCTGGCCCTCGGCCATGGCACCCGCGGCCTCGATCTCCACGCCCAGCTCATCGCACAGATCGACAAAGTCACCGACCGTGCACAGATGGATATTCTGCGTCTCATACCAAGGCGTCGGCAGCGAGCCGGTCATGGGCATGCGGCCACCCGCCAGCAGGGCCCAGCGCACGCGCCAATGGCCAAAATTCGGAAAGGAGACAACGGCCCGCTCGGCAATGCGTAGCAACTCTTCAAGCACCCGGCGCGGTTCACGGACCGCCTGCAGGGTCTGGGACAGGACCGCATAGTCGAAGGCTTGGGTTGGAAAATCGGCAAGGTCGCGGTCCGCATCGCCTTGAACCACAGCCAGACCGCGCGTCAGGCAGGCCGCAACGCCGCTGGGGCTGATCTCCAGACCCCGGCCGTCGATGTTTTTTTCTTGGGCCATCATCTCGAGCAGCACGCCTTCGCCGCAGCCGATGTCCAGCACCCGCGTTCCGGGACGCACAAGCCGCAAGATCTCGCGGAAGTCTTCGCGCCCGCCGCTCATGGCTCTAGCCCTCTCGCCTTGGCGGCAGAGGACAAGAAACCGCCCAGCGCTGCCTCCATAATCGGCTCATGCAGCAGGAAGGCATCATGGCCCTTGTCGCTCTCGATCTCGACAAAGCTGGCCCGCGCACCGGCCGCATTGAGGGCACGAACAATGTCGCGGCTTTCGGTGGTCGGATAGAGCCAGTCTGAGGTGAAGGACAGGACGCAGAACCGAACATTGCGTGCCTTGCGGAAGGCCTCGCCCAAGACACCGCCGTGACTGG
>CANCJE010000038.1 GCA_947378235.1 Caulobacteraceae bacterium | reverse complement strand
TGGGCCACAAAGGCCTCTTGGATGCGGTAGGCGTCCTCGATCTCAATGCCGGGGTAGGATTTGGACAGGAGGGGCAGACCCTTACGGGTCTGGTAGGTCTCGAACAGGTCAGAGACGATCTTGGCGCGGGTGGCTTGATCAAGCATGGGGTTAGGCCTCTTGGCCAACGCGGCGGACCGTTTCGAGGTCGGCGCGGGCGGTTGCGGTTAGGGCATTGATGTCGGTCACGACGGAGACCATCTGGAAGCCCTGCTGTAGTCTTAGGGGAGCGACCTTGGCGTTGGATAGGACAGCGGTAGCGATTCCCGCCTTTTTGGCTGCAGCGGCGATCTTGCTAATCGCCTCATCAAAGGCAGGTTTGCCGTCATTGTCGCCGGGCGGAAGGCCAAGGGCGATGGATAGATCGAAGGGACCAACAAAGATCGCATCGACACCGGGGGTCGATGCGATGGCATCGACCTCATCCAGGGCCTGAGCTGTCTCGATCATCGGAATGACGGCGATGCGAGTATTGGCGGTGGCGAAATAGCCCGGACCATCTCTCAACCCCACGCGGATGGGCCCAAAGCTACGACTACCCGCGGGAGGATAGAGGCAGGCATCGACGGCGCAGCGGGCCTCTTCGGCTGACTGGATCATTGGGATAACCACACCCAGAGCCCCGGCATCCAGCACCCGGCCGATAATGCCTGGATCATTCCACGGCACGCGCACGATGGGGGCAGCCCCGCTGAGGTCAATGGCGCGGATCATAGACAGGGCGGTCTCATAGTCCATACAGCCGTGCTGCATGTCGATGAGCACCCAATCAAAGCCTGCCCGACCAAGGGCCTCAGCGGTAAGGGCGCTGGGGATCATACACCATGCGCCAAGGGTCGCTTCGCCAGCAGCCCATCGAGCCTTGAGGGTCAAGACGGTTCCTCTCTCATCTTCACTTTGCCCCGGTTTGTCGGCGCTTATGAAATGAGTGTCATCATAAATGACCGTAGTCAATATGTCTGGGCGCTAGGCCGCTTCGCCGATGGTGATGGCCAGATGCTGGCGCAGACGGTGCTCGGTCTGCTCGCGCGTGACGCGTCCACCAAGCCAGGTCAGGAGTGAGAAATAGTAGTTCGCAAATAGGTTTTCAGCGACCTGCATCGGGTTCGCCCCTTGGCCATATCGGCCGTCATTGCGGGCCTTGGCGATCAGGTCGGCGAGGCCACCAAAGATGATGTCCAATAACTCTGAAATGTCCGCCTGACGACCAATCGCATTTGGAAACATGATCTCTTTGAGCAGAATGCGGGCCAGATCAGTGTCGCGCTGATGATAGTCCATCATCGACGTAAAGACCTGCATGAGCTGATCAAGCAAAGGCTCACCGCCCCCCAGGGAGGCAAAGGCCGTGCGGGCGGTCTCGATCATTTGGTCGCGGAAAACGAGGACCAGAAGATCCTCTTTGGAGCGGGCATAGAGAAACAGGGTGCCTGTCCCAATATCCGCTGCCTCGGCAATCTGCTGGGTCGTGGTTTCGGCAAAGCCTCGGTCGCGAAACAGCTCACGCGCCGCACTGACGATCCGAGCCAGCTTTTCCTGCTTGTTGCGTTCGCGCCGCCCGACAACCGGGGCGTTCTGGTCTGCGACAGGTCTTGTCGTGACCATTGCGCTTTGAGCCTCTTGCCGATTTGCCACGTCTGAACCTACGAAAATCATGTCTAACCCAGCAACCCTTTCGGGTTTGACAGGCCAAAGTCAATGGACGGCACCGACTATTTCACACTCACGATCAGAGCAGGCTTGACGCCGCCAAACGTCGATATAAACTGACTACAGTCAGAAATGAAGGGCGTCAGTGTTCTTTTCGATCTGGCAGTCTGTCGTGACCATAGAGCCACGCGTCTAGGGAGGGTCAAAATATGGCGAACAGTACAGCCACCGTCGCCGGTGTCGAGATTTCCACCGATCATTGGATTGATGGTCGCCGCGTTTCCTCCTCCGAACGGTTCGAGAACCTCTCCCCTGTCGATGGGTCTCATCTGGCCAATGTCGCCTCAGGCGGCAAGCCTGAGGTGGATCAGGCCGTTGATGCTGCCCGCCGCGCCTTTCCCGCTTGGGCCGCGCTTGGGCCGGAGGGCCGGCTTCCCTACCTCAAACGTTTTGCCGATGGGATTCGCGCGAGGGCCAAGGATCTGGCAGCGGTCGAGACCATGGATAATGGCTCTCTGATGGCGGGCAATCTGCACCGCGTGGTCCCCCGTGCCGCGCAAAATATCGAATTCTTTGCCGACTGGGCGCTCACGCTTCAGGGCCACGTCATCGACTCGCCTGAGGTCACCAACCACATCCATTACGATCCGTCCGGTGTTGCCGCCCTGATCACCCCGTGGAATGCCCCCCTGATGCTGACCACCTGGAAGGTCGGCCCGGCACTGGCGGCGGGTAACACCCTGGTCGTCAAGCCGCCCGAATGGGCCCCGATGACCTGTTCCCTCATGGCCGACATTGCTCATGAGGCCGGGATCCCTGCGGGCGTGCTCAATGTGGTTCAGGGCATTGGCGAGTTGGCCGGTGACGCTCTGGTCAATCATGGCGATCTCAACCGGATCAGCTTTACCGGTTCGACCGGCACCGCCCAGATCATCGGTCAGGCCGCCGCCCGCTCCATCACTCCGATGAGCTCGGAACTGGGTGGTAAGTCACCCTTCATTGTCTGCGCCGATGCCGATCTTGATGCGGCTGCGCAAACCGTAGCGGGCCAATATATGAACGCCGGTCAGGTCTGCTTGGCAGGCACTCGGGTCCTCGTTGAAAAGTCTATCGAGGCGGTGTTCTTGGCCAAGGTCCGCGATGCGGCCAGCCATATGGTCGTGGGTGATCCCCGCGATTCTAGCACCCGCGTCGGCCCCCTGATCACCAGAGAGCACTTTGATCGGGTTGCCGGATTTGTCGAGCGGGCCAAGGCCGATGGCGCAGAAGCCCTGTGGGGCGGCTCACCGGCCAATTTTGGCGATCTCTACTTCCAGCCAACCCTGTTCACCCATGTGGATCCGGCTTGGGAAATTGCCCAGCAGGAGGTCTTTGGTCCAGTCCTGACGTGGCAGACCTTTGAGTCCGACGATGAGGTCATCGCCGTGGCCAACGGTACAAAATATGGTCTGGCCGGGGTTCTGTTCAGCCAAAATGAGGCCCGCGCCATGCGGATCGCCTCGCAGGTTGTAGCCGGCACCCTCTGGGTCAATTGCTTCTTCGTGCGCGATCTTGCCGTTCCCTTTGGGGGTAGTCGCAATTCCGGCATCGGTCGTGAGGGCGGATCCTGGAGCTTCGACTTCTATAGCGACATCAAAAACATCTCGGTCCGCAAGGGCTCCTTCTCCGACAAGGTGGCGTGACATGGCTGCAGTAACCGAACTTGGCTACCTGACCATTGGGGTCAGTGATCTGGCCGCTTGGAAGCATTTTGCGGCCAATATCATCGGTCTGGAGGTCGTCGAGGGTGGCCACGCGGATCGCTGCGACCTGCGCATGGACTATTGGCACCATCGCATCAGCCTGGTCGAGGATGGGTCGGATGACATCACGGTGACGGGATTGCGCGTCGCTGGCGCTGATGAATTTGGCGAGATGCTGGACCAACTGCGGGCTGGCGGCGTTGAGGTCACGGTCCTGTCTGACGCCGAGGCCGAGGCGCGCTCTGTTTTAGCTGTGATGAGCCTAAACGACCCTAACGGCCACACCTTAGAAATTTTCCACGGGCCGCTGGTTCAGTTTGACAAGCCCTTCCATCCCGGCCGCCGGATGCATGGTCGTTTCAGAACCGGCGACCTTGGCCTTGGCCACGTTATGCAGTCCACCCGTGCGGATTTTGACGCCAACTACCAGTTCTACCGCCTGCTCGGCATGCGCGGCGGCATTGAATATAAGCTGGCCATCCCGGGCGCTCCGGGTCCCGTGCCCCTGATGTTCATGCACTGTAATGAACGCCAACATAGCCTCGCCTTCAGCGGTCCGGCAGAAAAGCGGGCCAACCACATTCTGTTTGAAGTGGAAACCATGGCCGATGTGGGCCTAGCCTATGAGTTGGTGAAGACCGCAGGCCTGCCGGTCATAATCGAGCCAGGCAGCCATGCCAATGACCAGATGTATTCCTTCTACATGAAGAACCCCTCGGGCTTCATGTGTGAGATTGGCTGGGGCGCGCGCTCTGCAGTCCATCAGTCGGAATATTACCAGCGCGACTCCTTCGGTCACGCTCCGGTGCCCGGCACGATGAAGGGCTTCATGGTTCCGGCCTAATCCGGCTTCTAACGACAAAAACCAACAGAGGAAGGCTTAGCCCATGTCCGTGCTCGATGGACCCCGCGAAGAATGGCGTCGAATTTTGCTCGAAGGCACCCCCCAATGGGTGCGGCCCGAGGGTGATGAATTGCGCCTCGGTGATGGCCGCAGGATTGCTGAGGCGAGCGCGATCTATCTGCCGCCCTGTGATCCAACCAAGATCATCTGTATCCACCTGAACTACGAGTCGCGGCGGGTCGAATTCAAGGCCCCGCCCCTGACAACGCCGACCTATTTTCAAAAGCCGCTGACGACCTTGAATTCCCATCGCGGTAAGCTGAACCGGCCCGCCGACTGTCAGTATCTCAACTATGAAGGCGAGATCGCGGCCATTGTCGGCAAGCCCATGCGCAATGTGGCTCCCGCCGATGTTTGGGATTATCTGGCAGGCTTTGCGGCTGCCAATGATGTCGGTGCGCAAGATTTCCGCGATACGGATGCAGGCTCGATGCTGCGCGTTAAGGGCCAGGATGGGTTCTGTCCGATCGGTCCGGGAATCGTTCGCGGTGTGGATATCCGCCAGTCCCATGTGCGGACCTATATCAATGGCAAGGTTGTCCAAGATGGTCCTGTGTCTGAAATGACCTTCGACATCCCCTACATCATGGCCGATCTCTGCCGTCACATCACCCTGCTCCCAGGCGATGTCGTCTTGACCGGCACGCCCGCCAATTCACGGCCAATGCAGCCTGGCGATGTTGTCGAGGTCGAGGTGACAGGTATCGGGCGGGTGATGAACACGGTTCAAGAAGCCCCCGCGCCTAAGCACAAGGTCGGGCATCAGCCCACCAATAGCGATCAGGTCCGCCGGGTCGCGCTCGGCCAATTTTAAAGACCAGCGGGGTCTGTTGCCACGATCTTTGGCAGCAGACCCAGAGCGCTCGATCAGCGCCACTCATTCTCTCAGGACCTCGTGACATGACGCTAGCGACCCGCGTTGACAATATTTTAGACCCCTCGATCTTCCCGGCCGAAAAGGGTCCGTCACACGCCCTGTTTGATGCTTGGCGTCAAAGCGATCCGGTACACTGGAACCCAGCAAATCCTGCCTATGTGCCGAACGTGCCCAATTCCAGCATGACCAAAGGCTTTTGGGTCCTGACGCGCTATGACGACGTGTTTGACGTCTCACGGGATCAAGAGACCTTCAGCTCCTATGACGAGGGGTTTGTCATTTGGGATCTGGATGATGAAGAGTTGGCGCGTCAGAGGGCCAATTTCATGGGCATGAGGCCCCTCGAACATACGGCGGTAAAACAGTTCCTGATGCCGGCCTTTTCCCCCAAGGCCCTGCAAAATCTGGTGCCCCAGATCGACCGCCTCGCCAAAGAGATCGTCGATGGCATAGCTGCGCGGGGGCAGTGCGAGTTTGTCTACGATGTGGCGTCAAAGCTGCCCGTCTATACCTTCTGCGAACTGATGGGCATTCCTGAGCCCCTGCGCGACAAGGTCGTCGAGCTTGGCAATGCCATGGCTGATGTCGAAACCCGCGGCGATCACGAAGTCGACCCGACCTTCCTGCTGTTTGGGCTAGCCGAAGAGATTTCGCAGCAGAAGCGGCAAAATCCCGATGGTTCGCTGCTCAGCCTGCTGGTCCATGATCAGAGCCTTGGTCTGAGCCAAATGGCGATCAATATGTTCTTCATCGTCTTTGCCATTGCTGGCCACGAGACGACCCGCAGCACGGCCGCGCACTTCATCTATCTGATCAATGCCCATCCCGAGCAGTTCGAACTACTAAAGAGTGATGTCGATCTCTATCTGGAAAATGCCATTGAAGAGGTACTGCGCTATACCTCAACCACGACCAATTTCCGCCGCACGGCCACATGCGACACGACCATTGGCGGCACGCCCGTCAAGAAGGGCGACAAGATTTACCTGTCCTATTCTGCCGCCAATCGCGACCCGACAGTGTTTGAAGACCCCCATCGCTTTGACATTACCCGGGCCAATGCCCGCAAACATATCGCCTTCGGGACGGGTCCCCATGTCTGTATCGGCGCACGGATCGCCCGCATGCAGCTTCACGCCCTGCTCAAGGAAATCATTACCCGGCTACCGGACCTGAGGGTCAGCGGTGAGCCGGTTTGGCTGAGCTCGATCTGGTTTAATGCCATTACCCATTTGCCGGTCAGCTATCGACCCGAATAGGTCGTCCAGTTCATGTCCAATCGAAAAGGGCGCAGCTTTGAGGCTGCGCCCTTTTTGCCATGACCGTTAGAAGGGTCAGGCGTCAGTCGACACCGATGGCGGCCATAAGCTCAGAGAACTGGGTCCAAGGCCGCTCCATCTGGGCAAACATATGATCCAGCGCGAAGTTACGCGGGGCACTGGCCAGATAGAAACGTTCATAAAGCTCGACCCGTCCGCCCAGCGCGGAACCTGCAAAATCCCAAGCCGTGCGGAACAGTTTGGCCCGCTCGCGCGCGCTCATGCCCTTGGCACCGGGCATATAGCGTTCGATCAAGGGGCCCATCTGCGGATTGTCGAAAGCTTCGATCGAGGCTGTAGCCAACAGATTGTGCGAGCCAATGATCTTGATGATCTCATTGGCCCGAACCATCCAGCCGGGCATCTGCGCCCGCAGCGCCCGGAGGGGCCGATCATCGGCAAAGAAGGCTCCATTGCCATAGTCGCGCCCGTCGCCTTCGGCCGCCTTGATGGCCGAGCGCGTCAGGCAGCCATAGCCCCACAGTTCGCCCAGCAGAGCCGCTGTATCAGGCCGCTTATCGGAATTGGTCGCCTGGGCCATACGGGCGCAAAGTTCATAGGCAAATTCCAACTTCACGGCGGCGCGGATGCAGGTCTGCTGCATGATATTGGCGGCCCAGCCATGGCGCATCAGGCCATTATAAACGTCGATATCACCGTCAATGAACACCCGCTCCATGGGGATCTCGACATCGTCGAAGATCATGAAGGCATCTTGCTCATCGAACCGGCTTGAGAAGGGCTTGTCACCGACGCTGGCAGCCACACCATAATGGTCACGGCAAAGGGTGATCAGCCCCTTGGTCCCCATCGGAATCGAGAAGGCCAGCAGAGTCGCAGGATCAACATTCGGCGGTTGGGGCTGACCAGGATAGACGAAGAGCTCATCCGCGAACGGACCCAAGGTCGCTAAAATCTTAGCCCCGCGCACAATGATACTGTCCTTAGTGCGGCGCACGACCTTGAGTGCAAGCTCGCCATTGACGCCTTCAGTATCGGCTAAGCCCTTATCCACGACGGGGTGAATGATGGTGTGGGTGAGCGACAGATCGTTCTCGACCACCTCGCGATAGAAGCGGCCAAGCCGATCGGCAAAGGTCGTATCGCCCTTGGCGGTGAAGATATCGCTGCGCGCCATAAAGCCCGCCAAGGTGACATTCACATAGTCCGGCGTGCGGCCAAGCATGCCGTTGGAATAGCGCGCGAACCGGTCAAAGGCGCGGTTGCGGCGCTTCAGATCGTCTAAGGATTTGGGAATGATCAGGCTAGCGCTCATCGGATTGCCGGTCTCGGGATCCGCGACGAGACAGTCTTCCGCGTGGGTATGCTGCCAATCAAAATAGCCCGCCATCCCCGAGACTGACCCGGCAAAGGCCTTATGCCCCAGAACATCGACCTGCTCGTTACCGAGCCAAACCGTGCGGTCGTCCCTCAAGCCTTCGATATATTGCTGACCCGTACGCGCCGTCATTCTGTCCTCCGCCTCCCGTCTGTCGCGGGATGTGATGTTGATCAGATATGAGTGTAGTCATTTTTAAGGGCCGGGCAAGATCTATAGAGCGGGAATCTTAAAGCCGCCTCGCAGCAGAACCGGGGGTTTGCAAAGGCTGGTATATGGAAAACAACACCGCTTGATATCGCACCCTTCGGTTGGGCCAAATTCGATGCTCTATGAAAAGACCCAAAGGTGAGTATCGGCCCGCGAGGCACTCTGACGATGCCCGCCCTTGACCAACTGGACCAGGTCCAATGAGCCGAACGGATTGTCATGAAGGGCGTTCGCCGCGGCATCGATCCGAACAATATCGAACCTCGTCCCAGACCTTTTCCCATTTTTTGCGCCATGCAAAAGGGCGGGCGCAGGTCGCACAGAGTTTCGTGGGCAAATCACTTTTCTTACGCATCTTGGCCACGGTGTTTCTCCATCTGTGATGAACCAAACGGCTCAGATCGTCGTATCAATATAGTGCGCTACAGTTCGCATGCGCAGAGTTATGGATCGATGATGAAAAGCCTACGTCTGGTGCTTGGCGACCAGTTGAGCCGAGGCTTAAGCGCCCTAGATGGGCTAGATCCGGCCCATGACATCATCTTTATGGCCGAGGTCGAGCAAGAGACCCGCTACGTCCCCCACCACAAGCAAAAGATTGTCCTGATCCTCTCGGCCATGCGCCATTTTGCCGAAATGCTTCGGCAAGAGGGCCTTCAGGTCCACTATGTTCGGCTTGATGACCTTGGCAATAGCGGATCCTTCACCGGAGAACTGGCGCGCGCCATTGCCTTGCATCAGCCTGATCGGGTCATAGCGACGGAACCCGGTGAGTGGCGCGTCGCGGAAATGATGCGCCAATGGTCCACCCAGTTGCCTGTCCCACTCGAGGTTCGCGACGACGACCGCTTCTTTTGCTCACGCCCCCGGTTTGCCCAGTGGGCCGAGGGTCGAAAATCCTATCGGATGGAGTTCTTCTACCGCGAAATGCGCCGCGAGACGGGGCTGCTGATGAAGGCCGACCAGCCCGAAGGGGGGGAATGGAACTATGATAAGGAAAACCGCAAGACACTGCCCGCACAACATTCCCTTCCCTCGCGTCTGCGGTTTGAGCCGGACGAGATAACGCGCGAAGTCATGACACTGGTTCAGCGCCAGTATGCCGATCATTTCGGCGACTTGGAGCCTTTTGGCTGGGCGGTGACCCGCACTGATGCCCTTGAGGCCCTTGGTCATTTTATATCGGTTTGTCTGCCCGATTATGGCGACTATCAGGACGCCATGAAGACGGGAGAGGCCTTTCTTTATCATTCAATCATTTCGCCCTATCTCAATTGCGGGCTCTTAACCCCACACGAGGTCTGTGACCTTGCCGAAAGGGCCTACCACGCAGGCCATGCGCCGTTGAATGCCGTGGAAGGGTTCATCCGCCAGATCTTGGGTTGGCGCGAATATGTGCGCGGGCTCTATTGGCATCATATGCCCGCCTATGAGGCAACAAACGCATTAGAGGCCCATCGTCCCCTGCCCGATTTCTTCTGGACGGGCAAAACGCAAATGACCTGCGTGGCTCAGGTCATCAGCGACACCCGCCAATATGCCTATGCCCATCATATCCAAAGGCTGATGGTCACCGGAAACTTCGCGTTGCTGGCGGGCCTTGAACCGCGCGCCGTCGAAGAATGGTATTTGGCCGTCTATATCGACGCCTTCGAGTGGGTTGAGCTGCCCAATACCCACGGCATGGTTCTATTCGCAGATGGGGGGATGCTGGCCTCTAAGCCCTATGCGGCGTCAGGGGCCTATATCAACCGCATGTCAGATTACTGCAGCGGCTGCGCCTATGATGTGAAGGAAAAGAGCGGTCCATCCGCCTGCCCGTTCAACCTGCTCTATTGGCATTTTTTGATCGAGAACCAACAACGGCTGTCGACCAATCCGCGAATGTCGATGCCCTATCGGACCCTCTCTAAGATGAGCGATGAACGAAGAGCCCAGATCACGCGCGAGGCAAACGCGTTTTTAGACACAGGGATCAGCGTTCAACCCTCAGGCCAAATGGCGCTGGACCTTTAGGTCCTCACCACGGGATGGGGACACCAAAGTGATCGAAAAATCCGCCCGTTTGATCCGGGCTCAACCGATCGATCACATCGATGAGTCGCGCCGCGCAGACCTCAGCACTTTGGACATCCAATCCGTCCTTGCTGAACGGGGCTGAAAGCGGCGTCGCTACAGTGCCCGGATGTAGGGCGATGCAAACCGCACTCGGAGCCCGCCGCGCCAATTCGACAGCTGCAGTCCTGACAAGCTGATTGAGCGCTGCCTTCGAGGCACGGTAGGAATACCACCCGCCCAAACGATTATCACCAATGCTGGCCACTCGAGCCGAAAGGGTTGCAAAGACGGATTTACCGGTTCGTGGCAGCAGGGGCAGCACATGTTTCATGATCAGGGCGGGCCCAATCGCATTGAGCGCGAAGGCTCGAGCAAGCTTGATGGGATCGATCTGCTGCAAGCTCTTTTCCGGCCCTTGGGCACCATCGTGCAGAAAGCCAGTGGCATTGATCACCAGACGTATCTCGCCCTTGCTGGCGGCGAAAGCCGCAGCTTGCTGGAGGCTGGCTTCATCTAAAAGATCGATGGGCGGCGATGAACTTCGGCTAAAGCTGACCACATGATCGAAACGGCCGGACTTGGCGATCGCCTCAACCAGGGCCTGACCGACGCCGCCACTCGCCCCAAAGACAATCGCAACGCCGTTAGCCGCAAGAGACCTTAGCACCAGCTTTTGGAAGGGCTCATCCATGGGTTTCAACGAGCGTTGGTGCGCGGAGATGGATCAACATGGTCCCGGCCTCTTTTGAACCTTGGGCCATGAAAACCCATCCATATTGGCACATGAGCCCGATGGCCAACCGCGTCAAGTCCATCACCCCGGTCCGTTCGGTCTGTGTCGGAAGCGCTTGGCCCAGGCGGCTTTAAGGCAGACAATAGATCGCAAATTGATCCAACACCCTGTCACAATCCGATGTTATGGATCGTCGCAAAGAAGTCCGGCGCTTGTTGACGCCAAGACAGGGATGTGACGATGGCAAGGATGAAACAGATGGCAAAGGCCTTGACGCCCTTTGGAATTGGCCTCGTTTTGCTCACAGGCAGCCCCCTTTGTGCAGAACCGAACGACGCGGCACCTCGGACCGTTGGTGTCGCTACGACGCAAAAGCCGCATGCCATCCAAGGCGGTTTTGATCTGCCCAATGGCTGGCGGATCACACCGGCCAGCAAGGCCCTCGCGCGCGCAGGCGATCTTATCTTAAAGATGGTGACCGCGCCGGACGGCAAGGCGGTCATAGCCGTCAATTCAGGCTTCCAAGCCCACGGTTTGACCGTCCTCGACCCCGAAACCAAGGCCGTGGTTCAGCGTATTGCGTTAAAGACCACCTGGCTTGGCCTTGGCTGGTCACCTGACGGCAAGACACTTTATGTCTCTGGCGGAAATGCCGCCGGAGCGCCGGTGCCCTCAGCTGCGCCGATCTACCTCTTTGACTATAAGAACGGCCGACTATCGGCCCAACCCACCGGCACGCTTGATGAGACCTTGCCCTTGGACAAGGTCATGTGGTCCGGCGTCGCGCACCATCCCTCAAAGCCATTGGTCTATGCGGCCAATCGCGGCGTCGATGACAAGGCGACCTATGTCGCCGTGTTTGATGCGGTCAACCACGCTCTGCTGACCAGAATTCCGGTCGAGATTAGCCCCTATGAGTTGGTCTTCTCCGCTGATGGCACACGCCTCTTCGTGTCCAACTGGTCCAGCCATTCGGTCAGCGTCATCGACACGGCCACCAATCAAGTGATCACCACCCTGCAGGTTGGGGCCAATCCCAACGACATGGCCCTGTCCGACGACGGGCGTCTGTTCGTTGCCTGCTCTGCCGACAACAGCGTGCACATTATCGACACCAAGACCTTGACCGTCTCTGAGCGCCTGTCCACGACCCTGCACCCCTTTTCGCCTGAAGGCTCGACCCCAGATGCCTTGACCATCGATCCGGTCCGGCACCGTCTCTATGTCGCCAATGCGGATAATAACGATGTTGCGGTCATCGATATTGCAAAGGCGGGCCATAGCGACGTGCTCGGCTTCATCCCGACGGGTTGGTATCCAGCGGCTCTGACCTTGGCTGAAAAGGGCGATGCGCTTTACATCGGAGCGGCCAAGGGTCAGGCAGCCTATGCGGACCTCCACGGTCCAGGAACAACCTTGAAGGACGCGCCGGGCGAGTCGATCAAGACCCTGCAGACCAGCACCATTGAACGTTTATCACTTAAAGATCTCGATAAGCGCCTACCGGCCTATACCAAACAGACGATCGCTAACTCACCCTATAATGACAGCCTGCTGTCCAAGGCACGGCCATCAACCACGCCTTCTCTCATTCCTAGCCGGGTTGGGGCAGGATCACCGATCAAGCACGTCATTTACATCATTCGTGAAAACCGCACCTACGATCAGGTCCTCGGCGACCTGCCGGGCGCCAATGGCGATCCGCGCTTGACCCTTTTTGGCGAGAAGGTGACGCCTAACGGGCATGCATTGGCCAAACAGTTCGGCACTTTCGATAACTTCTACGCCGATGGCGAGGTCAGCATTGATGGCCATTCCTGGTCAAATTCGGCCTATGCGACTGACTTCAACGAAAAGATGTGGCCCGCCAACTATGGCAGTCACTCCAAGGTCGCCAGCGCGCCAGCCTATGTCCCGGTGGGCGGCCATATTTGGGACCTAGCGCGGGCCAAGGGTCTAACCTATCGCAGCTATGGCGAATATGCCGCCCGAGTCAGTGATGGAACCACCATGCAGGCTGCGGCAGGCGTCGATGGCCTCATCGGTCACGTCGCCGTGGATTATCTGGGTTTCGGAGCCCGCGACACGGAGAACGTCAAAATATTCCTCCGGGAATTTGAGGGGTTCGAAGCGGCCTTTGACAGCACCGATCCAACCAAGCGTCTGCCCAATTTCACAGTCATGTCTATGGGCGAGGACCATACCAGAGGCGCTACACCGGGCGCCTTCACGCCCACAGCCATGGTTGCCAACAATGACTGGGCGGTGGCGCAACTGATTGACCGTGTCAGCCACTCAAAATATTGGGCGCAGACGGCGATCTTCATTGTCGAGGATGACGCCCAAGACGGTGCCGATCACGTCGATGCGCGCCGCACGGTGGCCTTAGCGATTAGCCCTTACAGTCGTTTGGGAAAGGTGGACTCCACCCTCTATTCGACCAGCTCCATCGTGCGCTCCATCGAGCTGTTGCTCGGCCTGCCGCCCATGAGCCAGTACGATGCCGCCGCAACACCGCTCTATGCCGCTTTTACGACCAAGCCTGACCTGACGCCTTACACCGCGATCGCCCCTATGGTCGATGTCAATGCCAAGAACCTTGTGAGCGCTTGGGGGGCAGAAGAAAGCGCCAATATGAACCTGGCCGAGGTCGATCGTGCGCCCATGGGCCGATTGAATGAAATCATCTGGCGCAGCGTGAAGGGTGCGGATGCGGCCATGCCCTCCCCCATCCATCGCTATCGCGCCATTGTCCAAGGTCCACAGGATGATGACGACGAGCGCTAAAAAGCTGCTATTTTGGGTCGGACATGACCCAAGACCCATCCAAGACAGATGATTTCCAGCCGGGGCAGCGCCTCGGCTCAATCCTTCGGGCATCGGCCGGCAATATGGTCGAGTGTTTTGACTGGTTCAGCTATGCGGCGTTCGCGCTCTATTTTGCCAAGGTGTTTTTCCCGGCGGGAGATCAGACGGCCCAATTGCTTAGTTCCGCAGCCGTCTATGCGGTAGGCTTCTTTTTTAGGCCCTTAGGCGCTTGGCTGATGGGGCTCTATGGCGATCGGATCGGGCGACGCGCAGCCTTGATCGCGTCGGTATGGCTGATGTGTATCGGGTCCATAGCCATTGCCCTATGTCCTGGCTACGAAACCATCGGCATCGCCGCGCCTACCATATTGGTTCTTGCTCGCATCCTCCAGGGCATCAGCATGGGCGGGGAATATGGCACCAGCGCGACCTACATGTCTGAGATGGCCGGTCGGCAGCATCGCGGGTTCTGGTCTGGGGTCTTTTACGCGACCTTGATGAGCGGTCAGCTTCTGTCATTGGCCCTGTTTCTCGTTCTCGGACACATGCTGTCGCCAGAAACCATGCAGACTTGGGGCTGGCGAATTCCGTTCTTTATGGGCGGCGCGCTCGCGCTCGCTGTTTTTTGGTTACGTCAGGATATGAAGGAAACGCCCTCCTTTTTGGTCAAGACGCAGGCGCGGGTCACGACTTGGGAGCTGGTGCGCGCCTACCCTCGCCAAAGCCTTCTGGTCATGGGTCTGACGGCTGGCGGGACGCTTGGCTACTATACGTTCGGGACCTATATCCAAAAGTTCCTCGCCAACACGTCTGGCTTTTCGAAGGATCAGGCGAGCCTGATTACGGCCGGGGCGATGTTCATCTTCATGCTGGCTCAGCCGCTTGTCGGAGGCCTATCAGACCGCGTTGGACGGCGGCCGCTGCTTATTACTTTTGGTGTCATCGGCACGGCCATGACCTGGCCCATCCTTTCCGCCCTGTCCCACACCCAAGATGTCACCAAAGCCTTGATCTTGGTCACCGGCGCACTGCTCGTCGTCAGTGCCTATTCGGCGGTCAATGGCATCGTCAAGGCTGAGCTCTTTCCGACAGAGGTGCGCGCGCTCGGTGTGTCCCTGCCCTATTCCATCTCCAACGCCATCTTTGGCGGGACAGCGGAGTTTGTCGCCTTAGGATTTAAGCAAGCAGGTCATGAGACCTGGTTCTATACCTATGTGACGATCGTGATCTTTGGCTCGCTGTTGGTCTATCTGGCCCTGCCCGACACCCGAAAATATAGCCGTATTGTTGAGGATTAGAGCCGCACGCTAGCGGCCCCAGACCGCCGCGACCGTCGCATCACGGCTTATACGGGCACCAATCAGGTCGCGCATCATCTGGGACTGGAACTGATCGGCATTGGGCAAGGTCAGGGTAACGGACAGGTCTTGGCGAATGTTCAATCCATCGGCCGTATTGAGCAAAACATTTTGAATACCATTTGCGCCAATCTGTTGAATGGCAAGCGCCTTACCGCCAGCGACATAGGTACCACTCGCCGGATTCACCATTTGAAGGTTTGATTGGGCCAGCAGCACCTGAATATCGACGCCCTGGACCGTTTGACCATCGGCAAGACCCGTCTGTTCGATCTTCTGGCCCGCCGGAGTCCAGGTCATCAGGGTCGACATGACCGATTGACCGTCAATGAAGGTCTCAAGACTGGCCGAAAAATCAAATTCAATCCCGTCCGCGACGAGAAAGCCCCCCCGCTGTTCACCAAGAACCTCATCGTCAGTCGTGGAATATTGGGCCCACTGATCCGCCGCAGACGCGCCTGGCACAAAGGTGGCCATAAGACAGAAGGAGAGCGCCCCAAAAAGCATTTTGAGTTTCATAGGACTATCCCATCACGGTAGCGGAGGAACGTTGCGAATTGGGGTAAACTGGTAATAGGGCGGCAGAGACAGGGTCATGTCCGCAGCATGGGTCAGGCTCGACGCGTAGGCAGAGTCGAGCGACGCATTCGCCCAAGGGCTCCATTCGGTCTCGTCATTAAAGCTGGGCTTTGCCACATGGCCGGGCGTGTCTCGGATGACAAAGACAATGCCATTCCAGAGGGTCTTGAACTTTGAACGCTCAATAATCAAAAGGCCGAGCGCCGGATCCCCGACCAAAACCTGACCGTCACGGATACCCTTTATGACGACAAAATGTTTGTAAGGGCCGATCTTGATCAAGACGATCGCGGGTGTCTTGAGCCTTTCCACATCATCAAGGCTCACGCGAAACCCATCGGCGCGATAGCCAATGGCTTTGAGGTAGGCGCGCATATCCAACATTGAAAAGCCAGATTTTCGGATGGTGTCGGGGTCTCCGACCTTCCACATCCACGAAAAGGCATCACTCTCACGCGTGGCCTCTCCATAATGGTATCGCAGAAGCGTCGCGACGGCGGCCGACCCACAGCTATAGTCATATTGCTGCCGAACGACGGTCCGAAATGGAATGTCGTGCCACGTCATGACGGGAACAGAATAGACAGCCCCCCCAGCACCGCTGCGCATGGTCATTGAGGTCTTCTCGTCGGCCAAGGCCGGAGCGGCAATTGCCAACACCCACAGGGCCACTAGAGCCCGAAGACCGCGACCCCGCTGTCTCTGAGCGGGAGACGAACTCGCCCTAGACCGCTCATTCACTATAGCTGAGCTGCACATTACGGTGTTCCGCGACTTGATTTAAAAAGGTTTAGGCAAATCTCCTTAGAGACCGCCGGATGAGCCAAAAATGACGTTGACGGTAATGCTGCCCATCACGTTGTTATTATTGCCCGTATTGAACACGTAATTGCCAATGCCCGTTGCGTTCGAAAGCGCGGCGTCAGAAAGACTAATGGCTCCGGTCGAAACCGATTGAGCATTGATGGAATTGCCACTGTTTGTGGCAGTCATGACCTGCACTGAAACCGGTGCCGACAATGGGTTTGGGTCCGTCGGTTCAGCGCCGCCGACCAGATCGGCCAACTCGGCCTCGTCAAGGACGCGCTCGACGACAGAACCGTTGGAAGCATGACCATCAGCCGTCTGAATGGGCAAAGGCGCGACAGTCGCAAGAGCAAATGCCATTAGGGACAGGGCAGCAGCCATCGTGGCCTCCATCGTCAATTTAAAAGAAACGAGGGCCGAACCAGAGCCGGGGGAAGCTCTGGTTCGGCCGGTGTTCTAGTTACGGATGCGTGCCGAAGGAGATCGACGCATTAGCCGTCACACCCGTCGCAGCTTGGCTGGTAGAGGCCAGGCCGGTGTTGTACGACGCGGTCTGAATGCCAGCGAAGTTCTGGTAGGCTCCGCCTTCTTGCACAACGCCACCGGTGTAGAGGTTAAGCGCACCGTTCGAGCCAGCGCCGTTACCACCAGCGCCACCAACGCCGCCAGGACCGCTCAGGCCCACGCCGTTACCGCCGGTACCACCCGAAGCGCCATCACCAGCAGCTTGATTGTTGGCGAGGAAGAAGTTGACGTCTGAGGTTTCCGCCTTGAGCTCTTGGTCAGTCGTGGCCTCGGTGCGGACACTCGTGTGGACATCACTCTGGCTGCTGGTATAGGCACCGCCGATGTTGACGGACTTGTTGATGTTTTCGGTCTTGTTCACGGCAACCGACTTGTTGCCAATGCTGTTTCCGTCCAATTCCAACGAATTCATAGAGTCGGTGACAACGCTGGCGACGTTAGCGTTCACTGGCCCAGCCAGTGCGGCTGTGGTTGCTGCCATTCCGATAACCAAGGCCGAAACGCCCAATAGAATTGACTTTTTCATGACTTTCCCTTTCACTATTGATGAATGATAATCGAGCCCTTAGAATAAAATATCTACAGAGCCCTCATCATTACTGACCCCTCAACAAAGTCAGTAGGCAGAAATTATATAAAATGTTCACGATTGGGTTTGTTGTTCGTCAAAAAGATCTATTAATATTTAATCTATTTTATTAACTTGAAGCAGGTTTTGGCGACGGTTTAGCCTTGCTCAGATGTTTGATCAATTTTGAGGGCATCGGTCGCATGCAAGGCCGAGCGGCAGCTCACCTTACGACCCAACAGCTTGACTCAAATTCGCCAGCCCAGACGGATCTGAGCTGGCGAAGATGGCATTGCAAGGATTTGTCGGGGCTGGCCGTAGACTAGAAGGTCATGGGTAAGCGGAAGCTGATGTGGGTGTCTGATGCATCCGGTGTCGTCCCAAACTCAAAGGACGGGCTTAGGGTCAGGCGATCGCTGAGCCGGTAGGAAACGCCCACGGACACGATCCCAACCTGAACGCTCTTAGACCGGGTTTTCGTGTCGCCGATCTTAATCTCGGTCGGCATCAAATAGCTGTGCCTGTAGGCGACGGAATATGAAAATCTTTGGTTCACGGCAAAGCCATAGCCCATGCTCATAGATAGGGACCCGCCTGGAACGACCTTTCGGATGAAAATGCCATCAATGGTACGATTAATGTTGGTCGTCTGACCCAGCATCAGACCCCCAGTGAGGAAAAAGACGGCGGGATCAGACGGGTAGATCATCGTCAAATTTGGCTCGTAGGTCCAATATCCAGACCCAGTCGCTAGATGGGTCGCAACCCCAAAACTATCACGGGTAACGGTAAAAGGACTGGAGCCCGTATTCGTTTTGGCCCGGATCGCGGCGATAAATACCGGCCGGTTGGGCTGGACCCTATTCAATTGATAACGTGCGGCAAATTCGACGTCACCAATGTCCTGATCGGCCAAGGATATCTCGCGGCGAACCTGAGCATCACGCTGTTGCACCACGCCGATGCGATCAGCGCGCCAGATATAAGGCAGCCGAGCCTCGACCTCGACGCGCCTTGTTAAGCCATAACGTGCGGTAAGGGCGACAGATTCCGCAGACCGGACCGTATCACTCGCTTCGATGACGCCGAGTTGAACGCCAGGTACAATTTCAACGCCCCGAAAGACAAGAATATTAGACCCCGAGTAGGTGTAGTCCACCGAAGGCTCAAGGCTGAACCCATGTCTGGGGGTAAGAACCGAGGCCTCGACAGGCGCTGCAGGTACCGAAACGCGAACCTCAGCGGCTGGGGGGGCCTCACCGACGGGATGAGTGGGTGGATTGGAGCCGTCTGTCGGCTCACCCAAGCCGCGTGTTCTGTCTAAGAGAAAAGGAGACATTGGAACGGTCTGTTCGAAGTCCGAGGCCTTTGCCTGATCGCGTCGCTGGTTCAGCAACCGCCGCTGCTGCATCAGTTGCACAGCCTGCTCGCTAATCTGCTCGTCCTGAGCCGCGAGGAGTGACTCAAGGCGAGCAAGACGCGCTTCGATTTCAGGTGATATTTCGGCGTTTGCGGCGGAGCAATAGGCCAGCACAACCATAGATGACAGGGCGCAAAGCGCGGCCTTGAATTTGATATTACTCATTCGAAATTGTCCCTCAGTGTAAACTAATTCAACGAATTGATTCAAATGTGAAATTTGAATGCGGATTACACGTCATGGATAATCACCTCTATAAGCGCGAAAATTGAAATCGAACTCGATATTCAACTGGATTTATTATTTAATTTATTTGGGTTTGTTCTTTGATTTGCGTCAAAAAGGGCGAAAAATTTGAATTTTTAAAAATTGTTATCTATCAACTTTTCGCATTGCTAGAGGTGACGTGGTGCCATCCGGAACGCCATAGGGGAAACCTTGAGCGTTTGATGATGGCCCGAAATATGATCTACGGACGATAGCGATCGCGGAGCTGACCATGACATCCATTTGCGACCCCCTTAGCCTGCCTTGCGGCGCGGTTTTGCCCAATCGACTGGCAAAAGGGGCCATGACCGAAGGGCTAGCGGACCCTCAAGGGCGCGCGACACCAGAACTAGAGCGCCTCTACGGCCTTTGGGCCGATGGCGGCTGCGGCCTGCTCATCACCGGCAACGTACAGATTGATGGCGACCATCTGGAACGGCCCGGAAATGTCATCCTAAATGGTCGGCCCGACGCGATCGCCTTGGCGGGATTAAAGGCCATGGCCAAGGCTGGAACGCGCGGCGGCGGTCACATCTGGATGCAGATCAGCCATGCTGGGCGCCAGACCCAGGTGACCGTCAACCCTCACCCCAAAGCGCCTTCAGCGGTCGCAGTGGGCCTACCTGGCAAGCAGTTTGGGGTCCCTGAGGCCCTGACAGAGCCTGAAATTCTCGACCTGATCGAGCGCTTTGGGGCGGCCGCAGAAGTGGCCCGTGAGACTGGATTTTCCGGTGTACAGATCCATGCGGCTCACGGCTATCTCTTGTCGCAGTTCCTGAGCCCTCGGGCCAATCTAAGAACCGACCAGTGGGGCGGCTCGCTTGAAAACCGGGCCCGTATGCTCATGCAGGTTATCGCTCGGGTGCGCCAAGGTGTCGGGCGCGACTTTCCAATTGGCGTCAAACTCAATTCGGCCGATTTCCAAAAGGGCGGATTTGCTTTTGAGGACAGCATCATTGTGGCCGGGTGGCTGCAGGCCGCCGGTGTGGATCTGCTAGAGATTTCTGGCGGTTCGTATGAACAGCCCGCCATGATGGACCTAGCCGGAATGGAACCTGTCCATATGCCGGTTCAGAAGGCCTCGACCACCCAGCGCGAGGCCTATTTTGTCGATTTTGCCAAGACCATGCGCCAATCCCTCACCATGCCCTTGATGGTTACGGGGGGCTTTCGAACGCGTGCGGCCATGAATGCCGCGCTCGAACAGGGCGGAGCGGATATTATTGGACTTGGCCGCCCCCTGTGTGTTGATACAGAAGGCCCAGCAAAACTTCTGACCGGTGCGAACGAACTTGATCGTTGGGAAGCCAAACTTCGGCTTTTGCCCCCGATGCTTCAGTTTCTCAGTGGCTTGAAGCTGGTGCAGTCGATCGAGGGTTTTGCCGTGACCTATTGGTACTATGCCCAGCTTGATGCGCTCGCCCGAACCGGCAAGGCCAATATCCAAATATCGCCTTTCGCAGCCCTGATGCAGGTCACGAAATCCGGGGCCGCTTGGCTCAAGGCCCGAAGGGCTTAAAACGCGAAAGACAAAAACACGGCTATGAGGACCAGAAAATCTAATGCCCACCGCACTAAAAACCTAGTTACTCTGTAGGTTTTGACGGAATATAGCACCCCTCAGTCACGCATAAGGGGACGACCTATGAATCCGCCAGTTAGATTGACAGCCACTGTTAGAGCCATCTCCATGGCCGCCCTTTTGAGCAGCGTTTCGACAGCAGCAATGGCGAAGGCAGGGCCTGCAGCATCTCCGCCACGATCTGAACAGGCCGTCAGTGTTGGAGACACTATCGTCGTGACCGCGCGGCGGCGTCACGAAAGCGCTCAGGCTGTGCCGATAGCCATTACGGTCGTCAGTGGAGAAAGGGTCGAAGCGACAGGGGCCTTCAACATCAGCCGTCTGCAACAACTCACCCCTACCCTACAGTTCTATTCCTCAAATCCACGCAATACGGCGGTCAATATCCGCGGCCTGGGCGTGCCCTTCGGCCTTACCAGCGATGGGTTTGATCAAGGCGTCGGATTTTACGTCGATGACGTTTACAATGCCCGTGTCGCGACAGCGACGTTCGACTTCCTCGATGTTGCCCAGATCGAAGTCCTAAGAGGCCCCCAAGGCACGCTCTATGGCAAGAACACCTCGGCCGGAGCGGTCAACATTAGGACCAACCAACCCACCTTTGACTTTGAAGCCAAGGCTGAACTGTCCGTCGGCAATCTCGACTTTAGGCAGTTTAAAGCCGTGGTGTCAGGCCCGCTCAGTGAAACCCTAGCGGCCCGCATTGCGCTCTCATCCACCAGCCGCCGGGGAGCCATCTATAATGTTAAGAGCGATAATTGGGTCAATGGACAGGATAATCTTGGCGTTCGTGGTCAACTTCTCTTCAAACCTAAAGACTCCCTCGTCGTTACCCTTGCCGCTGACTACAACAAACAAGACGCCGAGTGCTGCGCGCAAATCTTCGTGCGTACCGGTGCAACTCAACGCGGATTAAACCGGCAATATGCCGCGCTGGCCGCCGCGCAACACTACAGCGTCGTTAGCACCAACCCCTTCGACCGGTTGAC
>CANCJE010000037.1 GCA_947378235.1 Caulobacteraceae bacterium | reverse complement strand
CGCACCGCCTGAGGCCAGTCTTGACCGGTCAGAGCGTCGCGTTGGCTGAGGAGCGAATCCCAGAGCACCGACACTGGCTTTTCACCTGCCAGACGCGCCGTCAGACCGCCCGCAGCCGCCTTACCGCCGTCGATGCGAAACAGCAGCGCGGCCTCATCCTTGCCGCCGGGGACCAGATGAAACTCCAGCTTCTCGGCCTTGCTGAGGGCAAAGGCCCTCGCGCCGGGTTCAGGGGCAAAGACCAGTTGCACCCCCTCGACCGCGATCCGGGGCAGGGGGGCGCCCGTGGCCACAAAGCTTGCCCGCAAGGCCTTGCCGCTGACCCGTAGGGGGCCTGACATGGGGCGCGTAACGACCACGCCGTCGCTGGCCACGATCATCCAATGTTTTGTGTTGAAGGCGCTGGCCTCGGCCTTGAGGAGAGGCATGTCCAGCGCCCAGCCCGACGGCTCACGCAATCGCGCCTCGGTCAGGGTGACATAGAACCGGAAGGGATAGCCTGCGACCTTACGCTCTTTCCAAGCGACCTCGAACCCTGCCTTGCGCAGATCGGCGGCGGCCTGGTCCATCCGCTGTTCCAACTGCCCCTTGAGCACCATCCAGCCTGCGCTCCAGCCGAGAAAGGCGAGGGCGACCAAAATATAGGGGGCCACCAGCCAAATGCGGCGAGGGGGTTTGCGAGGGGCGTCTTGGTCGGGCATGGTCAGGGTGAATATCTTGTGCGGCTGGGGTGATGAACGAGATGGCGTTAGAGGATCAGGGCGATCGCTGGGTCTTTGGCTATGGCTCATTGATGTGGCGCCCGGGTTTTGCCTTTGTAGAGCGAAGAGCCGCCATTCTCCATGGCCGTCGTCGCGCCTTTTGCATCTATTCGGTTCACCATCGCGGCACCTATGAGCGTCCGGGACTGGTTTTAGGTCTCGCGCCGGGCGGTGCGGTACGGGGCGCAGCCTTTCGGGTGGCCGCCGCTGACTGGGCTGAGACCTATGCCTATTTGCAAGAACGCGAACAGCCGACCGAAACCTATTTCGAAGCTTGGGCCAAGGTGCGGCTCGATAATGGCGCCAAGGCCTCGGCGCTGGTCTATCTGTCCGACCGCCAACATGCCCAGTGGGCGGGCCATCTGAGCCTTGAGCAACAGGCGCAACTGATCGCGGGTGCCAAGGGACTGTCGGGCCGCAATATCGATTATCTCTCTGACCTTGTGGGCCACCTTCAGGCCGATGGCCTACGCGACCGATCGATGGAGGCCTTGCTGAGGCGGGTTGAGGTGTTGGAGGGGTAGGGAAGAGGTTGGATAGAGTGCGGGTGACCCCCTCACCCAACCCTCTCCCCCAAGGGGGCGAGGGCTAAGAACGATAAAGCCCTCTCCCTATGGGAGAGGGTTGGGTGAGGGCCTTGTTTCCCATCATCCGTGTTCCCCGCGAAGGCGGGGACCCAGATCATTTCACACAGTCTGAACGCAGCCCACTGAACCCCCGCCTGCGGGGAACGCGGCGGATGGAGCGTGGGTGCCCTTCCACCCGCGTCATTGCGAGGCGCATCGCGCCGAAGCAACCCAGGGGACCGGACACGGTCGAACGCGCAACCTTTCTCACCCTCACCACCAACTATCCAGCCCAGTCCCCTAGGTTGCTTCGCTGCGCTCGCAATGACGAGGGGAGGGGCCTTGCTTCCCATCATCCGTGTTCCCCGCGAAGGCGGGGATCCAGACCCTTGCGCTCTGGCGGGAAGCGGGGCCGCTGTTGTGGGGAACTTGGCGGAGAGGGCCGTGGATGACCCCCCCCTCCCAACCCTCTCCTCCTCAAGGGGGGGGCTAGAACCGATAGGCACTACCCCCGCGACTTGCCGGGCGTGTAGTTCAGGATCGGTGAGAGCCAGCGTTCAGCGATGTTGAGGTCCCAGCCCTTTCGACCCGCATAGTCTTCCACCTGATCGCGGTCGATCTTGCCGACGCCGAAATAGTGGGCTTCGGGGTGGGCGAAATAGAGGCCAGACACTGACGAGGCCGGGGTCATGGCGAAGCTCTCGGTCAGGGCCATGCCGGTGGCGGCCTCGGCGTCCAACAGCCTAAAGAGTGTCTCTTTCTCGGTATGGTCCGGCTGAGCCGGATAGCCGGGTGCTGGGCGGATGCCGGAATATTTCTCGGCGATCAGGTCCTCGACGGTGGTGGCCTCATCGGCGGCATAGCCCCAAAGCTCGGTGCGCACGCGCTTGTGCATGGCTTCGGCAAAGGCTTCGGCCAGACGGTCGGCCAGGGCGGCGGCGAGGATGGCGCTATAGTCATCGCCAGCGGCCTTGAACTTTTCCGCAATCAAGGGCTCGCCATGACCGGCGGTGACGGCGAAGGCACCGATATAGTCTGGCTTGGTGCCCTTAGGCGCGATGAAGTCCGACAGGGCCAGATTGGCGCGGCCTTCGGACTTGGCCATCTGTTGGCGCAGAGCATGGAAGCGGCCAATCTCGGTGCTGCGGGTCTCGTCGGCAAAGACGGCAATATCGTCGCCCTCGGCATTGGCGGGCCAGAAACCAACCACACCGCGTGCCTCGAACCATTTCTCATCAATGATGCGCTTGAGCATGGCTTGAGCATCGGCAAAGAGGTTGGTCGCCGCCTCTCCGACCACATCGTCGGTCAGGATGGCTGGATAGTGGCCGATCAACTGCCAACTGGCAAAGAAAGGGGTCCAGTCAATATGTTTGGCGAGGTCTGCCAGATCATAGGCTACGAAGCTGCGGGTCCCTAAGAAACTGGGCACCTGGGGCTCAAAGGCCGCCCAATCAATGGCAAAGGCGCGGGCGCGGGCCTCCGTGATCGAGGTGCGGGCCTTGGCCTGTTGACCGCGTTCGAACTGCTCGCGGATGCGCTGATAGTCTTCGCGCGTCTCGGCCTGAAGACGGGGGCTTTCGGTCTTGGACAAAAGGCCCGACACGACCCCGACCGCACGGCTGGCATCGAGCACATAGGTCGTCGATCCAGCGCTATAGCCCGGCTCAATCTTGACCGCCGTATGGGTCTTTGAGGTGGTCGCGCCGCCGATCAAGAGTGGAATGGTAAAGCCCCGGCGCTGCATCTCTTGGGCCACGAACACCATCTCGTCGAGCGAGGGCGTGATCAGGCCCGATAGGCCAATGATGTCGACCTTGTGCTCAATGGCAGCATCGAGGATGCGGTCAGCAGGCACCATGACTCCCAGATCAACCACCTCGTAATTGTTACATTGGAGCACGACGCCGACGATGTTCTTGCCAATGTCGTGGACGTCGCCCTTGACCGTGGCCATCAGGATCTTGCCGGCCATTTCGCGCGGCTTGCCGACCTTTTCGGCCTCCATGAAGGGTTCCAGATAGGCCACGGCCTGCTTCATGACGCGGGCCGACTTGACCACCTGGGGCAGGAACATCTTGCCTGCGCCGAACAGATCGCCGACCACGTTCATGCCGTCCATCAAGGGCCCTTCGATGACGTGAAGGGGGCGCTCAAAGCCTTGGCGGGCCTCTTCGGAGTCGGCCTCGATAAATTCGGTGACGCCATTGACCAGAGCATGTTCGATCCGCTTGGCCACGGGTGCGTCACGCCACTTTAAGTCCACCACGCGGGCCACGCCCTTATCACCCTTATAGCGCGGGGCGATCTCGACCAGATGTTCGGTGGGGCTGATATTGCGGCTGGTGGCCCGGTTGAGGATCACATCCTCGACCGCCTCGCGCAGCTCCGGATCGATGGTCTCATAGACCGGCAGGTCCCCGGCATTGACGATGCCCATGTCCATGCCCGCCCCGATGGCATGGTAGAGGAACACCGAATGGATGGCCCGGCGCACCGGCTCGTTGCCCCTGAAGCTAAACGACACATTCGATACGCCGCCGCTGATCCGGGCGTAGGGCAGAGTCTGCTTGATCACCCGCGTGGCCTCGATAAAGTCCACCGCATAGTTGTCATGCTGCTCGATCCCGGTCGCCACGGCGAAGATGTTGGGATCGAAGATAATGTCTTCCGGCGGGAACCCGACCTGATCGACCAGAATGCGATAGGCGCGCGTGCAGATCTCGATCTTGCGCGCGGCCGTATCGGCCTGCCCTTGCTCGTCAAAGGCCATGACTACCACGGCCGCGCCATAGCGCAGGCACATCTTGGCCTGATGGATGAATTCGGCTTCACCGGCCTTCATGGAGATGGAATTGACGATGGAGCGCCCCTGAACGCACTTGAGCCCCGCCTCGATCACGTCCCATTTGGAACTGTCGATCATGATCGGAACCTTGGCGATGTCCGGTTCACCGGCGATCAGGTTCAAGAAGGTGATCATGGCCTGCTTAGAGTCCAGCAGGCCCTCGTCCATATTGATGTCGATGATCTGAGCCCCGGCCTCGACCTGCTGGCGCGCCACGGTCAAGGCCTCGGACAGATTGCCCTCGACAATCAGTTTCTTGAACTTGGCCGAGCCCGTGACATTGGTGCGTTCACCGACATTGATGAAGGACGGACGAGGCGCGGCGGTCATTGGTTGGGTACTTTCGAAGGTCGTCATGGTTCAGGACAGCTCAAACGGCTCAAGGCCTGACAGGCGCATGGCGGTGGGCCGAACCGGAGGCACGCGAGGCGTCATGCCCCGAACCGCATCGGCGACATGGCGGATATGATCGGGTGTGGTGCCGCAGCAGCCCCCCAGAATATTGACGATGCCGTCTGCCGCCCACTCGTGCAGCATGTGACCGGTCTGATGCGGCTCCTCATCATATTCCCCAAAGGCATTGGGCAGGCCCGCATTGGGATAGGCAGCAACCAGCGTGTCGGCCAAGCGGCTGATCTCGGCAATGTGCGGGCGCATCAGTTCGGCCCCAAGGGCACAGTTGAAGCCGACAGCAAAGGGCTTGGCATGTTTGACCGAGTTCCAGAAGGCCTCGACGGTCTGGCCCGACAGGGTGCGTCCCGACCGGTCGGTGATGGTGCCCGAAATCCAGATCGGCAAGGGCTCCAGCCCCTCATCCTCCAGATCCAAGATCGCCTTTAGCGCCGCCTTGGCATTGAGGGTGTCAAAAATGGTCTCGACCAAGAACAGGTCCACCCCGCCCTCATGCAGGGCCAAGACCTGCTCGCGATAGGCGTTGTAGACCTCGTCAAAGGTCACGGATCGGGCCGAAGGGTCATTCACATCGGGGCTGATCGACAGGGTGCGGTTCAGGGGGCCAATCGATCCTGCCAAAAAGCGCGGCTTATGCGGCTCCTTGGCGGTCCAGCGGTCGGCGCTTTCGCGGCCTAGACGCGCGGCCTCTAGGTTCAGGGCCCGCACTTGGCTCTCCATACCATAGTCGGCCATGCCGATGGAGGTGGAGGAGAAGGTGTTGGTCTCGGAAATATCGGCCCCGGCTCCATAGTAGGCATCATGCAGGTCGGTGATGATGTCCGGACGGGTCAGGATCAGCAGGTCATTATTGCCCTTTTGCGGCATGGCGTGATCCGCAAATTGGGTGCCGCGATAGTCTTCTTCAGACAGCTTATATTTCTGGATCATCACGCCCCATGACCCGTCTAGCACCAGTACGCGTTCAGCGGCGGCGGCCTTAAGGGCGGCAATTCGATCGGAGCGGCTCATCGTAGGGTCTCTTTCGAAAATATTCCGGGCCCCTTGACGAGGACCCGAGGTCTCTGGTGTCGCCCATCCTTCGACAGGCTCAGGATGAGGAACTTTAGATTTTAGAGGGTCTCTCGCACGCCCAGCACCCGGCAGATGGCATAGACCAGATCGGCGCGGTTTAGGGTGTAGAAGTGGAAGTCTTGGAAGCCGCGGTCTTGCAGTTTTGAACACATCTCAGCGGCGATGGCACCGGCCAGCAGGCGGCGGGTTTCCGGATCATTGTCCAGGCCGTCGAACAGATTGGCCAACCAGACCGGAATGGTCGTCTGGCAAGAGGCGGCCATCTTGACGAGGCCCTTGAAATTGGTCACCGGCATGATGCCCGGTAGGATCGGAATGGTGATCCCTGCCGCCCGGACCTTGTCGATGAAGCGGCTATAGGCGTCGATATCGAAGAAGAACTGGCTGATGGCGCGGGTGGCCCCGGCGTCGATCTTGGCCTTCAGCACATCAATATCGTGGTCGATGGACGGGCTTTCGGGATGTTTTTCCGGATAGACGCTGACCGAGATTTCGAAGGGCGCGATCTTGCGGATGGCGGTGCACAGCTCGGTCGCATTGGCATAGCCATCGGCGCGCGGCACATAGGCACCGCCCAGTCCCTCAGGCGGATCGCCGCGCAGGGACACGATGTGCTTTACGCCAGAGGCCCAATATTGCCGGATCACCTCATCGACCTCTTCGCGTGAGGCATTGACGCAGGTGAGGTGCGCGGCAGGGGACAGGCGCGTCTCGTCCAAAATGCGCTTTACCGTGCGGTGGGTCCGCTCGCGCGTCGAGCCGCCCGCCCCATAGGTCACCGAGACAAATTCAGGCTGGAGCGGGGCCAAGCGACCGATGCAAGCCCATAGGGACTCTTCCATTTCGGGCGTCTTGGGCGGGAAGAACTCAAAGCTCACCCGCACATCGCGGCTGCTGCGCTCACCGGCGCGGGCGATTGGGCCGAGGCTGTCAGTCTCGACAGAGGGGGCTTGGGTCGGCGAAATAGACATTAGGAAACTTTCGAACTCTTACTGTCAGTAGGGCTGCGTTTGGCGACCCATATCTTTACGGTCAGGCCCTCCGACGAGGCCGATGGCAGGGTGGTCAGGTCTGGCGCGAGCAGGCCCGCCTCCGCCGTCCAGCGCCCCATCTCATCATCGGAAAAGCCAAGGCGGCGGTGTTGGTGTGCCTCGCGCAGGAATTCCAGCGCGTGGGGGGCAAAGTCAACGATCAATAGCCGCCCACCCGGGGAAACAAGCCGCGCAGCCTCGATCACCGCAGAGGCTGGGTCCGAGAGGTAGTGGAGAACCTGATGGACGACGACCAGATCGGCGCTGCGGTCGGGCAAGCGCGTGGCGAAGATGTCTCCGTGACGCAGCTCAACGCCCTGAAGCCCGGCTTCGGTCACATGCAGGCGCGCGACATTGAGCATCTGCTGCGACAGGTCGAGGCCGATGGCATCCTTGGCCTTTGGTCCCAGAAGGGCCAGCATCCGGCCAGCGCCTGTGCCCAGATCAATCATCCGTTCAAAGGGACCGGCCCCCGCCGCAGAGAGGATAGCGGCCTCGACATTGGCTTCGGACACATAGAGGGATCGAATCTCGTCCCAGCGCGCGGCATTACGCTCAAAATAGGACTGGGCATCGGACGAGCGCTCGCCGCGCACCGCATCGAGCCGCTCGGCATCACGCTGCATGCCGAGGTCCGACGAGACGATCATGTCCAATACCTGATCGACGAAATGGCGCATGGCCGGATCGGCGGCAACACGGTAAAAGACCCAAGCGCCATCGGGAAACCGTTCGATCAGTCCGGCGTCGCTGAGCAGTTTGAGATGGCGCGAGACACGCGGCTGGCTCTGGTCCAATATCTGGCTCAGTTCCATGACGGCCAGCTCTTCATTGGCCAAAAGGGCAAGGATGCGCAGGCGCGTCGGCTCACCTGCCGCTCTTAGTGCCTCAATTACCTCTTCCGATGTCATCGCGACCATCACATAAAGATATCCTTATATCTTTATGTCGGACTTTGGCGCGCTTGGCAAGATGAGGCTGAACAGGGGTGAGCCGATCAGGATGACGCATAAAGACCCGCCTAACCGTTGCCTCTGATCGCATAGGCGGTTACATCCCTGTCAGCCCCATTTCCTCGATCGTGAAGAGCGCCCGCGCCCCATGGCACAGCAGTATATTTTCCAGATGCAAGGCCTGACCAAGGCCTATCCCGGTGGCAAGAAGGTGTTCGAGAACATCTGGCTGTCCTTCTATTCCGACGCCAAGATCGGCGTGGTCGGGGTCAATGGTTCGGGTAAATCAACCCTGCTGAAGATCATGGCTGGGATCGATAAGGAATTTAACGGCGAGGCCAAGGCCGCTGAAGGCATCAAGATGGGCTATCTTGAGCAAGAGCCGCACCTTGACGACAGCCTCGACGTGCGCGGCAATGTCATTGCCTGGTGCGAAGAAAAGAAGATTTTCGACCGCTATAACGAAGTCGCCACCCTGATGGGCGAGGAATATACTGACGAGCTGATGGAGGAGATGAACGCCCTTCAGGAGAAGATCGACGCGGGCGACCTCTGGGACATAGACAGCAAGATCGAAATGGCCATGGGTGCGCTGCGTTGCGCCCCGGATGACAGTCCCGTCGATAAGCTATCGGGCGGTGAGCGTCGCCGGATCGCTCTGGCCCGGCTTTTGCTGTCCAAGCCCGACATGCTGCTGCTCGATGAGCCGACCAACCACTTGGACGCGGAGTCCGTGGCCTGGTTGCAGCATCACCTCGAAAACTTCCCCGGCTGCGTCATCCTCGTGACCCACGACCGCTATTTCCTCGATCAGGTGACCAAGTGGACCCTGGAGCTGGATCGCGGCAAGGGCATCCCTTACGAGGGCAACTATTCCGGCTGGCTCGAACAGAAGACCAAGCGGATCGTGCAGGAAAATAGCGAGTCTGAGGCCCGTCAACGCGCCATGACCCGCGAACTGGAATGGGTGCGGTCCTCGGCCAAGGCGCGTCAGTCCAAGTCCAAGGCTCGATTGGCGGCCTATGAGGAGATGGTCAACCAGCAGGAGCGCGAAAAGCAATCCTTCGCCACCATCCAGATCCCGCCCGGGCCGCGTCTGGGCAATGTGGTCATCGAGGTGACCGATCTGAAGAAGTCCTTCGGCGACCGCGTCCTGTTCGATGGCCTGACCTTTAAGCTGCCGCCGAACGGCATTGTTGGCGTCATCGGCCCGAACGGCGCGGGTAAGTCGACCCTGTTCAAGCTGATCACCGGCCAAGAGACGCCCGACACCGGCACGGTGCGCCTCGGCGAGACCGTCAAACTGGCCTATGTCGATCAGAGCCGCGATGCGCTCGATCCCAATAAGAACGTCTGGCAAGAGGTGTCTCAGGGCCTAGACGTGCTCAAGGTTGGCGCGCGCGAAATCAATACCCGCTCCTATGTTGGCTCGTTCAATTTCCGGGGCGGCGATCAGCAAAAGAAGGTCGGTCTCCTGTCCGGCGGTGAGCGCAACCGCGTTCACCTAGCCAAGACCTTGACCACGGGCGGCAATGTCATTCTGCTCGATGAGCCGACCAACGATCTCGATATTGAAACCTTGCAGAACCTGGAAGAGGCGTTGGAAGAGTTCGCCGGGTGCGCCGTGGTCATCAGCCACGACCGCTGGTTCCTAGACCGTCTGGCCACCCACATCCTTGCCTTTGAAGGCGACGGCCATGTCGAATGGTTCGAAGGCAATTTTGAGGCCTATGAGGAAGACAAGAAGCGCCGTCTAGGCGCCGACAGCCTGATCCCCAAGCGCCTTAAGTTCCAGAAGTTCGGACGCTAAAGACATCATGACCAAGCCCGTCGTCGCCCTGACCCATCCGATGCTCAAGAGTTTGGAGGGGCCGCTCTCGCATGCCTATGAGGTGCTGCGGGTTTGGGAGATGGCCGATCCCCTCGATTGGGCTAAGGGGCCGGGTCAGAGGGCACAGGCCCTGATCGGGGCGGGAGAGCATGGCTTTGCCCGCGAGTTTTACGAACACCTGCCCAACCTCGGTCTCGTGGCCTGCGTCAGTGTCGGCTACGACGCCTATGACCCAATCTTTCTGCGCGGGCGTGGTGTTGAGCTAACCCATGCGGACAGTCTCAATGCCGATGATGTCGCCGATCAGGCCGTGGGTGCCGCTTTGGCCTCTTGGCGACTGATCGTTGAGGGTGACCAAATGGTGCGTGCCGGGGGATGGACACCGTCCTATCGCGGCCCCCTGCGGCCAGCCCTACGCGGCAAGACGGCGGGGATTGTCGGCCTTGGGGCCATCGGCCTCGCGATCGCCAAGCGTTTGCCCGCCTTTGGACTTGAGATCGCTTGGTGGGGACCGCGGGCCAAGCCCGATCAGCCGTTGCGCTATGTTCCCGATCTGGTCGAACTGGCCAAGCAGTCCGATATGCTGTTTGTCGCCTGCCGCGCCGATGCCTCCAATGTCGGCCTGATCAGCCAAGAGGTCATCACCGCCCTTGGACCAGATGGCCTGCTGGTCAATGTCGCGCGCGGGTCGGTGGTGGATGAAACCGCCTTGATCGCAGCGCTGAAATCGGGTGCGCTCGGCCGCGCGGCCTTGGATGTCTATGAGGTCGAACCGACCCCGGCCGCGCGCTGGGCTGACGTGCCCAACACCCTATTGACGCCCCATACCGCGGGACAGAGCATCGAGGGTATCCCGGCCATGATCAGCCAGACCTTCGAAAATCTGCGCCGCCATTTTGCCGGCGAGGCCCTGCTGAGCCCGGTTCCCTAGGTTGAGATCCTCTATTGACCTTTCCTGATCCGAATTAAGGGTCAGGATGTCTGGACAGGCCTTTGCCCTAAGGTTAGCCTAAGTAATGGGTGATCGCTGATCACTTAACGAGTGTTTCAGTGAAGGACCGGCCCCGCCATGAGTGATACCCATTTTGACGTGATCATTGTTGGCGCAGGCCTGTCGGGCGTTGGCGCGGCGCGTCACCTGCAGCTCAACTGCCCGGGCAAGACCTTCACCCTGCTGGAGGGCCGCGAGTCGATCGGCGGGACTTGGGACCTGTTCCGCTATCCTGGCATCCGGTCTGACAGTGACATGTATACTTTGGGCTATTCTTTCCGCCCTTGGAAGGAGTCCAAGGCCATCGCCGACGGCCCGTCCATCCTGAAATATGTCAAGGACACGGCCTCGGAGGCCTCCATCGATCAACACATCCGCCTGAGCCATCAGGTCAAGCGGGCCAGCTGGTCTACCGCCGATGCAGCTTGGACCGTCGAGTGCGAGGTCGGGCCAGACAAGACCCTGACCCAACTGACCTGCAATTTCCTCTTTATGTGCAGCGGCTATTACAGCTACGCGGGCGGCTATACGCCCGACTTTGCTGGAACCGAGCGCTTTGCCGGCCAGATCGTTCATCCGCAAAAATGGCCGCAAGATCTCGACTATGCGGGCAAGAAGGTTGTGATCATCGGCAGTGGCGCGACGGCGGTGACTTTGGTGCCCGAAATGGCCAAGACCGCCGCCCACGTGACCATGCTGCAACGCTCACCGACCTATATTGTCGCGCGTCCGGACTATGATGCGGTGGCCGATTGGCTGCGCGCCCGTCTGCCCGCCAAGCTGGCCTATAGCCTGACCCGTTGGAAGACGGTGCTCTTGGGCATGTATTTCTTCCGCATGTGCCGCAAGGCCCCAGACCGGGTTAAGGCTCTGCTGCTCAGCGGCGTTCGCGCGGCGCTCGGACCCGATTACGACATCAAAAAGCACTTCACGCCGAAATATAACCCCTGGGAACAGCGCCTGTGCCTGGTGCCCAATGGCGACCTTTTCACCTCGATCAAGGACGGCAAGTCCAGCGTCGTCACCGACCAAATCGAGACCTTCACCGAGACCGGCCTGACCCTGAAATCGGGTGAGACCTTGGAGGCGGATATTGTCGTCACCGCCACGGGGCTGAACCTTGAGCTGCTAGGCGGTCTTCAGGTGACCGTCGACGGCGTGCCGACCGATGTGTCCAAGACCCTTAGCTATCGCGGCATGATGTATAGCGGCCTGCCCAATCTGGCGGCCTCCTTTGGCTATACCAACGCCTCGTGGACCTTGAAGTGCGATCTGACCTGCGAATATGTTTGCCGCCTGATCAACCATATAGACCGGAAGGGTCTGCGTCAGGCGACGCCGGTCCTGACCGATCCATCAATGGGCACCGAGCCTTGGCTGGACTTCTCGTCCGGCTATGTCACCCGCTCGATCGACAAGTTCCCCCGCCAAGGCGACCGCGCCCCGTGGAAGCTGCACCAAAACTACGCGTTGGACATCATGAACCTGCGCTTCAGCTCGTTGGATGATGGGGTGATGAAATTTAGCAACCCGGCGAAGGCCAAGGCCGCTAAGCGGGTTGCGGAGACGGTTTAGGGTTTGGGGTGATAGGATTAGAACGGAAGGGGGCGGCATCTAAAGGTGCCGCCTTTTTTTGGTCTTTCCCTCAAGGGGCGGTGAAGATCGATCGGATCAAACAAAGCCCTCTCACCCCTTGAGGAGGGTATCTCCACGCCTCGGTTCAAAGGGTCTGGATCCCCGCCTTCGCGGGGAACGCGGGTGTGGGGGATTGGGGGGATCTGTTCCGCGTCATTCATCCTCATCCTGAGCCTGTCGAAGGACGAGGATGGTTTCCACGATCTGTGCTGCTGCCCATGCTTCGATAGGCTCAGCATGAGGAGGGGGACTTGTTTCCCTTTCTTCCGCTTTCCCCGCGCAGGCGGGGACCCGGAACCCTTTCACTGAGGCGGGCAGTGGCCCTCTGGATTTCTGTTTTGCGGGAACGTGGCGCAGAGGGCCGTGGATGAACACCCCCCACTCCCAACCCTCTCCCCCTCAAGGGGGGAAAGGGCTTTTCTTTAACCCGCGTCATTGCGAGGCGAGAAACAAGGCCCCCGTCGGCGCAGCCGGGGTGGGGGTTCTACAGTCCTCCCGCCACTTTTTTCGACAGATTACCCCCGCCTAGAGCACAAATTTGAACCGGATTGGGCAGGTGGCGGCTTTCTTCAACCCGCGCTCAGATTGTCTTTGTCCCAACCGAGACAGCGGCCCAACCTAGCCTCAGTGCAATGGCTTGGTTGCAGGCTCTGATCGTGGGGATGATCGACGTGCGGAAAATGATGATTGCGTCTTTGATGGCGCTAGGTTTGAGCACTCCCGCCTTGGCAGACGGTGTGACGCGGGTCGGGTCGGATAAGTCTCCGATTGCGACGGCTGTGACGGTGCCTGCCGGTGCGAAGACGCTCTATATTAGTGGTCAACTGGCCGCTGTTGCTGATCCTGCCGCTCCCGCAGGAACCAAGGCGGCTTACGGCGACACCAAGACCCAGACCTTGAGCGTCCTTAAAAAGATCGATGATGTGCTTAAGGCGCACGGCATGACCGCCGCCGATGTGGTCAATATGCATGTCTATCTGTTGGGCGATCCTGACCTCGGCGGCAAGATGGACTTTGCCGGTATGATGGCCGCCTACACCCAGTTCTACGGCACCGCCGAACAGCCCAATAAACCGTCACGCGCGACCATTCAGGTCGCGGCCTTGGCAGGCCCTGGCTATCTGGTCGAGATCGAAGTCATCGCGGCAAAGATGCCCTGACCTCGGCAGGTCCGGGGGCAGCGACGCCTCCGGGGCCAGACGATCTAACCTCTAAATCTCGGCCCAAGGCGGTTCTTGCGAACCGTCCACGAGCCCCCTTGCGCCGGTCATCACGGCGCAGCCCGAACGATCAAGGAATTTCGACATGGCGATGATGGATGAGACAAGCGGTCCAGCGGCAGGCGTTCTGACGCGCAGGCGGTTTATCGAGCGATTGGGTCTGGTCGGCGGGACCTCCATGATCCTCGCGGGAATGGAGGCCTTGGGCTTTGGGATCGGTTCGGCCCACGCCGCTCCGCCGGTCCTGACCGGATCGGGCAATGGCAAGTCGATTGTGGTGCTGGGGGCGGGTCTGGCCGGGATGACCGCGGCCTATGAGCTGACCAAGTCCGGCTATAAGGTCACGGTGCTCGAGGCCCGCAGCTTTGCCGGTGGCCGCTGCCAAAGTGCCCGGGCGGGGGTGACGATCACCGAGCTGGGCGGGCAGGCCCAGACCTGTAATTTCGACGACGGGCTCTATATCAACCACGGCCCGTGGCGCATTCCCTACCATCACCGCTCGACCCTGCACTACACCAAGACCTTCGGCGTGCCGCTGGAACTGTTCGTCAACGACAACGACAATTCCTATGTCTATTTCGAAAAGGGCACCGGCCCTCTGGCAGGCAAGCCGATCCGCAAGGGTCAGATCGCCGCCGATGCGCGCGGCAATGCGGCGGAACTCTTGGCCAAGGTGGTCAATAAGGGCGGTCTGGACCTGCCCATGACGCAGGAGGACCGCGACCTGTTCGTGGCCTATCTGGTCAATGAGGGATATCTGTCGCCCAAGGACCTCGCCTATTCGGGCACCGAGGGGCGCGGCTATGAGATCCATCCCGGCGCAGGCGTTGATCCGGGTCCCGGCAAACTGACCACGCCCTACAGCATGACCGATGTGCTCCATTCCAAGACTTGGTCGGTCCTGACCTCGGTGGCCGGCTATGAGCAGCAGCGCACCATGTTCCAGCCGGTCGGCGGCATGGACCGGATTGCCAAGGCCTTTGAAAAGCAGGTCGGTCACCTGATCCGCTATTCCTCGGTGGTTCAAAAGATCAAACAGTCCGACGCTGGGGTCGAGGTCGCCTATACCGACTCCGACGGTAAGCCTGCGGTGGTCAAGGGTGACTATTGCATCTGTACCATTCCCCTGTCGGTGCTCAAATCGATCGACATGAATGTCTCGGCCCCCTTCAAGGAGGCGATGAACAATGTCGCCTATGCCCCCGTCGGCAAGATCGGCCTGCAGATGAAGCGCCGGTTCTGGGAAGAGGACCACGCGATCTATGGCGGTCACGTCCATACCGACATGCGCGATATCGGCTCCATGTCCTTGCCCTCGACCGGCTTTCAGAGCCAAAAGGGCGTGATCCTTGGCTATTACCAGTTCGGCAACGAAGCGGCCAAGATCAGCGCCAAGACCCCGGCCGAGCGCGCGGCCCATGCGGTGGCTGCCGGTCAGAAGATCTTCCCCGAATATGCCGAGAACTTCGAGACAGCCTTCTCCGTGGCGTGGCACCGGGTCGCCTACAATCTGGGCGGCTGGGCCGAATGGAAGGAAGACGGGCGCCGCGACTATTATCCAACCCTTTGCAAGCCTGACGGACGTATCTATCTGGCCGGCGAGCACCTTAGCTATATGACCGGCTGGCAGGCCGGAGCCATCGAGTCCGCTTGGCAGCAGATCGCCCATCTGCACCAGCGCGTCATGGCCTAGAAGGAGACCCCAAGATGAAGTTTCTCATTCTTGCAGGACCCATGATCGCAAGTCTGATCAGCATTTCTGGTGCGCAGGCGGCCCCGGCGACGGGGGCTGCCCTGTTTGCCGAAAACTGCGCGGCCTGCCATCAGCCCACGGGCCAAGGCATTCCGGGAGCCTTTCCCGCCTTGGCCAAGAACGTCTTTGTGAAGGGTGATCCAAAGGTGGTGGCTGCGACGATCCTCAATGGGCGCGGCGGCATGCCCAGTTTTAAGAGCGACCTTAGCGATGCGGAGATCGCAACCGTTCTGACCTTTGTTCGCGCCTCTTGGGGCAACAGGGCCGTGCCGGTCACCCCCGTTGTGGTCGCCTCCGCCCGCAGCGCCAAGGTCGCCGAGGGTCCGCGAAAGATCATGCAGGCCCATTAGCCGGTTCTCAAACAAGGCCCTCACCCAACCCTCTCCCACAGGGAGAGGGCTAAGAACCGATAGGCCCTCGCCCCCTCGGGGGAGAGGGTTGGGTGAGGGGGATGCCACAACCTCCTCCGTGAAAAGGTCTGTATCCCCGCCTTCGCGGGGAAAACGGGTGGGTGCGCTTCCTCGTCCTTCGACAGGCTCAGGATGAGGAAGAACTGCGTCATTGCGAGGCGTGAAACGCCGAAGCAACCCAGGGGAACATCGGCGTAAGATTGTGTCAGTCAACTGGGTTGCTTCGCTGCGCTCGCAATGACGCGGATAGGTAAGGTCCTTCCCCTCACCCCCCTTGAGGCGGAGAGGGTTGGGAGAGGGGGGTGTTGATCCACCAAGCCCTCATTCCTCATCCTGAGCCTGTCGAAGGATGAGGACGCACCCCGAACGAACAGGCGGTGTGAAAAGGTCTGGATCCCCGCCTTCGCGGGGAAAACGGGTGGGGGGATTTGGGAACCAAGATCTTCCCCCTCTGGGGGAAGTGCCGGCGCAGCCAAGGTAGGGGGGGCTACGCCCTGCCGAACCCGCCGCCGCCCGGGGTTTGAATTTCGATCATGTCGCCCGGTGCGACGGTGACGGAAAAGCATCCGAGAAGGTCTTCTGCCGTACCATCGGCGCGGATCAGGCGCTGGAGGCCGGGCAGCGCCGCGCCGCCGCCTTGTAGGCCTTGCGGGGCGTTGTGTCGGCGACTGGACAGCAGCGCCGCCTCCATCGGCGCCAGAAAGCGGATGCGGCGCACAGCCCCGTCGCCGCCCTTGAACCGGCCTGTCCCGCCAGAGCCCTTGCGCACCGCGAAGGTCTCGACCCGCACCGGAAAGCGCCGTTCCAAAATTTCAGGATCGGTAAGGCGCGAGTTGGTCATATGGCTGTGGACGGCGCTGGCCCCGGCGGCGCGGTGGCTGGCACCCGCCCCGCCGCAGAGGGTCTCGTAATATTGCCGCGTCTCATCCCCAAAGGTGAAATTGTTCATCGAGCCTTGGCCATTGGCCAAGACGCCGAGGGCCGAATAGAGGGCATCGACCACATGCTGGCTGGTCTCGACATTGCCGGCCACCACGGCGGCGGGACAGGCGGGGGCGAGCAGCGAGCCCTCGGGCACCCTGATCTCCAGCGGCTCTAGGCACCCGGCATTGAGGGGGATCTGATCGTCGACCAGGGTGCGGAACACATAGAGGGCGGCGGCGTGGACGATGGCGGTCGGGGCGTTGAAGTTTGAGCCCAGCACCGCGCTGGTGCCGGAAAAGTCCAAAACCGCGCGGCCCGCAACCGCATCAACCGTGCTGGTCACAACAATCTCAGCCCCGCCATCCATGGGCACGCGGGCCTGACCGTTCGACAGCTTGCCAATGGCCTTGCGCACACAGTCGGCGGCATTGTTCTGCACAAAGCCCATATAGCGGGCGACCTTGGCCCCGCCATAGGCCTCGATCATGGCGCGAACGGCGCTGGCCCCGGCAAGGCAGGCGGCGATCTGGGCCTTCAGGTCGGCAATGTTGCGGTCAGGGGCTCGGGCGGGCCACCGGCCTGCGCCAAGGGCGGCGCGGGTGTCCGCCTCGAGGAACTGTCCCGCCCGCATGATGGGCAGGGCGTCGAGCATCACCCCTTCCTCATCGATGGTCTTGGAAAAGGGCGGCATGGAGCCGGGCTGGATGCCGCCAACATCGGCATGGTGTCCGCGCGCGGCAACATAGAAGGTGGCGTGTCTGTCTTCAGGGCTCAGAAAGACCGGCATGACCACGGTGATATCGGGCAGGTGCGTGCCCCCTGCATAGGGATTGTTCAGGGCAAAGCCATCGCCGGGTTTCAAGATCGGATGACGGTCTCGTGCGGCCCGAACGCTGGCCCCCATCGATCCCAGATGGACGGGCATGTGCGGGGCATTGGCCACCAAGCCGCCGTCTTCATCGAACAGGGCGCAGGAAAAATCGAGCCGCTCCTTGATATTGACTGAATGGGCGGTGCGCTCAAGTGCTGCGCCCATGGCCTCGGCCACGCCCATAAAGCGGCGGTTGAACAGTTCCAAGGTCACGGGATTGGGCTGGGTTTCTAGGGCCTCATCCGTGCGGGTCTGTTGGCCCAGATGGATCAGTCGGATCAGGCCGTCGGCTTCCCTTTGCGCCTGCCAACCCTCGGCCACCGCGATCTGGGTGTCGCCGCGAATGATCAGGGCCGGTCCCATCACCGCGCCGCTGAGCTGTTCAGCCTGATGGACGCCGCCGGGCAGGGCGGGGGAGGGAGCGGCGCTAGTCCTGCCACTGTCTGATACGGGCGGGTGATCTTCCCGCTGCAGGGCCTCAACCTCGACGCTGGCAATCAAGATCTCGCGGTCTGGCTCGATAAAGCCAAAAAGGCGCTGGTGGGCCTCTTCGAAGGTTGCTCGGACAGAGGCAAGGTCATTGAGCGGGGCGGGCAAGACCGCATCTGCGCCGTCATAGCGCAGGCGAAGGCGCATTACCGTCTGACCCAGAGCGCCGCCTTGGGCCTTAAGGGCGCTGATCGCCTCGGCCTCAAGGAGGCTCAGACGCGCCGTGGCGAGGCTTAGGCCCTCGTCGCTGAGCGGCGCATCGAGCCCCAGTTCCTTCAGACTGCTAAGCTGGGCCTGACCAATGCCCCAGGCCGACAGCAGGCTGGCATGGCGCGTGCTCAAGACCTCGCTGATCCCAAGGGACTCCGCTACCCAACAGGCGATCTGGCCCGCCGCGCCGCCAAAGGCCACGAGACTATGGTCGCGCGGATCAAAGCCGCGTTCGGTCGAGATGCGGCGCACCGCCTGAGCGGTCTGTTCGACACAGACGGCGATGAAGCCCTCGGCGGCGGCCTCTACCGATGGGGCCTGCATCACGTCGGCCAAGGCCTGTAAGCGCGCGCGGGCGGCGGCGGCGTCGAGGGGCTGGTTCTGCTCTGGGCCAAAGACGGCGGGGAAATGGGCCGGGTCAAGCCGCCCCAGCACGATCTGGGCATCGGTGACGGTAGCGGGGCCGCCGCGTCCATAGGCGGCGGGGCCGGGGATGGCTCCAGCGCTGCCTGGACCGACCCGCACGCGCGCGCCGTCGAAGGTCAGGATCGAGCCGCCGCCCGCCGCTACGGTCTCGACATCCAGCATGGGCGCGCGCAGACGAACCCCTGCGATCTCGGCACGGTCGCGCCGCTCTAAGACCCCGTCAAAGCGGCAGACATCGGTCGAGGTGCCGCCCATGTCAAAGCCTAGCGCGGCCTTGCCCGCAGAAGATTGCAGCGCCGTCTGCGCCACGCCGACCACGCCGCCAGCAGGGCCGGAGACGACGGCATCCTTGCCACGAAAGGCCTGCGCCCGGACCAATCCGCCCGCGGAGGTCATGAAATAGAGGTCCGCCCCGTTCACGGCGCTGGCCACCTGATCGACATAGGCGCGAAGGGCAGGCGTCAGATAGGCATCGGCGACGGTGGTCTCGGCCCGTGGCAAATAGCGCGGCAGGGGCGAGACCTCATGGCTCATGGTCACATGGGCAAAGCCTGCGGCTCTGGCGATCTCGGCTGCAGCCTGTTCATGCACCGGATTGAGGTCGGCATGCATGAAGGCGATGGCGACCGAGGTCAGGCCTGCGGCCACAGCCTCGCGGCAGTGCAGGGCGAGGGCCTCGCGATCGAGGGGAGTCAGGACCTCACCGGTCGCGGTCAATCGCTCGGTGGCCTCGATGGTCCGTTCGGCGAGAGGCTCTGGGCGCACAATGTCCAGCGCGAACAGGTCTGGTCTGGTCTGGTCACCGATGATCAAACTGTCGCCAAAGCCTTGGGTGGCGATCAGTAGGGTGCGGGCCCCTTTGCGTTCCAACAGGGCATTGGTCGCCACTGTCGTGCCCATCTTGATGGCCTCGACCTGATCAGCGGGGAAGGTCTCGGTGGGGGAAAGGCCCAAGATGCGTCTCATGGCTTCGACGGCAGCGTCGGGATAGGCATCACTGACCGACAGAAGCTTGAGCGTGCGCACAACCTTGCCGCCTTGAGCGCCGATCACATCGGTGAAGGTGCCGCCGCGATCGATCCAAAAGGTCCAGCGCGAATGGGTCTCAGAGGTTGTCATAATGTCGCCACGTCACTAAGGTGATCCTCATCTCATGACCTTCTGGCACAACATCGTCAAACTTGCAGCGGGGCGCGTCAACGCCGCGGACTGCGATGACTGTCCGCAGAGCCTGCCTGGACAGGACCCCGCCTTTTCGACAGCGGTCATAGCGCTCGGTGCGAAATTGGCCAAGGCCGATGGTCGGGCGGACCTGATGGAATTTGAAGCCTTTTCGGAGGTGTTCCAGCCGACCTCCGAAAATGTCCGCGACATTCAGCGGCTCTATGACCTTGCACGCCAGACAACGCTTGGCTTTGAGGGCTATGCCAAACGTCTGGCCAAGCGTTATCGCGCCTGCCCGCAACTGCTTGAGGATGTGCTGGACGGGCTTTTTCATATTGCCAAGTCCGATGGCGTGGTCACGCACCATGAGCTCGACTATCTGCAAGAGGTGGCGCGTCTTTTTGGCCTATCGACCCTGACCTTCCGGCGCATCCGGGCCACCCATTTGGGGGCGGGGCCTCAGGATCCCTATGTGATCTTGGCGGTTGAAGCCGATGCGTCAGATGAGACCGTTCGCTCGGCGTGGCGCAGGGCCCTGTCCGAGGCCCATCCCGACCGCGCCCTGTCGCGAGGTCTGCCTTCGGAGTTTGTCGAACTGGCGCACCTAAAATCTGCCGCAATTAACGAAGCCTATGACACGGTGATGCGTGAACGTCGGGCGATGGTCGAGGCCTAGGCAGGCGAGGCTAATGCTCCTCCTGTCCAAAACTTAACTGGCCGACGCCATTGACGAAGCGCAAGGTAGGCCTGACATAATCAGGGCAAGGATCGTTCCCCTTTCGGAACAGAGGACAGGGTCATGACAGGGCAGGAAAGCCTTCGTTTCAACAGTGCCGGTCATTCGGTTTGGAAGAGCTTGGCTTGGCTCGGCAGCGCCATCGCCACGACCATTGCCGCCGGTCTCGCCGCCCTCTTGGCGGTTATCTTTGCCGCGACAGTGCTGGTCATCGCCCTGATCACCAGCGTTTTGGTCGCGGTTGCGGGCCTAGCCCTTCGCGCCCGTCGCAGTGCCAAGCCGGATATGGCCGATGACGGCGTCATCGAAGCCCACAAGGTCGGGGGCCATTCTTGGGTCGCCTATGGTTGGGATGAGCGGAAGTCCTGAGCGGTTAGATTTCAAAGGACATTTTCTGGCCCAGCATTTTTGGCAAGGCCGCTTGTGAGTTCGGCCTGCCACCGATAGGTCTATGGGAACCATAGATCTTTCGGGACCACCGCCATGTTTAGCCGCAGAACCCTTTTAACCGGTGCCGGTGCCCTTGCTGTAACGGCAGGCTTGCCAAATCTTGCCTTGGCGGCTGAGGGTAAGGGGGCAGAGCTCAACGCCCTCTTTGACGGGTTCGTTCAGGACTATATGCGCCGGTCGCCCGAGATGCTTACGGGTCTTGGCATGGACAAGGGCGACCAGGCGGCGGCCAAGGGTAAGCTCGCGGACCGCTCACTCGCGGCGAGGGCTCAAGACCGGGTCGATAATGGCGTGCGCCTTGCCAAGATGCGGGCCTTTGATGCTAAGGCCCTCAGCGGGATGGACGCGGTCAACTATGACACGGTGATCTTCGAGATGGAGGTGGCCGACGAGGCCAACCGTCTGAAAAGCTTTAGCGCCTCTGGAACGGGCGAGCCCTATGTGGTCAGCCAACTGACGGGGTCCTATCAGGCCTTGCCCGACTTCCTCGATAGCCAGCATTCGATCGAGACCAAGGCCGATGCTGACGCCTATCTGTCGCGTCTGGAGGCCTTTGCTTCGGTGCTGGATCAGGAGAGCGAGGTTGTGCGCCGGGATGTGGGCGCGGGCCTGACCCCGCCTGATTTCGTGCTCGAGCGGACCTTGGTGCAGATGAACAGCCTGCGTTCAGCCTCGGCAGAGACATCGGTTCTGGTCCAATCTCTGGTGCGCCGCGCCAAGGCCAAGGGGCTTTCCGGCGACTATTCGGCGGCAGCGACCAAGATCTATCAGGACAGGGTCCAGCCTGCCCTCAATCGTCAGGCCGACCTGATCGCCAGCCTTCAGCCCAAGGCCGTGCATGATGCGGGCATTTGGCGCGTGCCAGACGGTGAAGCCTATTATGCCGCTTCGCTGAAGTCCTCGACCACCACGACCCTGTCTCCTGACGAGATCCATCAGATGGGTCTGGATCAGGCCGCTGACCTTACCGCGCGGATTGATGTGATCCTAAAGGCTCAGGGCATGAGCAAGGGCACGGTCGGAGAGCGTATCCACGGCCTCTATACCGATCCTCGTTTCCTCTATCCCAACACGGACAAGGATAAGGAACGGCTGTTGCGCGACCTCAATAAACAGGTTGAGGCGGTTCAGGCCCTGTTGCCGCAATATTTCGGCATCCTGCCCAAGGCCAAGGTCGAGATTCGTCGGGTGCCCAGCTATATCGAGGCCGGAGCGCCAGGCGGCTATTACAACTCGCCCTCGATGGATGGCACCCGGCCCGGGGCCTATTACATCAATCTGCGCGACACGGCCGAGAACCCGACCTGGACCTTGCCGACCCTGACCCACCATGAGGCCATCCCCGGCCACCATCTTCAGATATCCTTGCAACAGGAGGCCCCGCTGCCTCTAATCCGGCAATTGAGTGGCTTTTCGGCCTATGTTGAGGGCTGGGCGCTCTATGCCGAGCAACTGTCCGACGAGATGGGGCTCTATGCCAATGATCCGTTTGGCAAGATCGGCTATCTGCAGTCAGCCCTGTTCCGGGCCTGCCGTCTGGTGGTCGATACGGGTATGCACCACAAGCGCTGGAGCCGAGAAAAGGCTATAGAGTGGATGGCAACGACCGATGGCGATGTCGTGTCCGGCGTCACGACTGAGATTGAGCGTTACTGTGTCTGGCCGGGTCAAGCCTGTAGCTACAAGGTCGGCCACACCGTTTGGGCCAAGCTGCGCTCAGAGGCCAAGGCCGCGCTCGGTGACCGTTTCGATATCCGCCAGTTCCATGATGCGGGCCT